>NZ_BMQM01000001.1:0-300000 GCF_014648115.1 Deinococcus seoulensis
TCTGCTGACGGGTCTCAAGATTCTCGGAACTCGATTTATCTGAATCTTAAATGCGCTGTACTTAAAAGATAAACGCAGTGTACTTAGCGCCGGACCCGCAGCCCCCGGCCCGTCTGCCCGGCCGGTCTGAAGGTTGCGCGCGTGTGACGTTTCTGTGGTGAAGCGCCCCCTAGTGTGAAGGAAGCATTCACGCTGGCAGGAGGTTCCCCCCTTGACGCACCCAGGCCCACCATCCCACCATTCCACCGCCCCGCTGCTGGAGCAGTTGCAGGCGCTGGAAGCCGGGATGTACCACACCCCGGAACGCTCGCACGACCAGATCACGGCCCTCCTGCGCCAGGCCGAGGCGCAGGGCGACCGGGCGGCGCGCGCGCAGGCGCACCTGCTGCTGGCCGGGTGCGCGCTGTACACCGGGGACCTGCCGGAAGTGCTGGTGCAGGTCGGCCACTGCCTGCCGCTGGCCCGTGAACTGGGCGACCGTCAGACCGAGGCCCGCGCCCTGAACGGCCTGGGCCTGGGCCACGACCGCCTCGGGCAGTACGACCGCGCGCTCGAGGCGTACCTGCACAGCCTGCGCATCACGCAGGACATCGGGGACCGCACGGGCAGCTTCCGGGCGCTGAACAACCTCGCCAGCCTGTACAACGACACCGGGAACGTCACGCAGGCCCTGGCCTTCCACCAGCAGGCGCTGGACATCGCAGAGGCGCTGAGCGCCCCGATCATGCGGGCGTCCTCCATGACGCACCTGATCGCCATTCACGACCAGATGCACCGCAGCGCCGAGGTCCTGACCCTTGCCGGGACGCACCTGTCCCTGATCCGCGAGGTCGGCCCGCCCCGCTGGACGTCCACCGTGCAGGAATGCGTGAGCCGCGCCCTGCTCCGCCAGGACCAGCCCGAGGAGGCGCTGCGCGTGGCCCTTGAGGACCTGCGCGCCGTCCGCGCCCGGCAGGACCAGGAGGCCACCTGCCGCCAGGGCATCATGGCCGCGCACGCCCTGCTGCGCCTGAACCGCCTCCAGGAGGCCGAACCGCTGCTGCTCGAGAGCCTTCGCATCAGCCGCGAGGCCGGTACCAGACCCCAGGAGGCGCTGGCCCTCCAGACCCTGACCGACCTGTTCGAACAGCAGGGCCGCCACGCGCAGGCCCTGAGCACCGCCCGCGAGCACTTCGACCTGGAACGCCAGATGCACGCCCGCGAGGTCGACGCCCGCTCGCAACTCCTGACCGCCGAGATCCGCCTGGAACTCCTGAACCGCGAAGCGGAAATCGAGCGGTTACGCAACGTGGAACTCGCGCAGGCCAACCAGGCCCTCCAGGAGACGCAGCAGGTGCTGCTGCACCGCGCCACGCACGACCCCCTGACCGGCGTGGCGAACCGCGCGCACTTTCATCAGGTGACGCACGACACGCTGGCCAGCCTGGAAGCCGGGCAGCACGCCGCGCTGATCTTCATCGACCTGGACCGCTTCAAGCAGGTGAACGACACGCTCGGGCACCCCGCCGGGGACAACCTGCTGCAACAGGTGGCCCGCCGCCTCGGGGAGGCCGTGCGCAGCACCGACCTCGTGGGTCGCATGGGCGGCGACGAGTTCACGGTCCTGCTGCGCCGCGTGGCCGCCCGCGACGACGTGACGCTGGTCGCGCAGAAACTCGCGGACGCCCTGGCCCGCCCGTTCACGCTGGGCGGGCAGCGCGTGAACATCACGGCGTCCGTCGGGTGCGCCGTGGCCCCCACCGACGGCACGGACGCCGGGGCGCTGCAACAGCACGCCGACCTCGCCATGTACCGCGTCAAGCGCAGCGGCGGCAACCAGGTGCTGCACTTCGAGGCCGGGATGGGCGAACCCGGCGACCGGCAGCAACTGGAACGGGATCTGCGCGGCGCCTGCGAACGCGGCGAGATGCGCCTGCACTACCAGGGCCGCTACGACCTGTGCGGCCTGAGACTGGCGGGCTTCGAGGCGCTGGTCCGCTGGGAGCACCCCACCCGCGGTCAGATTCCGCCCGGTCAGTTCATTCCGCTGGCCGAGGACAGCCGCGCCATCCTGAGCATCGGCGAATGGGTGCTGCGCGAGGCGTGCACGCAGGCCGTCCAGTGGGAATTCGAACGGCGCGGGCAGTTCATGTCCGTGAACGTCAGCCCCCTGCAATTCGAACTGCCGGACTTCGTGCAGACCGTCCGCAGCGTGCTGGAACACACCGGCCTGAACGCCCGGCACCTGATCCTGGAAGTCACGGAAAGTCTGGTCATGCACGACCTGGAACGCGCGCAGACGCACGTGCGGGACCTCAAGGCGCTGGGCGTGCAGATCGCCATCGACGATTTCGGCACCGGGTACAGCAGCCTGAGCATGCTGCAGGCGCTGCCGTTCGACCAGTTGAAGATTGACCGGTCGTTCACGAACGCCCTGACCGGCCCACGCGCCCCCCGGGTCACGGCCCTGATGACCGCCATGATTCAGCTGGCGCAGACGCTCGACATGACCGTGACCGTCGAGGGCATCGAAACCGAGGAGCAGCGGCAGGTCCTGACCGGCCTGGGCTGCGACCACGCGCAGGGATTCCTGCTGGCCCGCCCGCTGCCCGGCGAGCAGGCAGGCGCCCTCGTGCACGGCAGCGACCAGACCAGTCCAGGGCAGACCAGCCCAGAGCAGGCCAGTCCAGGGCAGGCCAGTCCAGGGCAGGCCAGTCCAGGGCCGGTTACCCCGGACGCCAGCCCAACTCCCAGCTGACCCCGTCGGCCGCGTCCCGCAGTGAACGCAGCGCCGGGTCCCGCTGACGCAACCCGGCCGTGGGCAGACTGACCCCCAGCGCCGCCAGCACCGCGCCGTCCGCCCCGCGCACCGGCACGGCCAGCCCGGCCGTTCCGGCCGCCCACTCGTCCGCCGTGACCGCGTACCCCTGCGCGCGGATCGCGGCGGCCTGCGCGTCCCAGGTGCCCGCGTCCGCGACGGTTCCCGGCATGAACACCGCCGCCCGCCCCGGCAGGGCCCGCCCCGCCAGCGCCAGCAGCAGCTTCCCGCTGGCAGTCGCGTGCGCCGGCAGCTCGAAATCCAGTTCGCCCGCCACCGGCGGCCCGTCCCGGCCCTGCACGCTGCGCGCAATGCACAACACCCGCCCGGACCCGGCGTCCAGCACGCACAGGAACGCCAGACGGTGCGTGGCCCGCGCCACCCGCTCCATTGCCGCGTGCGCCGGGCCGTACCACGGCAGGCTGCCGTACAGCGCACTGGAGAGTTTCAGCAGCCGCCACCCCAGCCGGTACCGGCCCCGACCCACCCGCATCAGCAGGCCCGTCTCGCACAGCGCGGTCAGCTGCTCGTGCAGGGTGCTCGTCGGCACGCCCAGCTGCCGCGACAGGTCCGACAGTCGCCACTCGGCGTGATCCGCGTCGAACGCCGTCAGGACATCCACCGCGCCGGACAGCAGGGAAGGGGAGGAGGCCACGGGCGCAGGATGGCACGATTCCGGCAGGACCGGAAAGTTATCGCGGGGAGCTACAGCTTCAGTCCCGAGATCACCTCCGCCACGCGCGTCACACCGTCCTCCGCGCGGATGCGGGCGCCCAGGGTCGCCGCCCGTTCCTTCATGCCGGGATCGGTCACGGCGCGCGTCAGGGCCTCCGCCAGCGTGCGCTCGTTCAGGGCGCGGCGCGGCACCGGGGCGGGTCCCACGCCCAGCCGCTGCACGCGGTCCCCCCAGAACGGCTGATCCCCGAAGAACGGCACGATCACGTTCGGCACGCCCGCCGCGAGGCCCGCCGCCGTCGTGCCCGCCCCACCGTGATGCACGGTCGCCGCCATGCGCGGGAACAGCCAGTCGTGCGGGACGCTGTCCGTCACGAACACCGAGTCCGGCACGTCGGCGGCGCTCAGTCCACCCCAGCCGCTCAGGAGGACCGCCCGCTGCCCGCTGCGCTCCAGGGCCGCCACGACCGCGCGGGTGGTCGCCTGCGGGTCCGGCGTGGTCATGCTCCCGAAGCCGATGGACACTGGCGGCGGCCCGGCGGCCAGGAACGCCTCCAGCGCGGGTGGCGGCGTCCAGGCCTCCTGCGGGAGGAACCAGTAGCCGGTCAGGTGCTGCGCGGCGTCCCAGTCGGCGGGGCGGGGCAGGACCGCCGGGCTGATGCCGTGCAGGGTCGGCAGGGGCCGCAGCGGGCGCGGGCCGAGCAGCGGGGCGGGGGAGAGGCCCAGCACCTCGCGCCGCGCGCGTGAATCCGCCGAGCGGAACATCTGCCACATCACCTGCCGCGTCAGGACGTGCGACAGGAGGTTCGCCCAGCCGCCCAGCCGCGCGGTGGCCGGCGGGAAGATCGCGCCCGGAAACGCCCGCGTGGGATGGAACGGCACCACGTGCGCCTCCACGAGCGGCATGCCCAGCTTCTCCGAGAGGGCCTGCGCGACGTTCATCCCGCCGATGCCCGCCACGAGCAGATCGGCGTCCCGCGCGGCCACGAGGCCGTCCTCGGCCCACAGCAGCGCCCCCTGCTGCGTGGCGCGCGCGGACACCCGGTTGATCGCCAGCATGTTCCCGCCCGCCAGCGCGGCGCGCATCTCGGGGCTGTTTACGACCTCCTGCACGTCCCCGCGCATCGGGGCGAACTCCAGCCCCGCACCCGTCACGAGCGTGCGGAACGCCTCGTGCGAGGCGAGGCGAACCGCGTGCCCCGCCCGGCGCAGTCCCAGCCCCAGCGCCACGTACGGCTGCACGTCCCCGCGCGACCCCAGCGCGATCAGCGTGACCCTCACGCGCGTCCCGCCGCCACCAGCGCCAGCAGCACGTCCGCCACGCGTGCCGCCGTCACCTGCGGGTCGGGGAGAGGGTCGCCCGACAGCGCGCCCTGCACGCTGTGGCCCAGCACCAGCGTCAGGCCGGTACGCAGCAGCTCGCCGGTGTCCACGCCGCGCAGTTCGGGCCGCGCGGCGAGTGCCTGCGCGCCCAGGTCCGCCGTCCCGGTCAGACCGTCGGCGAACGCGCGGCCCAGGTCGCGGCGGATCAGGCCCTCGGACAGGATCACGCGCAGCAGCCCCGCCTCGTCCTGCGCCAGCGCCGCCAGGGGCGCGGCCAGGAACGCCCGCAGGAAATCCCGCAGGTTCAGGGCCGCCAGCGCCGCCGGATCGAGCGACGCGCGCGCCTGCTCCCCCAGGGCGCCGAACAGGCCCAGCAGCAGGTCATCCTTGCCCCGGAAGTGGTGGTAGAGGGTGCCCTCGGCCAGTCCCGCCTGCCGCGCGACGGCGCGCATGGTCGTGCGGTGGAAGCCGTCCTGCGCGAAGCAGACCTGCGCCGCGCCGAGGATGATCGCCCGCCGCTGGGGATCGTCCGCCGGACGGGGCGAGGTCCGCTTCGTCCGTTCATTCCTATCTGAATGAGTGCTCACTCATTCATGATGTCGTATGCGCCCCTCGGCGGCAAGAGGGGAGGATCACTTTCCGGTCAGGCCGGAAAACTCGATTGCGGATGGCAGAAGGCAGATGGAAGATGGCGGCACAGACACGGGCTACGAATTCTGAGCTACGGGCTCTGAGGAAATCTGCCGGAGCGGAGGCGACTGCCCCTGCACGCCTCACAGCTCACAGCCCCCACCGCCCCTCGGAGGACTTCCCATGACCCAGCCCACCACCGAACCCGCCCCCGTCATCCGCGCCCCATGCGGCCCCCAGAAGACCGCCAAAGGGTGGGTGCAGGAGGCGGCCAAGCGCATGCTGATGAACAACCTCGACCCGGAGGTCGCCGAGCACCCCGACACCCTGGTCGTGTACGGCGGGCGCGGCAAGGCGGCGCGCAACTGGGAGGCCTTCCATCGGATCGTGGAGACGCTCGACCGGCTGGAGGACGACGAGACGTTGCTGATCCAGTCCGGCAAGCCCGTCGCGGTCCTGCGCACCCACGAGTGGGCGCCGCGCGTGCTGCTCGCCAACAGCAACCTCGTGCCGCACTGGGCGAACTGGGAGACCTTCGACCGGCTCGATCAGGCGGGCCTGATGATGTACGGCCAGATGACCGCCGGCAGCTGGATCTACATCGGCACGCAGGGCATCCTCCAGGGCACCTACGAGACCTTCGCCGGAGCGGCCCGTAAGCACTTCGGCGGCAGCCTGACGGGAACCATCACCGTCACCGCCGGGCTGGGCGGCATGGGCGGCGCGCAACCGCTGGCCGTGAAACTCGCCGGGGGCGTCAGCATCAACATCGAGATCGACCCCACGCGCATCCAGAAACGCCTCGACACCCGCTACCTCGACGAGGTCGCCACCAGCCTGGAGGACGCCATCACCCGAGCTGAGAAGTACAAGGCCGAGGGGGTCGCCCGGTCCATCGGCGTGCAGGGCAACGCCGCTAACCTCGTCCCGCAGCTCGTGACGATGAACTGGACCCCGGACCTCATCACCGATCAGACGAGCGCACACGACCCGATGTGGGGCTACCTCCCGCCGGTCAGCGCCGACGAGGACGCCAGCCGCCTGCGCGCCGACCACCCCGAAGAGTACAAACGCCGCGCCTACGAGGCGATGGCCGCGCACGTCCGCGCGATCCTCGAACTCCAGAAACGCGGCGCGGTCGCGTTCGACTACGGCAACAACCTCCGCCACCGCGCGCAGGAAGCGGGCGTGGAGAACGCCTTCGACTACCCCGGTTTCGTGCCCGCGTTCATCCGCGACTCCTTCTGCGAGGGGCGCGGCCCCTTCCGCTGGGTGGCCCTGTCCGGCGACCCCGAGGACATCCGCGCCACCGACCGCGCGCTGCTGGACCTCTTCCCCAACGACGAACGCCTGCAATCCTGGCTGACGTACGCCGCCGACCAGATCGCCTTCCAGGGCCTCCCCGCCCGCATCTGCTGGCTCGGGTACCGGGAACGCGACCAGGCCGCGAAACTCTTCAACGAGATGGTCGCCGACGGCCGCCTGAAAGCCCCCATCGTCATCGGCCGCGACCACCTCGACGCCGGAAGTGTCGCCAGCCCCTACCGCGAAACGGAAGCCATGCTCGACGGCAGCGACGCCGTCAGCGACTGGCCCCTCCTGAACTTCGGCCTCGGCATCGCCAGTGGGGCCAGCTGGATGAGCTTCCACCACGGCGGCGGCGTCGGCCTGGGCTTTTCGCAGCACAGCGGCCTCGTCATCGTCGCCGACGGCACCGAGCAGGCCGCGCAGAAACTGTCCCGCGCCCTGACCAACGACCCCGGCATGGGCGTCATCCGCCACGCCGACGCTGGCTACGACCACGCCCTGAACGTCGCCCGCGAACGCGGCCTCGACCTCCCCAGCCTCGGCATACAGTCCAGGGAATGAACACTCCTGCCCCCCGCTCAGGCCTGCTCCGGCAAGCCATTGCCACGACCCTGACCCTCGGCGTGCTGGCCCACGCGCAGACCGACACGCCCCCCACCCCTCCCGCCTACCCGGTGACACTGATCGGCGGCCGGGTAGTCTCCGTCAGCGCCCCGGCCCCTGACCCTCACCCGGACGGCGGGTGGATGGAATGGAAACTCGATCAACGCCAGCCCAGCCTGGACGGCCGGTTTCACGCGCTGCTGTTCCGGCAGTCCTCCAACAACCCCAAACACGACCCCATCACCGTCCATCTCGTGAAACCGGACGGACGTGTTCTGCCGCTCAAGAACGGTGACGTGTTCGACGTGACCTGGATGCCCGACGGGCAGTACCTGCTGGGACGCGGCAACAATACCCTGCGCCTGTGGAACACCAGCGGCGGCCTGCGGACCCGCGTCCTACCGGGCATGGAGGCGCTGGACGTGAAACCGGGCGTGGTATGCGTCGCGACCCTTCCCGCCGGGAACACGGTGGGACTGATCGTGCAGCGGTTCCACGTTCCGTCGCTCCGCCCCCTCGGTGAGTACACCATCACGGGTGTTCCGACCAACCGGAGGTTCTGCCGATGACCCAGCCCACCCACCTGCCCTACGGCGGGATTGCCACCTTCGCCCGCGCGCCGATGGTTCAGCCCGAGGGGGACTGGACGGCGGACGTGGCGGTGCTGGGCATTCCCTTCGACATCGCACTGGGATTCCGCCCCGGCGCACGCTTCGCTCCCCGTGCCCTGCGGGAGGCCAGCCTGCGGAGCGTGCCGCCCTTCACGGGACTGGACGGCGTGACGAGGCTGGCGGGCGTGACCTTCGCGGACGCGGGGGACGTGGTGCTGCCCAGCCTGGAGCCGGAACTGGCGCGGCAGCGGATCACGGAGGCGGCGGAACTCGTGCGGGATCGGTGCAGCGTGCCCGTGTTCCTGGGCGGCGATCACAGCGTCACGTACCCGATCCTGCGGGCGTTTGCGGGCGTGCCCGACCTGCACGTGGTGCAGCTGGACGCGCACCTGGACTTCACGCACACGCGGAACGACACCCGCTACAGCAACAGCAGCCCCTTCCGCCGCGCGTGCGAGGACCTGCCCAACCTCGTGCACATCACGACGGTCGGCCTGCGCGGCCTGCGTTTCGACCCGGAAGCAGTGGCAGCCGCCCGAGCCCGTGGGCACGCCCTGATCCCCATGACGGACGTGATGGGCGACCTGACGCGCGTGCTGGAGCGGCTGCCGCGCGGGAAGAACGTGTACCTCAGCGTGGACGTGGACGGCTTCGACCCCAGCGTCATTCCCGGCACGAGCAGCCCCGAACCGGACGGCCTGACCTACGCGCAGGGCATGAGCATCCTGGCGGAAGCCGCCCGGCACAACACCATCGTGGGCCTGGACGTGGTGGAACTCGCCCCGAACCTCGACCCCACCAGCCGCAGCGAACTCCTGACGGCGCGACTGATCATGGAGACGCTGTGCGGGGCGCAGGAATCTGGAATCTTCAGGTCATGACCAGACCCCGTACCGTACTGCCACCCGTCGAATCGCGCCTGACCGGAGCAGCGCACCCGCGCAACCAGCTCAAACGCCAGCTGAAGAAGGAACTGGCGACACTCACGGCCCCCGACACCGCCGCCATGCGACCGAGCCTCTGGCTGTCGGTCACCGCCGCGCCGTTCGTGCTGCACGTCGCCGTGCGCGACGACACCACCCTCGAAGACGTGGACGCCTTCCTGCGGGAAGTCTGGATGGAATGCTGCGGGCACCTGAGCCTGTTCGAGTTCCGTCAGAAGAACGAACGGTCCGTCCTGTACCTCGCAGACCCGGAAGAGGAAGAGGATGAATTCGAGTTGCGGGATGCGTATTTCCCGGACATGACCGATGAAGAGTGGCTGAAGATGAACGTGCAGGTGAGGGCCAATGCGCCCCTTCAGAAACCCCTGACCGTGACCGTCCGGGAGGCCATGGACGGCGTGCCGGACCTGCGGTACGAGTACGACATGGGCACCACCACCCGCTGCGTGCTGAAGGTCGAGGCGGAACTGACCCTGCCCTGGCCGGAAGGCAGGACCGTGCGGCTCCTGGCCCGCAATGCCCGCCCCGACTGGGTATGCCGCGAGTGCGGCGAGGCCGCCACCAAACTGTGCATCATGGGCGAATGCTGGGACGACGGGTACGCCAAGTTCTGCGCGAAACACGCCCGAACCCACTCACGCAAGGTCCACCCGCGCGAGGGTGGGGACTCGTGGATGATCGCGCCCCTCTCCAACTCCCCACGTGATCCCTGCTGCGGGTACTTCGAGCATCCAGGCAGTGAGAAGGAATACGTGTGGTGACCCAAACCCTGTTCACGAACATCAGCCAGCTCGTGACGCCTGCCCCTGGTGTGCAGCGCGGCGCGGCCATGCGCGACCTGACCGTGATTCCCGATGCGGCAATACTGGTGTCGGGCGGCGTGATCCGCTGGGTCGGCCCACGCGCCGAGGCTCCCGGCACCGCGCAGGAGCATGACCTGGGCGGTGTGGCCGTCGTGCCCGGCCTGACCGACCCGCACACACACGCCGTGTGGGCCGGGGATCGCCTCGCGGACTTCGAGGCTCGCGTGCAGGGCGTCCCGTACGAGGAGATTCTGGCGCGCGGCGGCGGCATCCGCTCCTCCATGCGGGCGACAGGGGCGGCCAGTGTAGACGAACTCGTGGCCCTCGCCCGGCCCCGACTGGAGGCGCTGCGTTCATCCGGCGCGACGACGGTGGAGGTCAAGAGCGGGTACGGAATGGACTTCGACGCCGAACTGCGGATGCTCCAGGCTATCCGCGCCCTCCAGGCGGAATTTCAGCTCGTGCCGACCCTGCTGATTCACGTGCCGCCCACCGAGGGCCGCGCGGAGTACGTGCAGGCTGTCTGCCACGACCTCATCCCTACTGTTGCGCGCGACGGGATGGCGACGGCGGTGGACGTCTTCACCGAGCGCGAGGCGTTCACGGTGGACGAAACCCGCGCGATCCTTCAGGCTGCGAAAACACATGGCCTTCAGACGAAGCTGCACGCCGATCAGTTCCACGCCATCGGCGGCACGGAACTCGCGTGCGAACTGGGTGCCCTGAGCGTGGATCACCTGGAAGCGAGCGGCCCCGCACAGATCGCCGCGCTGGCCGCGTCGAACACCGTGGCGACCATCCTGCCCGGCGTGACCCTGCACCTGGGTCTGCCTGCCGCGCCGGGCCGCGCCCTGATCGACGCGGGCGCGGCGGTCGCCGTGGGCACCGACCTGAACCCCGGCTCGTCCCCCGTGTTCAGCACGCAACTCGCGCTGGCGCTGGCAGTGCGTCTGTGCCGCCTCACGCCCGCCGAGGCGCTGACCTCCAGCACCGTGAACGCCGCCGCCGCCCTGGGCCTGAGCGACCGGGGAGCTCTCGCGCCCGGCCAGCGCGCCGACTTCCTTGCCCTGCACAGCCCCGACTGGCGCGACCTGCCCTACACCCTCGGCGCGAACCCCATCCGGAACGTGTTCGTCGGCGGCACGCGGCTCTGAGTCGTTTCCATCACCCATCCACCATCACCCATCAACCCTCCGAAGGAGCCCTCTGTGATTCTCGATCAACACCTGTCCCTGTCTGATTTTCTGTCTGTCGTGCGTGGCGGCGAGCCCGTTCAGCTGTCCGAGGCGGCGCGTGGGCGCGTCCTGCGGGCGCGGGCGGTGATCGAGCGGATCGTGGACGGGCAGGCGGCGGTGTACGGCGTGAACACGGGTTTCGGGAAGTTCGCGTCGGTGCAGGTGCCGCGTGAGGGGCTGGAGGAGTTGCAGCTGAACCTGATCCTGTCGCATGCGATCGGGGTGGGGGAGAACCTGCCGGGCGAGGTGGTGCGCGGCATGCTGCTGTTGCGGGCGCAGTCGCTGGCGCTGGGGCATTCGGGGGTGCGGCCCGAGGTGGTGGAGTTGCTGCTGGCCCTGCTGAATGCGGGGGCGCACCCGGTCATTCCGGCGCAGGGGAGCGTGGGCGCGTCGGGGGATCTGGCGCCGCTGGCGCACCTGGCGCTGGCGCTGATCGGGCACGGTGAGATCGAGTACCTGGGCGAGGTACGCGCCAGTGCGGACGTGCTGGCCGAGCTGGGCCTGACCCCGCTGACGTTGCAGGCGAAGGAGGGGCTGGCGCTCATCAACGGCACGCAGCTGATGGGCAGCCTGCTGGCGCTGGCGGTCGCGGACGCCCGCACCCTGCTGGGCACGGCGAACCTCGCGGCGGCCATGACGGTCGAGGCGATGTACGGCTCGCACCGGCCCTTCCAGCCGGACGTGGTGGGCCTGCGCCCCCACCCCGGCGCGGTCGCGGTGGCCGAGGAACTGCGGTTCTTCCTGCGGGACTCGCAGATTGCCCCGTCGCATCTGGTCGGGGACGGGAAGGTGCAGGACGCGTACTCGCTGCGCGCCGCGCCACAGGTGCACGGCGCCAGCCTGGACGCCCTGGCGCACGCCGAGCGGGTGCTGGCGGTCGAGTTCGCGTCCGTGACGGACAACCCCCTGATCTTCCCCGACACCGGCGACGTCGTCAGCGGCGGGAACTTCCACGGGCAGCCGCTCGCCGTGACCATCGACGCGCTCAAGGTCGCCGTGGCGGAACTCGGCAGCATCAGCGAGCGCCGCTGCGAGCAGCTCCTGAACCCCTCACTGTCGGGCCTGCCGGGCTTCCTGACACCGCAGGGCGGCCTGAACAGCGGCTTCATGATCGCGCAGTACACGGCCGCAGCGCTCGTCAGCGAGAACAAGGTCCTCGCGCACCCCGCCAGCGTGGACACCATCCCCACCAGTGCCAACCAGGAAGACCACGTCAGCATGGGCGCACACGGCGCGCGGCAGCTGCGGGCCATCCTGGAGAACGTCCAGAACGTCATCGGGATCGAACTGCTGTGCGCCGCGCAGGCCCTCGACTTCCAGACCCTCCACGCCGGACGGGGCGCGCAGTCCGCGTGGGAGCACATCCGCGCGCACATCCCCAACATGACCCGCGACCGCTACTACCGTCCCGACCTCCTGAGGATCGTGGAGATGGTCCGCAGCGGTGAACTGCTCCGCGTGGCACGGGAAGTTTGAGGGTCTACAGGTCGGAGCGTCGAAGAGTCTGAGGGTCGACGTGCATCTGGCTTGGACACTTAGACTCTTCGACCTGTAGACCCTCTGTTCAGTCACTCCAGTTCGCCCACGCGGCCGTCTGCGGGCAGGTCGAGTTGGGCGGTGCCGAGGTGCGCGAGGTGGAAGGTCGGTGGCGTGTCCGTGATGGGCCAGCCGAGCGCCGCGCGGATCAGGGCTCCGGCGAAGTCGTGGTGCGTGATCAGCGCCACCCGGTCCGGGCCGGGGTGCCGGGCGCGGAGGTCGGTCAGGACGTGCACAGCGCGGGCGTGGAAGAGGGGTTCCTCCCACGCCTCGGCGCCGCCGTCCCAGGGTTGCCCGGTCAGGTGCGCGGGCCAGATCAGCGTGGGGCAGTGCGCGCGGAGGCTGGCGTGGTCGCCGCCCGTGACGGGCGTGAAGCCTCCGGCGGGGCCGGTGGTCAGGCCGCCGTACTCGTAGGCCTGTTCGATGCCATGCGCGGGGAGGTTCAGGCGGGCAGCGATGGGGGCGGCGGTCTGCACGGCGCGGAGCATCAGGCTGGTGTACAGACACGTTGTGCCGTGCAGGTCGGCGTTCTGCGCGAACTGCCGGACGCTGTGGTGTCCGTGGGCGGTCAGGGGCGGGTCGGGTTGCCGCGCCTGCGCGTAGTCCGGGCGGTCCTCGATGACGTTGTTCTCGGACTGCGCGTGGCGGATCAGCAGGAGCTTCACGGGTGCACCGTACATTGTCCGGGCGGCACGGACGACCTCATGCGGGGCTGATTCGGCTAGACAGGTCCGGCCTTAGGATGGGGTCCACTTCCAGCCGCCTCCGCTCCTCACGCCTGACCGAAGGAACCCATGACCACCCTCGACGACATCCTGAACGCCCCCGCCCCCGCCTCCGAATGGATTCTCGCGCAGGACTGCGCCGAGACTGGCCTGCACCCAGACGACATCCGCGCCGAGATGCTGCGCCGCATCCGCGAGATGCGCGACAGCATCCAGCGCGGCCTGAGCAGTGACGCGAAGAGTATCACCGGAATGGTCGGCTGGAACGCCAAGGGCCTCTGGGACGCCCCGGACGTGCTGGGCGCGCCCGTCCTGAAGCGCGTGCAGGCGTACGCGATGGCCGTGAACGAGGAGAACGCCCGCATGGGCCGCATCGTCGCCGCGCCCACCGCAGGCAGTGCCGGAACGATTCCTGGCGCGCTGATCGGTGTGGCCGACCACCTCGGCATTCCCGACGAGCAACTGGTGAATCCCATGATCCTCGCCGCCGGGATCGGCAAGGCCATTTCCAAGCGCATGTTCATCAGCGGCGCGGCGGGCGGCTGTCAGGCCGAGATCGGCAGCAGCGCTGCCATGGCTGCCGCCGCCATCGTCGAACTGATGGGCGGCACGCCCCGCGCCGCCGTGCACGCCGCCAGCATGGCCCTGATGAACACCATCGGCCTCGTGTGCGACCCGGTCGGCGGGTACGTGGAAGTCCCCTGCGTCAGCCGCAACGCCTTCTACGCCGTGCACGCCGTCAGCGCCGCCCAGCTTGCCCTGGCGCAACTGGAATCCTTCATCCCACCCGACGAGGTTCTGGGCGCCATGGCCAGCGTGGGCCGCATGATGCCCGCCGCGCTGCGCGAAACCGCCGACGGTGGCCTCGCCCAGACGCCCACCGGGCTGGCCGTCACCGCCCGCATGGAAGGCAAGAAGGACGGTGAGGGGCCGGGGGGCATGATCGAACTGCCGCTGGCGTAGGCGAACAGAAGCGGGCCGACCTGAAACGCGGGTCGGCCCGGCGTCGTTGCGGGTTCAGGTGATGGGCGAGCGACGCGAAGTGGCCCAGTGCTGCACACTCCCCGCCGCGCACGCCGCGATGACGGCCAGCACCGCTGCCCCCTGATCGGCCACCCCCGGATCACGCGGGGCCGCGTCGCCCAGCACCGCCTGTAACGCCACCACGGTCAGCCACGCGCCCGGCAGGAACGCCAGCGCGCCCGCTCCGGCCTCCAGTGGTCCCACGCGGCGCAGGCTCAGCAGTGCGCCCACCACGCTGGTCAGGATCATGATGCCCGGCCACAGCTCTGCCGTGTCGAGCCTCCAGCAGAACTGATTGAAGAGCACGTGTGCGGCCCCCAGCAGTGTGAACACTGCCGCTGCCAGACCCGCAGCGCACCACCCGAACCGTCTCGCCGCCAGTCTGGTCCCCCTCGCCCACTCCCTGTCGTTCACGCTGTCTGCCTCATTGTGCATGGCGGACCTCCACTCGTCGGGGGTCACGCGAGGCTCTGGGGGAGCTTCTGGCGGCGGAAGGGGAGGCCGAGGACGATGCCGAGGGCGGCGACGCCCAGTGCGACGCTCAGAGGGTAGGCGGGGAAGCCGGCGAAGTCACTGAGGATCAGGTTGCCGAGGCTGGAGATGGTGATGGTGCCCAGCGCGGCGCAGAGCAGCGTGATCCAGTGGGGGACGCGCAGGCGAGTGGCGACGGCTGCGAGCATGAAGACGGTCAGGAGGAGGCCCAGGATCGGCAGTTGCGGGTCGTGGCTGCTAGTGATGGTGGTAACGGGCTGGGGGTTGCCCAGCAGGTTCCATTTCAGGAAGGTCAGGCTGTCCACGCCGTTGCGGGCGGCCTCGCGGGTCATGACGCTCCACTGGGTGGTCAGGGTCAGGGCGGCGGTGGCGGTCACGGTGCCCGTGGTAGCGAGCAGCGCGGTCAGCGTGGTGCGGGCCAGGGTCTGGTGGCGCAGGTACGCGTGGATGTCGTGGGTCCACTGCGGGTCGGTGACGCTGTCCGCTTCGTTCTGGATGCCGGTGTTCCATTCTTCGTGGGTCATGTCAGGGCTCCCTTGGTGCGTGGTGCGGTGGGGGTGGGTTCGTGGCGTTCGCGGGCCAGCCCGAGGCCGCTGTGGGTCAGGCGGTAGATGTGGCGGGGGGGTTTGCCGGGGTGCGGGGACTGTTCCCACTGGGCGTCCAGGTGGCCCTGTTCGTGCAGGCGCTGGAGGATGGGGTAGAGGGTCCCGCTTTTCAGGCTGGTGCTCTTGGACAGGTCGTAGCCGTAGGTGTGCGCGGGGTAGGTCTGCTGGAGGGCGTGCAGGACGGCTCTGGTATGGGGGCTGGAGTTGGGGGAGCGGGGCATGACCTATTAACAACATATGTAGAGTTTCCCGTCAAGCGGACATGCGGCAGGCAAAAAACCGCTGCCCCGTACTGGATGGGGCAGCGGTTCCCGGCACCCAGGCTCAGGCGGCGGCGGGCATTCCTGGCGTGTGCGTGTACGCCTGCCCACCTGCCTCGATGACCCCGGCAGGCACGGGCAGACTGGCCCCCTCACCCTGCACGCGCGGCGTGACGAAGTAGAACGACAGGCCCAGCAGCAGGTACACGGCGATCAGCAGCACACCCTCGAACCACGTGGCCTCGCCGTCCTTGGTGACGGTCGTGACGATGAGCGCGACCGCCACGATGGCGACCAGTTCCAGCGGACTGGAGAACACGAGGTTCATGGGTTTGCCGATCAGGTACGAGATGATCACCAGCACGGGCGCCGTGAACAGCGCCACCTGAATGGTCGCGCCGACCGCGATGTTGATGGCCAGCCCGATCTGCCCCTTGCGCGCAAAGTAACTCCCGGCGATGTACTCCGCGAAGTTCCCCACGACAGCCAGCACGATGATCCCCAGGAAGAACGGGCTGAGGCCCAGCGTGCTGCTCGTGGCTTCCAGCGCGCCGGACAGCATCTCGGATTCCAGGGCGATCAGGGCGGTCGCGCCGATCATGGTCGCGGCGGCCCGCCACACCGGCCACAGGTCACCCTGCCCGTGCTCACCGTGCCCGTGCCCGCCTTCCTCTTGCTCCATGGCGAAGGCGTCCTTGTGCGTGACCAGCGTGTACACGAGGTTCAGGGCGTACACGGCGATCAGCACGACGGCCACGCCCAGGCTCAGGTACTCGTCGAGGTTCGCGCGGGCCGTGTCGCTGCCCGCCAGGAAGTCCGGGAGGCGCTCGGTGTAGTCGAACAGTGCCGGGATCAGCAGGGCGATCACCACCAGAAACAGCATGGAGTTCAGCTGCCCGGCGTTCGAGCGGCTGAACTTCTGCGTGGTCCGCCCGAAACTGCCGATCAGGATGGCCAGACCCAGGCCCAGCAGCGCGTTCCCGATGATGCTGCCCGTGATCTGCGCCTTCACGACCGTGATGTTCCCGGCCAGCAGCACGAAGATGGCGATGATCAGCTCCGCGAGGTTCCCGAACGTCACGTTCAGCAGGCCGCCGATGGTCTGCCCGGCGCGCGCCGCGACCTGCTCGGTCGCCTGCCGCAGCAGGTCCGCCAGCGGAATGATCGCAATGACGGACGTGAGAAAGACCCACAGCGGAGGCGCGTGCAGAACGTATTCCAGCAGCAGGCTGACCGGAATGAAGGCGAGCAGGAGGTTCATCCACATGCCGGCAGTGTAGGCCCGGCATTCTCATGAAGCGTGGCCTGCATGCAGAGCGAAAGTTCAGGTGCGCGGGTCAGGTGCGCGGGTCAGGTGGCAGCGGCGACCGGGAGCCCCAGGACCTGTTGCAACTGCGCGTGCGAGGTCACCACGCGGTTGACTCCGGCGGCCAGCAGGTGCGCGGTGTCGTCCGGGTGGGCGTGCCCGGTGGCGAGCAGGCCGATCACGGTCGCCCCGGCCCGCACGCCCGCTGTGGCGCCGGGAACGCTGTCCTCGACGACCACGCAGCGCGTGATGTCCACGCCGAGCTGCGCCGCCGCGAAGGCGTACAGGTCCGGTTCGGGCTTGCCGCGCCCGCCCACCCACGATGGGTCGTAGGCGTGCGCGCCCACCAGTTCCGCCAGTCCGGCCGACGCGAGTTTCATGTGCAGCCGCCCGCGTTCGCTGTTGCTGCCCACCGCGAACGGCACGCCCCGGTCTTGCAGGCCGCGCAGGGTGTCGCGCGCGCCCTCGATGGCGTCCAGGGAATCGAAGGCCGCGTTGAACCGGGTTTCCAGGGTGGGCAGGAACGCGTCTGTGGGCGTCCAGCCGTGCAGGTCGCTCAGGCGGACCAGCACGTTCGGGAATGTCTGCCCGACCGCCAGGTGCGCGAAGTCGTTCAGGGCCAGCGGCAGGCCGTGCTCGGCCAGCGTGCGGACCCACACGTCCGCCGCCAGCGCCTCGCTGTCCACCAGCACGCCGTCCAGGTCGAACAGGACCGCGTCGAAGGTTCCGGCCAGGGTCGGGCTGTGCGTGGGGGCGGTCACTGGCCCAGGCCCGTGTCGTTGTCCGGGCCGTTCTCCCACCCGGCCAGGATGTGCACGTGCGTGTGGAACACCATCTGCCCGCCGCCGGGGCCGCAGTTCACGACCAGCCGGTAGTCCTGCGCGTGCTGCCGCGCGACCCGTGTGGCGGTCAGCCACAACTCGCCCATCTCGGCGGCGTCCGTGATCTCGTCCACCCGCGCCGAGACCTTCTTCGGGATGACCAGCAGGTGAATGGGCGCCTTGGGCGCAATGTCGCGGATGGCGATGTAGTGCTCGTCCTCGAACACGATCTGGCTGGGAATCTCGCGGGCAATGATCCGCTCGAACAGGGTGGGAGAGGCTGTCATGCGCCCCACTCTAGCCGCCCCGCCCGCGTGGTCCGGCCACCCGGATCAGCCCGCGTTCTTTAGGGCGCGTTCATGTTGGGCCGGGCGCGTGATCCGATTCCGGCACCCCGGCATATACCCGGTTGTCAGGAAGGAGCCGCGAGCGCTGTTCCCCCTACAGGGCCAGCGCCCGGTTCCGCCCACCCCTCATCCCTCTCTCGCAGCGCCCCGCCGGACCTCACACCCGTGATGTCCAGGAGGCTCACTGCGCCCCATACAGGAGCACCCATCATGGATAACCGCACCAGCACCGAACAGATCATCGCCGCCGCCAGCAACGCCGACACCATGAACCGCCGCGCCGCCATGGGCTTCCTCGGCAAGATCGGCATGGGCGCCGCCGCCATGAGCCTCGCCGCGACCGCCGGAACCGCCGCCGCCGCGCCCGCCAAGGACATCGACGGGGCCGTCCTGAACTTCGCCCTGAACCTCGAGTACCTGGAAGCCGCCTTCTACCTCGCCGCCGTGGGCCGCGTGGACGAACTGCGCCGGATCGGCGGGAACGCCGAGATCCGCCTGCCCGCCGGACTGGTCCAGAGCCGCGGCATGCAGTTCAAGGACAGCAACGTCGAGGCCCTGGCCCGCGACATCGCCGAGGACGAACTCTCACACGTGAAATTCCTGCACGGCGCGCTCGGCAAGGCCGCCGCCCCCCGCCCCGTCATCGACCTGAACGGAGCGTTCCGCGCCGCCGGGAAGGCCGCGTCCGGCGGGAAGATCGACGGCTTCAACCCGTACGCCAACGACCTGTTCTTCCTGCACGGCGCGTTCATCTTCGAGGACGTGGGCGTCACCGCCTACAACGGCGCCGCGACCCTGATCACCAACCCCGCGTACCTGCAGGCCGCCGCCGGCATCCTGGCCGTCGAGGCGTACCACGGCGGCGCCATCCGCTCCATGCTGTTCCAGCAGCGTCAGGTGAGCGCCGCCGCCGGACTGTACGTCGGTCAGGTCGTGCAGGCCATCAGCAACCTGCGTGGCTCGGTCGGCGGCATGAAAGACCAGGGCCTGACCGACAACGCCGGCAACATGATCGTCGCGCCTGCCGACAAGAACGGCGTGGCGTACGGCCGCAGCACCCGCGAAGTGCTGAACATCGTCTACCTGGCCCCCAACGCCAGCAAGGGCGGCTTCTACCCCAACGGCCTGAACGGCAGCATCAAGTAAGGCGGACTCCGATTGAATGGCTTACAAAGTCGTTCAATCCGAGCGGATGCGACTCGTAGAGCTGCCCCGCAGAGTAGGAGCAAAACGGGTTCCGGGCGTGGAGTTGGCAGATCGGTGGTGTTCCGATCTGTCAACGAAACAGACGGAATCCGCATAAGAGTTAGCCGGGAGAGGGAGGCTGGGCCACTTGGTCCACCTCCCTTTCCTGCGTTGTCTGGCACGTTACCCTGGCTGTGTGACTCCCGATCCCACCCTGGCGGCCCTGCGCGCGGCGGCGATACGCACGCTGGCGCCGCAGTCCGGCGTGCAGGCCGCCCTGAACGCCATGGGTTTCTTGCAGGCCGACCCGATCCGCGCGCCTGCCCGTGCGCAGGACCTGACCCTGATGGCCCGCGTGTCCGCTTACCGCGCCGGGGACCTGGAGCGGTTGTACCCGGTCCTGGACGCCGAGGAGGACATGCTGCCCAACTACGGCTTCATGCCGCGGGCGGTGCAGGCGCTGCTGCATCCGCGTGAGGTGCCGCCCACCCGTCTGGAGGCCGCGCACCCCGAGCTGCTGCCCGAGGTGCGCGCCGCCGTGCAGGGCCGCGAGGAGGTGCACCCGCGCGAGGTGGCGGCGCTGCTGGGACAGGGCCGCACCGTGAACGCCTGGGGTGGGCAGTCGAGTGCCACGACCCGCGCGCTGGACGTGCTGCACCGCCGGGGTGAGTTGCGCGTCACGCGGCGCGTGGGGGGCGTGCGGTTGTACGGTCCGGCCCCGCACCTGCGGGCGCTGCGCGAGTCGCCGCTGCCGGAACCCGAGCGGCTGCGCGGCGCGGTGCATCTGCTCGCGCGGCTGTACGGCCCGCTGCCCGAGGCGAGCCTGGGGTACCTGATCGGCCTGTCGCACTACGGCTTTCCGCACCTGCTGCCCCAACTGCGCGCCGCGTTCCGGCAGGCGGTGCGGGAGGACCTGCGCTCGGCGCGCGTGGACGGCCTGAAGTACGTGTGGCTGCCCGAACAGGACCCCGCGCAGGCTCCCGCGCCGCGCGGCGTGCGGATCGTGAATCCCTTCGATCCGCTGGTCTGGGACCGCCGCCGCTTCGCGCACCTGCACGGCTGGACGTACCGTTTCGAGGCGTACACGCCCGCCCCGAAACGCCAGTTCGGGTACTACGCCCTGCCGGTCCTGCACGCCGGGCGGGCCGTCGGCTGGGCGAACCTGAGCGTGCAGGGCGGCGAACTGATCACCGACCTGGGCCTCGCGCCCGGCGTGCGGCAGACCGGGCCGTTCACCCGCGCCCTGGACCGCGAACTCGACCGCTGGCGGGCCTTCCTGGGGCTGGAGGGTCTGGGCGACGCGGCCCGTACGGCCTCTAGCCAGCCAGCTCCTCCCACGCGGCCGTGACCTTCAGCGCCGCCCCGGCCGTGCCCCGCTCCGGCGTGCGCGCGGCCTGCCGCACCACCGACAGCAGGTTCAGGGCCAGTCCCGCCCGCTCCTGCGCCGTCAGTTCCGTATCTGTCAGGGACAGGCCGCCGCGCGCCAGTTCATCCCGGTACGTGCTGCGCAGGTCCGGTCCCAGTCGGGCGCGGTCGGCGGCGTCCAGACGCAGCGCCAGCAGATGCGCGAGGTCCTCGCCCGGCACGCTGGGATGCACCTGCCCGTAATCGATCAGGACCGGCTGCGGCCCGCGCCACAGCACCTGCCCGGCGTGAATGTCGCCGTGCACCAGGGTCGTCACGGGAGCTGCCGCCAGCAGCGAGGGCAATTGCCCGGCCGCCTCGCGTGCCGCCCGCACCACCGGCTCCGGCAGCGGCGCGGGCCGTCCAGTCGGGCCGCTCAGACCGCCTGCCATTAGCTGGGCGTGCATCCGGGCGGCGCGCTCCAGCACCCGCTCGGGCTGCCATGCCCAGGGGCCGCGTAACGCCGCCTGCCCCGGACCCGCCCAGAACGCGTGGTGCCGCGCCAGCAGCCGCGCGATCTCCAGCATGGCCGCGCCGCGCGCCGCGTCGTCCGCAAATACCCCCCAGCCGGTGGTCTCCTCGGTCAGGTCGCGGGTCAGCAGGTGCGCGTGCAACGTGCGTTCCGAGTGCGCCGCGTGCCGGAACGGGGCGTGCGGCACCGGCGACAGCGGCGCGAGGTCCCGCAGGTACGCCGCCTCGCGCGTCAGGCGTTCCCAGGCGCGGCGGTCCCGCCAGCCGACTGGGATGAACTTCAGGAACAGCGGCTCCCCGCCTGCGTCGAAGCGCGCGAAGGCCGCGCCCTCACCCACCCAGCGTTCCAGCGGGCGGCCCACACCCGGAAACAGGGCGTGCAGGTCGTGCGGCCAGCGGCGGGCGTGCAGGATCACCGGCCCGTCGCCGCGCAGTGCGCTCAGGGTGTCGGCCAGCGCGGCGGCCGGCCCTGCGCGCATCAGCCCAGCAGCGTCAGCAGGCCTGCCGCGCCGCCCGCCACGGTGACGGTGACCAGCGCGACCATGCCCAGGCAACCCAGGCACCCGCCGCGCCGCTGCCGGTAGTGCCCGCGCCGTCCGTAATGGGCGCGGCCCCCGCTGAAACTGCTGCGGCTGTGGCGCCCGCCGAGCAGGCCACCCAGACCGCCCCCGCGTCCGCTGCGACTGAACGAAAACGATCCGCCAGAGAATCCACTCATGCCTCCGGTACGCGGCTGCGCCCCGCCGGGTTGCCGGGACTGAACCCGGTGCAAGAAGGACTGAACCCGGTACAGGAAGACGGTGCCCGCTGGTCAGTCATGAGTCAGGTACTCACGGCACTCCCACGCGTATGATGGGCCATCATGAGTGAACGGAAGTACTTCGGAACGGACGGCGTGCGCGCCGTGGCGGGGGCGTTTCCCCTGACGGCCGCCTGGGTCATGGCGCTCGGCGCGGCGGCCGGTGAGGTCCTGCGGGGCCAGAACGAGCGGGCCAGCGTCGTGATCGGTAAGGACACCCGCCAGAGCGGCGACATGCTGGAAGCGGCGCTGGCCGCCGGACTGACCAGCCGGGGCGTGAACGTCATTCACGTGGGCGTTCTGCCCACCCCCGGCGTCAGCTACCTGACCCGCTACCTGAAGGCCGACGCGGGCGTGGTCATCAGCGCCTCACACAACCCCTACGAGGACAACGGCATCAAGTTCTTCGGCGCGGACGGCCAGAAACTCCGGGACGCCACCGAACTGCAGATCGAGGCCGCCATCGACCGCGTGGACAGTCTGCCGCCCGTGACCGGCGTGGCGCTGGGCAGCGTCACCAACTACACCGAGGCCGAGCGGCTGTACGTGAATTACCTGCGGGAGCACGCCCCGGACCTGAGCGGCCTGCGGATCGCCATGGACTGCGCGAACGGCGCGGCGTACCGCGTGGGCCCCAAGGTGTTCCAGGCGGCGGGCGCGGACGTGTTCGCCGTGTACACCACCCCGGACGGCCGCAACATCAACCGCGAGTGCGGCAGCACGCACCTGGACCACCTGCAACGCATCGTGCGCGAAGGGAAGTACGACCTGGGCGTCGCCTTCGACGGTGACGCCGACCGCGCCCTGTTCGTGGACAGCCGCGGGAACGTCGTGCACGGCGACCACATGCTGCTCCTGAACGCCCGCGCGCGCGGCGAGAAGGCGGTCGTGACGACCATCATGGCGAACATGGCCCTCGAGGTGAAACTGAACGAGGCGGGCATTCCCCTGGAACGCACTGCCGTCGGGGACCGCTACGTGCACGAACGCCTGCACGACCAGCACCTGCAACTGGGCGGCGAGCAGAGCGGGCACATCCTGTTCCTGGACGTATCACCCACCGGGGACGGCGTGCTGACGGCGCTGCTCACGCTGGGCAGCATGCGCGCCACGAACACCACCCTGGACGCCCTGCACGACGACCTCGTCATGTACCCGCAGACCCTGGTGAACGTGCGCGTGGCCGACAAGAAAGCCATCGCCGTGGACGAGGCCGTGCAGGCCGCCCTGGCCGAAGCGGAAACCCGCCTGGCCGGGAAGGGCCGCGTGAACCTGCGCCCCAGCGGCACCGAGAACCTGATCCGCGTGATGGTCGAGGGTCAGGACGCCGCGGAGATCCACGAGATCGCGCGCGTGCTGGCCGGCGTGGTCGAAACGCGCGGCGCCGCCCACCCCGCACTGACCTGAATCTGACGTGCAGCACGTGACCGGCGGGGGGTGTGCATCCCCCGCCGCACCCACGCAGCTCATGAACGCCCGCAGTAATCATGGAAGGCACGTGCGGCCCCTGACCGGACGTCGCCCCCCACCCCGCACTTCTCTTCCGGAGGTTCCACCATGCCCACCCTGATCCGTACCGCCCTGCTCGGCGCCGCTGCCCTCGGCACGCTCGCCGGTGCCGCCGCCACCACCCCCAGCCCCCTGACCCTGACGGCCGCGACCCTGGTCGTCACGCAGGAAACCCGCGACGGCAAGAAAGTCGAGGTCCTGACCGACGCCAGCAAGACCCAGGTCATTCCGGGCAGCGTGCTGTCCCTCACGCAGACCTTCAAGAACGTCAGTAAGGGCGCCCTGAGCGGCATCGTCCTGAACATGAAAGTCGACCCGGCCACCACCTTCCAGCAGGCGTCCTGCACGGTCGGCGGCGTCACCACGCAGTACAGCACCGACGGCAAGACCTTCGCCGCCGCGCCCCTCATGAAGACCGTGACCGTCACCGAGAACGGCAAGACCGTGCAGAAGAAGGTCGAGGTCAAACCCAGCGAGTACACCGCTGTCCGCTGGAACATCGCCCGCCTGAATGCCGGGCAGCAGGGCACCTGCGCCATCCGCGCCACCGTCAAGTAAGCGGTCAGGTCAGCTCGGCAAGCAGGTCGCCTCAGCCAGAAGTCAGCCAGAAGAGTGTCACTTGGTCGGCGACTCCCACCCTCGGGAGTCGCTGCCTTTTTCGCCGTCCCGCTGCGACAGGCAACACGAAACCCCGCCTCACCGCTGGGGTGGGACGGGGTTTCGTGTGCCTGTGGGCTCAGCCCTGCTGCGCGGCCTTGGCCTTGTTGATGGCCTTGGCGAGGCGGCTCTTCTTGCGGGCCGCGGCGTTCTTGTGCAGGGTGCTGCCCTTGGCGGCCTTGTCGATCAGGCTCTCGGCGCGGGCCTGCAGCGTGGCGATGTCCTCGGCGCCGGTCTGGGCAGCCACCACGGCCTTCTTGGTGAAGGTCTTGATGGTGCTCTTGCGGCTGCGGTTGGTCATGCGGCGCTTGAGGCTCTGGCGGTGGCGTTTCTGGGCGGACTTGTGACGAAGGGCCATGTGATTTCTCCTTTTCTCCCGCCGCCGGTCTGGCGGTGCGGGGCGGTTCCCACGCTGGGGAACGCGAGCGTCCGGACGCGGTGCTTACCGGCGCGCCGGACCTGCACGCCACGCTGGGCGGCTGGTCCGGGCTGCCACCCGCGCGGGGTGGGCAACCTCGTGACTATACCCGCCTTTGCCGCCCGTGGCAAGCGGCATACTGGCAGGCATGACCGGACGCTACAGACCCGGCCGCCGCGCGGCCCGCACGCCCGGCGCAGACCCGGACGCCACACCGCCGCCCGCCCGGCCCGCGCGGGAACGCACCCCGCAGGAGCAGCGCGACGCCCTGATCGGGTACGCGTTCCGCGCCCTCGGGCAGCGGGCGCTGACGGAAGCGGAACTGCGCGCCAAACTGGAGAAACGCAGCGACGACCCGGACCTGATCGCGGCCGTCCTGGCCCGCGTGCAGGAACTCGGCTACCAGGACGACGCGCAGGTCGCGCGGGCCGAGGGGTCGCGGCGCGGCGTGGGCAGCCTGCGCGTCCGGCAGACCCTCAAACGCCGGGGCCTGACCGACGACCTGATCCGCGAGACTGTCGAAGCGCGCGACCCCGAAGGCGAGGCGCAGGTCGTGCGGGAACTGCTGGCACGCCGCTGGTCCTCGTTTGCCCGCAAACGCGATCCGCAGGCCAGCGCGTTCTCGTTCCTTGCGCGGCGCGGCTTTACCGGGAACGTCATCTGGCCCGCCATCCGCGAGCACGTCGCCAGCCTGCCGGAAGGGGAGGGGCCCGGCGGGGCGTTGCCGGACGACCCGGAAGGCAGGCCAGAAGACTGGGAATGACCCGGAAGACTGGGAATGACCCTGCGGAACGACGCGCCCCGCGCCGCTTGACACCCCGCAGGGTGCCGCGTAGACTACCCCCTGCCCTGCGAGAGCGGGGTGATGGTCGGGTTCGGGGCGTAGCGCAGCCTGGTAGCGCACGTCGTTCGGGACGACGGGGTCGGAGGTTCGAATCCTCTCGCCCCGACCATCATCAGACGAGGGCCCTCCCGTATCCTGCGGGGGGGCCTTTCTGCTGCCCGGCCCTCCCCGCTGCCCTGTTCCGCCTGCCCTGCCTGCCGCCCCTTCGCCCCGCCCGAGCCTGGAGACGACCGAGAAATGCGCGTGTACGCCATCGCCGACCTGCACCTCGCCACTGTCACCCCGAAACCCATGACGGTCTTCGGGCCGAACTGGGCCGGGCACCCGCAGGCCATCTTCGACCAGTGGCAGGACCTCGTGCGCCCGCAGGACCTCGTGCTGCTGCCGGGCGACCTGTCCTGGGCCATGCGCCTGCCGGACGCCATGACCGACCTCGCGCCCGTCGCGGCGCTGCCCGGCACCAAGGTCCTGCTGCGCGGCAACCACGACTACTGGTGGCCCACCGCCGGGAAACTCCGCGCGGCGCTGCCACCCGGCATGCTGGCCGTCGTGAACGACGCCGTGCGCGTGGGGAATGTCGTCGTGTGCGGCTCGCGCGGCTGGCTCACGCCCGGCCACGACCCCCTGGGCGACGACGACACCCGCCTCCTGACCCGCGAGGCCGAACGCCTGAGCCTGAGCGTGAAAGCCGCCCGCGACCTGCGGCAACCCGGCGATCACCTGATCCTGATGCTGCACTACCCGCCCGCCACGCCCCCGTACCCCGCCAACCCCATCACCCGCGTCATCGACGACGCCCGCCCCGACATGATCGTGTACGGGCACCTGCACGGCGTGCCCGTCCAGCGCAGCATGCAGCACGTCAGTGGGGTGCCCGCGCACCTCGTGGCCGCCGACGGGCTGAAATTCAGGCCCAAACTGCTGCTCGACACCGGCGACTGACGCGCCGGGACACTGGCCGGTCCGGTTGACCGCCGCGCCGCACGTTCACCGGGTCTTCATGGGTGGCCGGGTGCTTGACCTCGCGTGCGCTCGAAGGTCTACCGTACGGGCATGACGGTCACCGACCCCCCCACCGACCAGCAGGGCGCGCCGACGTACGCCATCCGCGACGCGGCGCTGCTGCTGGGTGTCAGCGTGCATACCCTGCGCTATTACGACCGTGAAGGCCTGCTGGACGTGCCGCGCGCCAGCAGCGGCGAGCGCCGGTACTCCGCGCGGGAGCTGAGCCTGCTGCGGTTCCTGCTGCACCTGCGCGGCACGGGCATGGGCATGGCGGGCCTGCGCGAGTACATGACGCTCGTCCGGGCGGGTGACCATACGGCCCCCGAGCGGCGCGCCCTGCTGGTCCGGCATGAGGAGGCGGTGCAGGCCCGGCTGCTGGCCCTGCAGGGCGACCTGCGCGCCATCCGCGCCAAGATCGAACGGTACGACGCCCACCGCGCCTGCGACGGCACGCCCGCCGTCCCGCCTGCCGGGACCCGCGCGCCGGGAGAGTACGCGTGACGGCCCTCCCCACCTCAGTGCCGGGTCCGGCCGTGCCTTCCTCGCTGCGCCGCCTGACCGTGGCCCGCTGGGCGGGCATCTACCCGACCATCACGGCGCTGCTCCTGCTGCTCGGCCCGGCCCTGATCGGGCACCTGCCCACGCCGCTGATCTCGCTGCTGCTGACCGCGCTTCTCGTGCCGCTCACGCAGTACGTGGTGTTCCCGCTGATCGAACGCCTGAGCGCCGGGCGGGTCCGCTTCCCGGTCCTGCACGGACCCGCCCGGCACCGCACGGCGCTGGTCGTGTGGGCCGTCACGTACCCGCTGATCACGCTGGTGCTGCTGATCATGCTGCCCCTGCTGGCCGGACGCGTTCCCATTCCGGTCCTGACGCTGATCGTCACGCTGATCGCCGTGCCCGTGCAGTCGCTGGTGCTGCTGCCGCGCGTCCTGCCCCTCGCCCGACCCTGGATTCAGGGTTCCACCCCAAGGAGAACCGCATGACCCCCACCACCGACCTGCCCACCCGTGGGCTCCGCGACCTGACCGTTTCCGCGCTGGGCCTGGGCTGCATGGGCATGAGCGCCTTCTACGGCCCCCGCGACCAGGACGAGAACCTGCGCACCCTGGACCGCGCGCTGGACCTGGGCGTGACCTTCTACGACACCGCCGACATGTACGGCCCGCACACCAACGAGGAACTGCTGGGCGGCTGGCTGCGCGGCAAACGCGACCGCGTGATCCTGGCCACCAAGTTCGGCATTCAGACCGACCCGGACGCGCCCGGCGGGCGGCGCATCAACGGCCGCCCAGAGTACGTCCGGCAGGCCATCGAGGGCAGCCTCCGGCGCCTGAACACCGACCACGTGGACCTGTACTACCTGCACCGCGTGGACCCCGCCACGCCCATCGAGGACACCGTGGGCGCCATGCAGGAACTCGTGCAGGCGGGCCTCGTGCGCGCCATCGGCCTGAGCGAGGTCAGCGCCGACACGCTGCGCCGAGCGAACGCCGTGCACCCCATCACCGCCCTCCAGAGCGAGTACTCCCTGTGGACCCGCGACCCCGAGAACGGCGTGCTGGCCGCCTGCCGCGAACTGGGCGTGGGTTTCGTGCCGTACAGCCCGCTGGGACGCGGGTTCCTGACCGGCCAGATCAGAACCCCGGACGATTTCGCGCCCGACGACTTCCGCCGCCACAACCCCCGCTTCCAGGGCGAGGCGTTCCAGCAGAACCTCGACCTGGTCACGCAGGTTCAGGCCATCGCCGCCGAGAAGGGCTGCACGCCCGGCCAGCTGGCCCTCGCCTGGGTGCTCGCGCAGGGCCGCGACGTGGCCCCCATCCCCGGCACCAAACGCGTGAAGTACCTCGAGGAGAACCTCGGCGCGCTGAACGTCACCCTGACCCCCGAAGACCTGACCCGCATTGACGGGGCGTTCCCGCAGGGCGCTGCCGCCGGGGACCGTTACCCCGACATGAGCGCCGTCAACCGCTGACGGGAGGCGTGGGCTGTGGGGTGCATGAACACCCCCACACCCCCACACACTTTTCCTACACGCTGACCAGCCCCAGGGAGATACCGCGCGCGACCGCCCCGGCGCGACTCTGCACGCCCAGCTTGGAGTACAGCGCCTGCACGTGAAACTTGACGGTGCTCTCTGACACGCCCAGGTCACGGGCGGCGCGTTTGTTGCTCAGGCCCTCGGCCAGCAGGGCCAGCACGTCACGCTCGCGGGGCGTGAGGCTCACGTCACCCGGAGGCACGCCCGCCGCATCGTCATCCTGAAGGTCCGTGGGTGCTTCCGGAGTGGGGGAGGGCAGCAGCGCGGGCGGCAGCACCGCCAGCCCCGCAGCGGCCCCCAGCACCCCGGCCAGCAGCTCGGCCGGGGTGGCGTCGGCCCCCAGCGCCGCCCAGCCGCCCCCGCTCAGGTCCGGCAGCAGCGTGGCCCACACGCCCGACCCGAGCGCCACCAGCGCCGGGTGGCCGCCCAGGGCGTCCGGGTCGGCCAGCCACGCGTCATCCACGATCAGCACGTCCGCCTCCGGCCGGTCATGGTCCGGCGCGCTGCGAATGCCGTGCGCGGCCAGGATCGCCTGCACGCCCGCCGCCAGCACCGCCGAGGCGACCGCCACCTGCACGGTCGGCAGGCCCGGCGCGGCAGGCGGGACGGTCATGCCTGATCCTACCCGCACGGCGCCGCTCAGCGTTCCCCGACCGGCACCGGCAGCTCCTGCTCCTGCCCGCCGCGCAGGACGCGCAGCGTCACGGTCTGCCCGGCCTGATCCCGCACCCGCTCCAGCAGTTCACGTGGATGCCGGACCGGAGCGCCGTCCAGCGCCAGCAGCACGTCCCCGACCAGCACGCCCGCCTGCGCCGCCGGGCCGTCCGCGTCCACCTGCACGACCGTCAGGCCCATGCGGCCACCCTGGGTCCATCCGCCCGGTTGCCACCCACCCGGTCCCCACGGGCCACGCGGTCCCCTGGGGCCTCCACGCCCACGACCGCCCTCATGACCGCCTTCCCGCCCCGGCCCACCCCGGTGCCCGCGCTCCCAGGGGCCACGACCCCACGGACCACGCTCCCACGGACCACGCGGCCCGCGCGCCGCCTCGTTCCCAGCCGCCTCGTTCCCAGCCACCCCGGACTCGGCCGCTCCGGACATGGGCTGCGTGTCCGGGAAGTGAACGGGCTGCGCGGACAGCCCCAGGTACCCGCGCGGCACGCGGCCCTGCGCGTCCAGCAGCGCCGCCACCCGCAGCGCCCGCCCGGCCGGAACGGCCAGCAACTCGCCACGCCGCACACCCGCATTCAGCACGCCCACCAGCGTGCCGTCCGCGCCGACCAGCGCGCCCCCACTGGACGCCGGGAACGGCGCCGCCCCGCTGGGCAGCCAACCATGCCCCGGCCCCCGCGCAGGCGCCCCGAGCCCGTACAGGCCCAGCGCCGCCTGCACCCCATGCGGCGGGCGACCCACCGCCAGCAGCAACTCGCCCACACGCGCCTCCTCGCCCGGCGCCAACGCCGGAACACCCAGGCCCGGCACGCGCAGCAACGCCAGATCCGTCGCCGGATCACGCCCCGCCACCACCGCGCCCCAGCGCACCCCGCCGGCCGTCACGACCGTCACCTCATCGGTGGGCAGCACGTGCGCCGCCGTCAGGATCAGCCCCTCGCCGATCACCGTGCCACTCACGGGCCGCGCCGCCCGCACCTGCACCACACTCTCCGACGCGGCCTCGACCACGTCCGCCATTGCTCTTGAAAGTTCAGAAAAATTCGTCATGCCCACATGGTGAACCCCGCGTCCCGCCAGCACGCCCGGCAAACGGACAGGGACCCACCCTGGCCGGATGGAGGGGCCGCCCGGCCCGCACCGGCAGGGGATTGCTATCCTGCCGCCATGCCCCAGACCCTTTCCGTGGTGCCCGGCGAGTACGCCGTCTCACAGCTGCCCGCTGGCAGCGGCGCTCCCACCTGGGCCTTCACCGGTGAACTGTGGTGCGTCATGAGCGTCAGCGACGAACTGTCCGTCGTGTGCCCCACCGCGAACGTCCCGCCCGGCGTGACCACCCAGCCCGGCTGGGCCGCCCTGAAACTCCACGGTCCGTTTGAATTCACCCTCAGCGGCATCCTCGCCAGCGTCCTGGACCCCCTGCGCGATGCGGAGGTCGGCATCTTCGCGCTGTCCACCTTCAACACCGACTACGTCCTCGTGGCGCAGGCGGACCTGCACCGCGCCGCCCAGGCCCTCCGGGCCGCCGGGCACACGCTGCTGGACTGATACGGACTGCCGTCTGTTTCGCTGACAATCCGGAACCTCACCGGGTTGCCAACTGCACGCCCGGCAGCCCGCTCTGCTCCTGCCCGGCGCGCCTACGGTCCGGCTCGTTCCGGGTTCAGGATCACGTACCGCGTGACCGCCACGACCTCACCCCCGTACGCCTCCGGGTCCGCGTGGCCGTCCTCGCGCATGCCCAGGCGGCGCATCAACGCGTGCGAACGTGCGTTCGGGGCGTGCACCAGCGCCGTCACCCTCGGCAGACCCGCCTCCCACGCCAGCGCCAGCAACTCCCGGCACGCCGCGAACGCTACCCCGCGCCCCCACCACGCCCGGTCCCCGATGGCGATCCCCAGCTCCGCACCGTCCAGACCGATACGCCCCAGGTCCGCGTACCCGATCAGCTCACCGTCCACCGTCTCACTGTCCACCGTCACGCCCCACCGGTAGAAGTGCGGGTCACGCGCCGCGATGATCCCCTGCCAGTGCCGCCGCACCACCCGCGCCGACAGGCCCGGCGTCCAGTCCACCGCGCGGCAGAACACCGGGTCCGCCGCCCACCGCACCGCCGCCTCCTCATCCCCGGGACGCAGGGAGCGCAGCGTGACGGTCATGGCGTGGGGCGCGGTGACGTGGGGGCAGCGTGAAATTCCGGCCGGGACCGCAGTGCGTTCATGCTGCCCAGCGTAGCCTGCGGGGGTGGGGTTCACGCATCCGTTCCGGGCGTTCACGCCGTTTCGCCGCGCGGCGTACGTGGGGGCGCCCGCGCCGCGCCGTCAGTTCCTGCCGCGTGAGTTCATTGCGCCGCTGCTGGACGGCGCGGCCGCCCGATTGCCGCTGCTGGACGCGCCGGACCTGCCGTGGCCCCTGGCGGAGGCGGTGCATGATCCGGCGTTCCTGGCCCGCTGGCGCGAGGGGCAGGTCACCCGCGCCGAGGAGCGGGCGCTGGGCTTCCCGTGGAGTCCGGCGGTCGTCGAGCGGGGCCTGGGCAGTTGCGGCGCGACCCTGGCCGCCACCCGCGACGCCCTGACGCTGGGCCTGGGCGTGAACCTGGGCGGCGGCACCCACCATGCGTACGCCGGTCACGCCGAGGGCTTTTCGTTCCTGAACGACGTGGCGATCAGCGCCCGCTGGTTGCTGGACACCGGGCAGGCGCGGCACATCCTGATCCTGGACCTGGACGTGCACCAGGGGAACGGTACGGCCGCCATCTTTGCCCACGAGGGGCGCGTGCTGACCGTCAGCGTGCACGCGCAGAACAACTACCCCTTCCGCAAGGAGGCCAGCGACCTGGACGTACCGCTGCCCGACGGCACCGGGGACGCCGCGTACCTGGGCGCGCTGGACCGCGAGGTGGCGCCGGTCGTGGCGGCCTTCGCGCCGGACTTCGTGTTCTACCTGGCCGGGGCGGACGTGCTGGGCGGGGATCAGCTGGGCAAACTGGCGCTCAGTCCGGCCGGGGTGCGCCGCCGCGACGACCGGGTGCTGCGCTGGGCCGCGCGCGCCCGCCTGCCGACCGTGACCGTCATGGCCGGCGGGTACAACCGCGACCCGCACGCCCTGATCGCCGCGCGCCTGGGCACCCTGGACGCCGCGCTGAGCGCCTTCGCGCCGCCCGCAGCGGGCGGGTGACGCGGCGCGCGCGGGGCGGTATCATGCGGGAATGACCGTTCTCCTCACGCCACCCTAGTCAGTCGTGCCGGGTGGGCAGCGTCAGAAGGGGCTGCCCACCCGGCGCAGTGAGTGAGTTGTACGGAGCCGCCGGAACCCCGCGAGCGGCGCAGTTCGCCACGGCCGGACGCCGGAATCCGCAGGGACGCGCCGGCCAGAGTCGGCGCCCGTGTTTCCGCCGCTTTCAGGTTCGCGTTCCCTTCAGGCTCTTTTCTTCACAGTGACGTTCACGCCGTTTTTCCCGCTTCGGGCCGCGCGCAGTTCAGGCCCGCAGGAGTTTCCATGACCAGCCCCGAGACCAACCCCGCCGCGCTGAGCAGCGAGATCGCCCGCCGCCGCACCTTCGCCATCATCAGTCACCCGGACGCCGGGAAGACGACCATCACGGAAAAACTCCTGCTGTACGGAGGCGCCATCCAGGAGGCGGGCAGCGTGACCGCCAAGGAAGGCCGCAGCCACACCAAGAGCGACTGGATGAGCATCGAGCAGCAGCGCGGCATCTCGATCAGCTCAAGCGCGCTGACCTTCGAGTACGCCGGGCGGCACGTGAACCTGCTCGACACGCCCGGACACCAGGATTTCAGTGAGGACACCTACCGCACCCTGACCGCCGCCGACAGCGCCCTGATGGTCCTCGACGCCGCGCGTGGCGTGCAGGCGCAGACCGAGAAGCTGTTCGCGGTGTGCCGCAACCGTGGCATTCCGATCCTGACGTTCGTGAACAAGATGGACCGCCCCGCCCAGGACCCCTTCGAACTGCTGGAGCAGCTGGAGGGCATCCTGAAGATCACGGCGGTGCCGCTCACGTGGCCCATCGGGGACGGCCCGGACTTCAAGGGCGTGTACGACCTGCAGACGCAGCAGGTGCTGGCCTTCGAGCGCACGTCCGGCGGGAAGCACCGCGCGCCCATGCAGACCAGCGGCCTGGACGACCCGAAACTGGACGCCCTGGTCGGCGCGGACCTCGCCGCGAAACTCCGCGAGGACGTCGAACTGATCCAGGGAGCCATGCCGGAGTTCGACCCGGCGAAATTCCTGACCGGCGAACTCACCCCGGTGTTCTTCGGGTCCGCCATGAACAACTTCGGCGTCGAGCACTTCCTGAGCAACTTCGTGGACCTCGCGCCGCCCCCGGGGGCCGTCGAGACGAACCTCGGCGAACGCGGCCCCGAGGCGCCCTTTGCGGGCTTCATCTTCAAGTTGCAGGCGAACATGAGCAAGCAGCACCGCGACCGCACCGCGTACATGCGCGTCATGAGCGGCCACTTCGAGCGCGGCATGGACGTCACGCACACCCGCACCGGCCGCAAGCTGAGGCTGTCGCAGGCGCACACGCTGTTCGCGCAGGACCGCGAGAAGGTCGAGGAAGCGTACCCCGGCGACATCGTGGGCCTCGTGAACCCCGGCGTGTTCCAGATCGGCGACGTGATCAGCCTCGACGCCAAGGTCACCCTGCCCGGCTTCCCGCGCTTCACGCCCGAAACGTTCGCCACCATCAGCCTGAAAGACGTCGGCAAGCGCAAGGCATTCATGAAGGGCCTCACGCAGCTCGCCGAGGAAGGCGTCGTGCAGGTCTTCTACCCCACCGACGGCGCCCGCGACCCCTACCTGGGCGCGGTCGGCCCCCTGCAGTTCGAGGTCTTCCAGGCGAGGTTGCAGGAGGAGTACGGCGTGGACGTCGAGATGCACGTCACCAGCTACGGGCTGGTGCGCTGGCTGGCCGGTGACCCCAGCAACGTCGCCCGTTTCGCCCGGCACGTCGAGGACGACCAGGGCCGCCCCGTCATGCTGTTCCGCAGCAAGTACGACCTGGAATACACCGCCGAGCAACACCCGGAAATCGAATTCCTGCCCCTGCCGAAAGACCTCACCCGCGTGTAGGGGTGAACGGTTGAAAGTCGAAAGTTAAAGGGAGATGGTTGATGGGCGCGAAAACCGACCATCAACCATCTCCTTTCAACCATCAACCTGCCATATCAACCTGCTCTCAGACCTTGACGAATTCCTGCACGCCCATGACGAACATCACAGCCCCGCCGACCGGCACCTCGACCGGGTCGCCGACCAGACCCTCGTTCTGTTCGCCCATGGGGACGCTGGGCGCGACGAGGCGGGTGCGGGTGCGGCAGGTGCGCTGCACGTGGCGTTTGAGTTCGTCCAGGCGGTCGTCGTCCACGCCGATCATCAGGGTGGTGTTGCCCTCGCGCAGGAAACCGCCGGTACTGGCGAGCTTCGTGACTTCAAAGGCATTCTCGGACAGCACGCGGACCAGCGCGGTCGCGTCGGCGTCCTGAATCACGGCTAGCACAAGCTTCATGTCCCGCAGGATACCAAACCGCCCGTACGCGACCGTCAGGCGACGGTCTCCGGCCACGCGGCCCTGAAAAGGCGCAGGGGGCCGGCCCCCCTACGGGAAGACCGGCCCCCTGCGGTGGGGGGGTCAGGCGACCTGTTTCTTCTTGCCGGTCGCGGCGGGCGCGGCCTGCTCGGCGCCGAGCGCCTGGGTTTCTTTCAGGCGGAAGATCACGAGGCTGCCCACGAAGGTGCAGGTGATCATGCCGTGCGCGTTCAGGAGGCTCAGGGCGGTCATGACGTCCTCGCGGGTCATGCGCAGCTGGTCGCTCATGTACAGGGCGCTGTCGGCGCGGCCCTCGAGGTAATCGCGGACTTTCTTGGCGTCGCCCGTCAGGGGCGTGGCGGGCACGTCGGCCAGGCCGGGGTCCGCGAGACCGTACACGGCGCGGGTGCCGGTGCCGGGCAGGCGGCGCACGCGGCCCTGGTCGAGCAGGCTGGCCAGTGCGGCGCGCAGGTGCGACAGGGCCAGGCCGGTGGTCTTGGCAAGTTCAGTCTCGACCCATTCCGGCTTGCTTTCCAGTGCCTTCAGGACGAGTTTCTCGTTGGCGCGGCGGGTTTCCTGCAGGTCTTCGAGGGTGGGGGGATTGAACATGCGTTCCTCCGGTGGTGCGGGCGGCGGACACGGGCGGTGGCCGGCGCGCAGGGATGGGGTGGGTTGAGCACGGTGACGGCGTGTGCCCGTGTGGGCTGGGGCCGCAGCTGAACTGATCTGAACCTGCGCCGATGAGGGTGCCCTGAGCGGGCGGGATGTGACCGGCAGTCATGGGTGGAAGCTGGGAAAGCGCAGACCTTCGGGAAGAGCTGGCGTTCAGGGGGAACCGGTCGCCGGGTGGACCGGGTACAACTTGCGGGGCAGGGTGCGCCTGGTAGCGCAACTTTCCCATTGTTACAGATTTTCTCTCATGTTGCATGAGTCAACGGTCACTTGATCTTGACCGGTGTCCTGTACCCCGGAACGCCCTGCCCGGCGCCGGTCAGCGAATCGTCAGGGTCGTGCGGGCGACCTGACGGAAACCAGCCCGACGGAAACCAGAACGGAAACCAGAACGGAAACCAACGGTGCGTCCGGCACGTATGACACCTCAGAACACATTGGCGGCCACTCACCACACGCCCCCCCCGCCGACAGCCCCTTTCCCTTCCGCCGTCCTCATTCCGGTGGTGTTCAGGCCGGTCATTCACGCACAGGAGCCCGATGCTCGACATTCAGGAATTACGCAAAACCTACGGAACATTCACCGCGCTGCGCGGCGTGAACCTGCACGCACGCGGCGGCGAGGTCTTCGGACTGCTCGGCCCGAACGGCGCGGGCAAGACCACCCTGCTGCGCATCCTGGCGACCCTGCTGCGCCCCGACAGCGGACAGGTCACCCTGGCCGGACACGACGCGCTGCGCGACCCGGAATCGGTGCGGCGCGTGGTCGGCATCGTGAACGGCGGCATGGGCCTGCCCGCCCGCCTGACCGGCCGCGAGGTGCTGCGGTCCTTCGCGGCGCTGTACGACCTGACCCGCACGCAGGCCGACGCCCGCATCGCGGAACTCGACGAACGCCTCGAACTCGGGCGCACGCTCGACACCCGCGCCGGAGAGTACTCGACCGGCATGAAACAGAAGGTCGTGATCGCCCGCGCCGTCATTCACGACCCGCCCGTCCTGATTCTCGACGAGGCCGCCAGCGGACTGGACATCTTCGCGCGGCGCACCCTGCTGGACTTCGTGCAGGCCACCCGCGCGCCGGGCCGCCTGACCGTGTACTCCACGCACGTCATGAGCGAGGCCGAGGAACTCTGCGACCGGGTCGCGATCCTGCACGAGGGCGCGCTCGTCACGACCGGCAGCGTCCCGGACATCCTGGAACGCACCGGGGAACGCAACCTGGAACGCGCGTTCTTCGCGCTGCTGCGCGGGGAGGCCGCCCATGCCTGACCTGCCCACGCCCGGCCCGGCCCGCTCCGCCCGCACCCTGCGGCCCCGCACGGTCTGGCACGTCGCCGCCCGCGACCTCCTGTCGACGCTGCGGGACCGCCGCACCCTGAACGCCACCGTCCTGATGCCGCTGATCCTGATTCCGCTGTTCACGCTGGGCCTGCCGCTCATGCTGGGCAGCTTCATCGGCGGGCAGCAGCAGGAACGCCAGACGGTCGGCGTGACCGGCACCCTGCCCGCCACGCTGCGCGCCGCCCTGGAACGCGACGAGACCCTCCCGGACGGCACGGTCGTGCGCGCCGGCGTGACCCTGGTACCCGTCAGCGACCCACAGGCCGCCGTGCAGAACGGCGACGTGGACGCCGCCCTGCGCGTCCCCGCCGACCTCCCGGACCGCGCCGGGGCCGGGCAGGGCACCCTGGAACTGCACGCCAAGCTGGGCAACCTGCGCGCCCAGACCGGCGCGTACTCCAAGGTCACGGATGTCATAGACGGGTACAACCGCACCCTGGCCGTGCAGCGCCTGAGCGAACAGGGCCTGAACGAGAACGTCCTGCGGACCGTCACCGTGACACCCGTGGACGCCAGCACCGCCCAGGAGCAGCGCAGCGGGCAACTGGCCTTCCTGATCCCCATGCTGATGCTGCAGTTCATCCTGTCCGGCGCGGTGGCAACCGCCGTGGACGCCACCGCCGGCGAGAAGGAACGCGGCACCCTGGAAAGCCTGCTGGTCTCCCCGGTACGCCGCGCCGAGGTCGTCGCCGGGAAACTGCTGGCCACCACCATCACCGCCCTGACCAGCGCGGCCTTCAGCGTCGCCGGATTCCTGCTCAGCGGGCTCGCCATGCGCCTGTACCTGCAACGGCAACCCGGCGCGACCGCCGCCCTGACCGGCAGCATGGGCGGCCAGCTCACGCTGAGCCCCGGCAGCCTGCTGGCCCTGCTCGGCATCGCCGCGAGCGCCGCACTGATCATCAGCGCCCTGCTGATCGCGGTCGGCATCTACGCCCGCACCTTCAAGGAAGCGCAGACGTACATCGCGCCCATCACCATGCTCGTGGTCCTGCCGGCCGTCATGCTGCAATTCGCGGACTTCCTGACCTTCGGGCTGGGCGTGTACGCCGTGCCGGTCATCGGCGGCATGATCGCCATCCTGGAAACCGTGCGCGGCGCGGCCGTCCCGTCACACGCCCTGATCGCCATCGGCGCGAACCTGCTCGCCGCGCTGCTGCTGAGCCTGCTGGCCCTGCGGTCCTTCGGGCGTGAAGAGGTCATCTTCCGGAACTGATACGGACTCCGATTGACTGGGCTATGAAGACCATTCCAATGGTGCGGACACTTTTCAGACGCCAAAGGAGAAAAGCATGGAAAACATCTTCTGTAACGCCATTCCTGCTCACCCCCTCCCAGCCTCCCCCCTCAAGGGGGAGGGGTAATCGCTGGTCTGCCCTGAAGTTGTGAACCTGTCCACACCATTGCTGATGGACTCCGATTGAATGGCTTACAACTCTGCTGGGTCCGACAGGAAAGGGCGGGCCGCGCTGGCCTGCCGATTCCTGCCTGGCTTCCCGTCCGGATGGCGGCGCGGCTCTAGAATGCCGCGCGAGATGAGACTGGCGATCCTGGCAGACATTCACGGGAACGCGGACGCCCTGAACGCCGTGTTGCGCGACGCCCGGCAACAGGGGGCCGGGCGGCTGATCGTGAACGGCGACGTGGTCAACCGCGGGCCGGATTCCGTGCAGGTGTTGCAGACGCTGCTGGACCGGGACGATGTGACGTTCACGCTGGGCAACCACGACGACCTGCTGCGCCTGTGGCACGCCCGCAGCGACGTCCTGCCGCCCGAGTGGTTCCCGGACCCGTTCTGGGGGGCGACCGCCTGGAGTGCCGATCAGCTGGACGGGGCGGGCCTGCTGGACGTTCCGGCCGCGTGGCCGATGACCCTGACGTTGCGCGAGCCGGGGTTGCCGCTGGTGCAGGTGGCGCACGGCACCGCCGACCACTACCGCGAGAGCCTCAGCGACCGCACGCCCGCAGAGCGGGTGCAGGCGCTGCGCCGCGCCCCGGACGGCGAACAGTACGGCGTGCTGATCGCCTCGCACATTCACCGGCCCGTGGACGCCGTGATCGACGGCACCTGGGTACTGAATACCGGGTCGGTCGGATCGCCTGCCACGGGTGATCCGCGCGCCCAGTACCTGCTGCTGGACGCCACGCCGCAGGGGTGGCAGGTCACGCCGCGCGCCGTGCCGTACGACCGCAGCGGCGTGCTGGCACGCTTTGCAAGCAGCGGCCTGCTGGGCATGGGCCTGAGCGCCGAGATCTTCCGGCAGGAGGTCGTCACGGCCCGCAGCCTGTACACGCCCTACTGGGCCTGGACGGAACAGGAAGGCCTGCCACGCACGCAGGCCACCTGGGACGCCTTCCTGGGCACCCTGAACGCCCGCGCGGCCGGTTGACCGTACGGGAAGGGACCACACAGAAAGCGGGCCGCTCACCCTGGGGTGAAACGGCCCGCTCGTCGGTCGTGGTGAGCGGTTACTTCAGGGTGGGGGGCAGCAGGACGCTGTCGATGGGGTAGATGACGCTGTTGCCGGCGTCGATGCGGGTGCTGTAGGTGCCGCCCATCAGGTCGTTGCCGTTAAGGACGCCGGCCATCATGGTGGTGCCTTCCATCTTCAGGTCGATGGAGCTGCCTTCCAGTGAGCGCAGCTGGCTGACCTTCAGGCCGTCGTCGACCACGCGGCCCGAGACGACGTGGAACAGCAGGACCTGTTTCAGGGCGTCGGGGCTGGCCATCAGGGCGTCCAGCGTCGCGGCGGGCACCTTGGCGAAGGCGTCGTTGGTGGGGGCGAAGACCGTCACGTCGGACGCGGTCAGCGCGCCGACCAGATCGGCTTTCTGCACCAGGCTCAGCAGGGTGCTGAACTGGGGCTGGCTCAGGGCGTCCACCAGGGCGTTGCCGGTCATGGCGGGGGCCATCTCGGTGGTCGTGGTGGTGCTGACCGTGGCGGTGGTGGTGTCGGTGGTGGCGACGGTCGTGTCGGCCATGGTGGCGTCGGTCATTTCCATGGCGTCATCGGCGGGCATTTCCGGGATGACCAGTTCGGGGGGCAGCAGCAGTTCGTTGATGGCGTAGATGTTGCCGTTGCTGGCCTCGATGGCGGGGCCGTCGACCATGGCGGTGTTCACCATCTGCACGGTGCCGTCCACGCTCAGGTTGAGGCTTTCGCCCTCGGCGCTGCGCAGCTGGGTGGCAGCGGAGAGGTCTTCGTTGTTCAGTTTGCCGCTCACGACGTGGTACAGCAGCACCTGCTTGAGCACGTCGGGGTTGCTGGCGATCAGGGCCAGCTGCTCGGCGTTCACGTTCTCGAAGGCTTCGTTGGTGGGGGCGAACACGGTGTAGTCCGTGGTCATCAGCACTTCGGTCAGTTCGGCGTCGCTGATCAGGTCGCGCAGGGTGCTGAAGCGCTCGTCTGCGACGATCATGTCGTACAGGGTGGTGCCTTCGGTCATCATGTCGCCCATCGCCATGTCGCCCTCGGGGGCGGCCACGGTGGTGTCGGTGGTGGTGGTCATGCCCATGGGCGTGGCGGGGATGCTCATCAGGTCCACGCTGGCGGGCGCGGTGGCCACGGGCTCGGCCATGACGGGTTCAGCCGCCACGGGCTCGGCCATCACGGGCTCGGCGGTGTCGGCTGCGCCCTGCATGGAGGTGTCCATGGCGGGCATCAGGACGGTGTCGATCACGTGCACGATGCCGTTACAGGCGATCATGTCGGCCTTGGTGACGGTGGCGTTGTCGATCATGACCTTGCCGCCGTTCATGGTGACCAGGAAGCTGCCGCCCTGGGCGGTCATGCCGGAGGTCATGCCCATGACCTGCTTGGCGCTGACCTTGCCGGGCACCACGTGGTACAGCAGGATGCTGCGCAGCAGGTCGGTGTCATTCAGGGCCATGGCGAGGGTGTCGCTGGGCAGTTTGGCGAAGGCGGCGTTGGTGGGGGCGAACACCGTGTAGCTGCCGCTCTTGAGGGTGTTGGTCAGTCCGGCGGCTTCCAGGGCGGTCGCCAGGGTGCTGAAGTTGGGGTCCTTCGCGACGATCTGCGCGATGGTCATGCAGGCGGCGGGGGCGGGGCGGGCTGCGGGCGCACCTGCGCCGCCGGCCAGGGCAGGCGTGGCGAGCATCAGGCTGAGCGTGATAAAGCTGGTTTGCTTCTTCATGAAATCACCTCTTATGAAAATGGGTTGTGCTGTAGTCCGGCACTTAATCTTCACTACGCGGCATAAAAATGCAACTTCAGGAAGCTTTCCAACAAATCTGTTAAACGGAATGGGGCACCAAATTAGGGCCGTTCTCATTCTTAACTCATCTTGCAGCCGGGTTGCAGGGCGGCCAGCCAGTTGACCGCCGCCCATTCAATTGCCACCCACTGAATTGCCGGGCGCCTCAGCGTCCGAAATGCTCGGCGAGGTCCGCCTCACTGACCAGCACGTCGCGCGGCTTGCTGCCCTGGTGCTTGCTGACGATCCCCATCGCCTCGAGCATGTCCATCAGCTTCCCGGCGCGGGCGTGCCCTACCGACAGGCGACGCTGCAACCTCGACACGCTCCCCTGACCCTCCTCGATGCAGATCTGCGCCGCCTGCCGCAGCAGCGGGTCACTGAAGTCCATGTTCGAGCGGTCCCCGCCCGGCCCGCTGGCCTCCACGCCCCCCTCGAAATCCGAACCGTAGGCTTCCACGAAGGCGTCCTCGAACACCTGACGGCGCAGTTCGTCGGCAATGCGGGCCGACTCGACCTCGCTGATGTACGGCCCCTGCAACCGCAGCGGCTTGATCAGCCCCGGCTGGTAGAACAGCATGTCGCCCATGCCGGTCAGGCGCTCGGCACCCATGGCGTCCAGAATCGTGCGGGAATCGTGACTGCTGCTCACCGCGAACGCGATCCTGGCCGGGACGTTCACCTTGATCAGGCTGGTCAGGATGTCCACGCTGGGCCGCTGCGTCGCCAGCACCAGGTGCATGCCGGTCGCGCGGGCCATCTGCGCCAGCCGCATGATCGCGCCCTCGACCTCCTTGGGGCTGGTGATCATCAGGTCCGCCAGCTCGTCGATGATGATCACCAGGTGCGGCAGTTCCGTCTCGCCGATCTGCCGCATCTTCGCGTTGAACTGCTCGAGGTTCTTGGCGCCCACCTGCGACATCATCTTGTACCGCCGCTCCATGTGCGCCACGGCGCCCAGCAGCACGCCCGCCGCGTCCACCGGGTTGGTGACCACGTTGCGCACCAGGTGCGGAATCCCGTCGTACGGCGTGAGTTCCACCATCTTCGGGTCGATCATCAGGAACCGCAGTTCGGTCGGCAGGTACCGGAACAGCAGACTGGTGATCAGCGTGTTCACACACACCGACTTCCCGCTGCCCGTACTGCCCGCCACCAGCAGGTGCGGCATCTTGGCGAGGTCCCCGACCATCAGTTCACCGTCGATGCTCTTGCCCAGAATGATCGGCAGTTTCGCGCGGGTCGCCCGGAAACTCGGTGCGTCCGCCGCCTGATGGAACGTGACGGGTTCACGCTCGGCGTTCGGGACTTCCAGACCGATCACGCTCTTGCCCGGCACCGGCGCCTCGATACGCACGCCCCCCACCGCCAGCGCGCGCGCCAGATCGTTCGCGAGGCCCGCGATGCGGCTGATCTTCTCACCCGGCGCCGGTTCGATCTCGTAACGGGTGACGGTCGGCCCGCGCGCGTAATCCACCACTCGCGCCTGCAGGTTGAAGTGCCGCAGCGTCTCGTCGATCAGGCCCGCCCGCTGCCGCGCCGAGATGTCCAGCGCCTCGGTGTTCAGCGCCGCCGCCGGAATGGCGTCCAGCAGCGCGTACGTGGGCAGCGCCAGCGGCAGCGCCCCCTGCACGGGCGGCCGCTCCAGCGCCGCCAGGGCCGCCAGCTTCTCGTGCGGCAGGGCCGCCACCGGCGCGGGCGCAACTGGTGCCGGTGCAGGAGGGACCGGTGCGGGCGGGACCAGTGCGGGCGGGACCAGTGCGGGCGGGACTGGTGCGGGCGGGGCAGGGGAGACGGCCGCCGCCTCCCACGGCGCGGACGCGCGGGCGGCGACGGAATCCTGAGCGTCCGCGCCCGCGCCGCTGGTCGCCGGGCCGAACGGCAGGTCGTCGTCGTCCCAGTCGCTGAAGGGATCCAGCGCCGCTCCGGTCTGCGCAGCCGGGGGCGGCGGCAGGAAGGCGCCCCCGTCATGGTCCACGGTGTCGCCGGACCCCTGGAAGTCGGCCGACGCCTGCGCCCCGTCCGGGCCGAGGTCCAGGTTGTCGAAGGTGTCGAATGCCGGGTCGTCGAATGCGGGGTCGTCGAACGCCGGGTCGGGCGGCTCGGCGGGCGGCAACGTGACCGGCGTGCGGGTCGCGGCGGGCGGCAGTCCGGCCCCCACAGGCACCGCCGCCGACACTGACACTGCCGCCGACACTGCCGCCGGAACTGCAGGCTGGACGGCAGGCAGGGGCGGCGCCGTCACGGGACCCGGCGCGGGCGCAGCAGTGGATACGGGCGCAGGCGTCGGTACAGGCACGGGCGTCGGTACGGGCACGTGGGGCATCAGCGTCTCGCCGGGGCGGGTCCACAGGCCCGGCGCGGGCGCGGCCTCCTGAACGGACGCCTGAACGGGGAGCGGGCCGGGCTGCGCGGCAGGCGCGGCGCTGAAATCGAAGTCCAGGGTGGGCAGCGCGGCCACGGCGGGCGTGCTCATGGCCTCGGCGCGGCGGCGGGCTTCCTCCTGCACGCGCGCCAGATGCGCCCGCCACTCGGCCGGGTCGGCCAGCGTGCCGTCCGGATCGGCGGCCAGCGCCTCGGCCAGTTGCGCGGCCGCCTCGGTCGGCGCGCGGTCGAACGCGGCCGTCAGGTCCGGCCAGCCCGCGTACGCGTGCAGGCGGCCCCGCCACGCCGTGAAGTCCGCGACGAGTTCCAGCCACTCCTGCGCGCGTTCCTGATGGGCCGGCAGTTCGCGGGTCAGCAGGCCCGCGTCCGGTTTCGCCAGGGTCTTCTCGGCGGCCTTGCGGTCGCGTTCCAGCCTCCCGGCACGCTGCGCGAGCCGCTGGATGTCCATGACCATCGCGCGGCGTAGCCGCTCCAGCGCGCCGCTGGCGAGGGTGCTGGGCAGCTCGATGCTCAGCTCGTGCCGTCCGGCGCGCAGTTCGTTGGCGGCCGCCTCGACGTTCGCTCCGGCGTCCGGGGCCTCGGCGGCCACCTGTTCACGCAGGTCGCGGGCGGCGTCCCCGACGAAGGTCCGCAGGGTTTCGCGCCACGCGGCGAGGTCGCGGTCCAGGTTCTTCAGGCCTGCCTCGTCCAGCGTGCGGATCTCGCGCTGCGCGTCGCGCAGTTCGGTCTGCAGGGTGCGGGGCGCGTCCGCCTGCGGGTACAGGCGGCGCAGCAGGTCCACGTCACGGGCGGTGGCGGCCACGCCCTGCCGGGCCGAGGCGCGCACGCGGGCAGCCTCGCGGCCCTCCTGGCGGGCCTCGATGACGCCCTGCACCTGCGCCGCCCCGCCGCCCAGCAGCACGCTGATCATCAGGAAGAAGCCCTTCAGGACGGTCAGGGGCCGCAGGCGCAGCATGACCTCGGCGCCCAGCGTCAACGTGACCAGCGGAACGAGCGCCGCGAGGTACCCCACGGCGGCCAGCAGCGGCCCCATCGCTTCACGGGCCAGCAGGCCCGCCGCGTCCGGCTGCGCCACCTCGTGCAGCGCCAGCATGGACAGCGCCACGATCACGCCGCCCGCCACCCGGCGAGACAGGTTGCCCAGGTCGCGGCCCAGGAACACCAGCACCCCGTACGCGACCGGCACGACCGGCAGCAGCCACGCGCCCCACCCCAGCCAGGAGGTCAGCAGCGACCGGGCGCGCTCCATGATGCCCTCGCTGCCCACCCCGGCCCCGACAGCGGCCCCCGCCGGCGGCAGCAGCACCGTGACCCCCAGAAAAATACCCAGCGCGAACAGCACCAGGCCCAGCGCCTCTCCGTCAAATCTTCCTACCGGAGGAGCACCCCTTGAACGAGCCTTCGCCATGGGCCGCAGTGTACCCCATCGCCCCGCCGCGCCGCACCCGGAAGGCTGCGGCCAGCACGGCATTTCACCCGTCAGGGGAGGGCGTGACCTGCCGGGCGCGCCGCGCCCCATAATGACCGGGTGCTGCTGCTTCCCGATTCACTGCGGGCCGGACTGTGGGCCCACGCCCGCCGGGACGCTCCGCGCGAGTGCGTGGGCGCGCTGGGCGGCCTGACCGTGCCCCCCGCAGCGGGCGCGCTGGGCGGCCTGACCGTGCCCCCCGCAGCGGGCGCGCTGCCCACCTGGCAGGTGCGGACGCTGTACCCGCTGCCGAACACCGCCCGCGACCCGCAGCGCGAGTACCTGGCCGACCCGCTGCACCTGCTGCGCGCCCTGAAAGCCATGCGCGCCGAGGGCCTGGAACTGGTGGGCCTGTACCACAGCCACCCGCGCGGCCCGGACCGGCCCAGCCCCACCGACACCCGGCTGGCGACCTACGACGTGCCGTACCTGATCGCGGACCTCAGCGGCGGCACGCTGCGCGCCTACCTGCTACCCGCCGGGCAGGAAGTCCCGGTCCTCGCGGCCCTTGCACCTGAACAGCGGATGTGAACACAATGAGCCCAGCCCATGCCCGACCCCGCCCGCGCTGCCCGCACGCCCGCCGACCCCCGCCCGGCCGGGGAAGGACAGCCTGCCGCGCCGCTCACGGGCAGGCACGACCCGGCCGCGTGGCTGCCCCTGCTTGACCAGCCGCCCCTGCCACCCGGCACGCTGTTCGCCGACCTGCTACGCCTGGAGTACGAGGCGCGCGCCCACGCCCTGAACGTCGCCCTGGGCGGGAGCGACCCGCACGGCCTGAGCGCCCGCCTGCTGCGCGTGGAACCCGGCCCCGCAGGCGACCTGCACGGGACCGCCGGGCCGCACCTGCACCGCGCGCACCTGCACGCCCTGACCGCGCCGCACCCCGCCGCGCTGGCCCGCGCCCTGCGCGACGCCCTGGGCGCCCCGCCAGAGCTACCGGACGCACTGGAAGCACCAGAAACGTCCGTTCAGGAACTGCCGGACCGCGGCCCGCGCAGCACCCTGCGCCTGCCGCGCCTGCTGTGGCAGGCCACCCGCCCGGTCCACACGGCCCCTGTTCCCCCGGACCCTGCTTCCCCAGACCCTGCTTCCCCAGACCCTGCTTCCCCAGACCCTGTGCCCACGCCCCCGGACCCGGCCCGCACCCTGACCGGCACGCTGAGCGCCCTGGCCCGCCACGCGGCGCACCCGGCCCCGCTGACCGCGCCGCTGTGTACGCACCTGCTGTCCCGCGTGACCCGTCACTGGCTGAACGACACCGGCACCCTGCACCTTGAACTGCTGGCCGAAAAGGAACATGCAGGCGCCCCCCAGCACGCCCTGAACCAGCTGCGCACCACCCTGACCGGCCCGCGCCGCGCCGCCGCGCTGCTGACCCTGCGGGTCGCCCGCGCCCAGCACCACGCACTCCGCACCCAGCAGGCAGGGTTGCACGCCGCCCGCCGCGCCGCCCTGCGCGCCGCCGTGCAGGCCGCCGCCACGCTGCGCGCCCGCGGCATCCTGAACCGCACGGCCGACGCCCGCTGGCTGACCCCCGCCGAACTGATCGCCGCGCTGGACGGCACCCTGGACCCCGCCACGCTGCGCGCCCTCGGGCAGGCCCGCCGCCACGCCGCCCACACGCAACCCCGCCCGCCCGCCACCGTTCCATACGGGGCCGCCCCGGACACCCTGACGGGCGCGGCCCTGTCACCCGGCGTGCGCGACGGCCGCCTGCACCGCTGGACACCCGGCGAGCACGTCCCGCCCGGCACGGTGGCCCTGCTGCCCGGCCCGCCCGCCCCGCACCACCTGCCCGCCCTGGCCGACGCCGCCGCGCTGATCGTGCCCCGCAGCGGCCTGCACTCGCCGGTCGCCGCGCACGCCCGCCGGGTCGGGCAGCCCGCCGTCACGCTGCCCCTGACCGCGCACGACACGGACTGGCTGCTGGACGGCGCACTCGTCCGCCTGAACGGGCACAGCGGGACGCTCACGCTGCTACGGCGTGCCGGGGTGCCCGACCCCATTCCCGCCTTCGACCTGAATCTCGAAGTTCCGTCCGCCACCCCGGCGACCGGCATGGAGGACCGGCCGACGGTGCTGTCGCCGCATGTACGGGTGCTGCCGCGCCCCACGCCGTTCAGCATCGACCTCGCCTGAGAATGGGCCTGATGCCGGACCGGATGCCGGGGCGCATCCACGCGCTGCACGGCTTCATCGGCAGCGGCAAGACCACCCTGGCCCGCACGCTGGAAACGCAGCTGGGCGCGCTGCGCTTCACGTCCGACGAGTGGATGACCGCCCTGTACGGCCAGGACCCGCCCGCCGACGAATTCCCGGTCCTGTTCCGGCGCGTGATGACCGTCATGGAGGCCCAGTGGACCCGCGCCGTCACGCTGGGCGTGCCGGTCATTCTGGATCACGGATTCTGGACCCGCGCGACCCGCGACGAAGTGCGCGCGCAGGCCTCCGCACTGGGCGCACCGCTGACCCTGCACGTCCTGGCCGTCCCGGACGCCGAGGCGCACCGCCGGGTGCAGGCCCGCAACCTCCAGCCGGGCGCGCTGCTGATCGCCGACGACACCTTCGACCTGTTCCGCGATCGCTTCGAGCCGCTCACCCCGGACGAGGAGGCCTTGCAGCAGGTCATCCGGTACTGATCAGGGCAGGCGCGCGATCCGTTCCAGCAGCAGGTCGAAGAACGCGCCGTCGCGCACGCCGACCGCCACCTGCGCGTTCGCGGGCTGCCCGGTCACGCCGTACAGGTCGCAGACGGTGCGGCCCAGGTTGAGCCCCTCCTGCGTCTCGACCTGCACGTTCATGGCCTGCCAGTCCAGCAGGTCCGGATGCAGGGCCGCCGCGACCGCCAGTGGGTCGTGCAGCGCGCCGCCGCTCAGGCCGTAGCGGTCGCGGTACACGCCCGCGTAGAAGGTCAGCAGCTCGGCGCACGCGGCGCCCGCGCGGTTTCCCAGGGCGCGCAGGGCGTCCACCCGCCCGGGCGTGGCGACCGCCTGCATGGTCACGTTCAGGCCCACCATCCGCAGCGGCACGCCCGAAGCGAACACGATCTGCGCGGCGTGCGGGTCCACCAGCGCGTTGAACTCGGCGGCCGGGGTGCGGTTCCCGTGCCCGGTACTGCCGCCCATCCACACGATCTCGCGGATCAGCGGGGCGATATCCGGTGCCATCCTCAGCGCCAGTGCCACGTTCGTGAGCGGGCCCGTCGGCACCAGCGTCACCTCGCCCGGACGCGCCCGCACCGTCCGGATGATGAAGTCCACCGCGTGCCCTGCCTCCGGCCCCCGCAGCGGCTCCGGCAGGCCCGCCGCCGGGAGGCCGGTCGCGCCGTGCACGCTGGCCGCCGTGACGCCCTCGCGCAGCAGGGGCCGGTCCGCGCCCGCGAAGTACGGCACGTTCCGCCCCGCCTCGCCCGCCAGGGCCAGCACCACGCCCGCGTTCCGGGTCGTCAGGTCCAGCGGCACGTTCCCGTGCACGGCCGTGAAGCCCAGCACCTGCACGTCCTCCGGGCTGCCCAGCGCCAGCAGCCAGCCCACCGCGTCGTCCAGGCCGGGGTCACCGTCGAAGATCACGGGCAGGGGCGCGGGGTGGGCGGGGGTCCGGGAAGTCATGCCGGGCAGCATAGCGCCCCCCCGAAAACGCGAGAACGGGACCGCGCAGGCCCCGTCGTCACTTCTGTTCCCTGCCCGGAATCAGGCCTGGGCCGCGCCGCCGTCCTGCGGGCCGACCGGCACCTCGCCGCGAATGGTGGCGATGGTGGCCTCGACCATCTCCTGGAAACCGCCCCGGTGCATGGCGGTCATCAGTTCGATGGTCTTGGCGGCGGCGCCCTCGAACACGAAGCCGGTGTCGGTCATGTGGCAGCCCTGCATGGCGGTGCCGTCGGTGCCGCCGAAGACCAGCACGCACCGCTCGAAGGTGCAGTTCACGAACTGCGTGCCGTCCAGGGGGATGCGTTTGCCGGTGAACGTCTGATTCTCGATCGTCTGCATGATAGGCGGCCAGCATAGCGCGCCGCAGACAGGGGCGCCCCCCGCCTGCGGCGCGCGGTTTACTTCCCGACGAACACGGCCGTGGTCAGGCCCGGCACGGTCACGCTGCTGCCCGCCGCGCGGCTGCCTTTCACGGTCGCGTCGCTGCTGGCGGCCAGGACCGGGTGCAGGCTCAGGTTCAGTCCGGTCAGGGCCGGGTCGGTCAGGGTGACGTTCTGGCCGCTGCCGTTGAACACCACGACCACGCTGAGGTAGGGGTTGGTGGCGCTGACCGCGCCGCTGAGTTTCATGGCGATCACGCCCGGCACCTGCGTGGGGCCGACGTTCAGGAAGCTCAGGCCCGCCTGCACCTGCGCGGCCGTCTCCAGGCGGAAGAGGCTGCTGGAGTACCGCACGCGCAGCATCTCGCGGTAGTGGTCGAAGGCGCGCCGCATCTCGGCCGGGGCGGGTTTCAGGGCGGGGTTGCCCAGCAGCGGGCGGTACAGGTCCCAGTTGCCTGCGTTCTTCTCGGCGGGCGGCAGGCCCTTCCCGAAGCCGTTCCCGGCGAACGTGAAGTCCAGGGTGTTGAACCAGTCGCCGCTGTTGTAACTGTCGGTGTCGAAGCTCTTGGAGCGCAGCATCTCGTCCCCGGCGTAACTGAACGGCAGGCCCTGGCCCAGCAGCACCACGCTGTTGGCGAGGTTCTGCATGCGGGTCCGCTGGGCGGGCGTGGCGCTGGCCGGGGCTTTCAGGGCGATGGCGTCGAACAGCGTCTGGTTGTCGTGCGCGCTGACGTACGAGATCGCCTCGCGGGGGCTGGCGGCGTACCCGGCGGGCGCGCCGTTGTAGTCCACGTTTCCGCCCGTGGTTTCCTTGCCCAGTCCGTTCGTGAAACGGTAGTCGCGCAGGTTCCCGGTCAGGCCGACCCGCACCTGATCCGCCAGTCGCAGCGCGCGGTTGCGGTCCGTGTTCTGCGGTTGCCCGTTCGGGAGCGTGAACAGCCCGGTCGCGAAGCCCTGGTCCTGCAGGCCGCCGAAGGGGTTGCCGCCGCGCACCGCGTCGCGCAGGCGGTCGTTGAAGGTCCCGATGCCCTGCCCGAACAGGTTCAGCTGCGTGGCGTTCCTGCCACGCGCGCCGCCCTGCACCTCTCCGAAGTCCCAGCCCTCGCCGTACAGGTAGATGCTGCGGCCGTCCACGCCGTCGCGTTGAAGGGTCAGGGCGTCCAGCGCGGCGCGGGCGGCTTTCAGGTCCTCGACCATGTGGTGGCCCATCAGGTCGAAGCGGAAGCCGTCCACCCGGTACGCGCGGGCCATCAGCACCAGCGTATCCACCATCAGCTTGCGCATCATGACGTGCTCGGTGGCGGTGTTCGAGCAGCAGGTGGAGTTCTCGACGCCCCCGTTGGCGTTCAGGCGGTGGTAGTAGCCGGGCACGACGCGGTCCAGCACGCTTCGCTCGGCCTGACCACTGGCGGCGGTGTGGTTGAACACCACGTCCTGCACGACCCGCAGGCCCAGGCCGTTCAGCGCGGCCACCATGCGGCGGTACTCCAGGGTGCGCTGATCGGGGTTCACGGCGTAACTGCCTTCCGGGACCATGTAGTGGTACGGGTCGTAACCCCAGTTGTAGGGGTCGGCGTCCTTGACGGCCGTGACGGCCTTCTGCTGCTCCTCGCTGTCCGGCGCGAACTTAGAGAGGTCGCCCGGCGACTTCCATTTCGCGCGGTCCTCCTCGATGGTGGCGATGTCGAAGGTGGGCAGCAGGTGCACGGCCTTCAGGCCCGCGTCGGCCAGGGCTTTCAGGTGTTTCACGCCGTCACTGCCCGCCTGCGTGAACGCGAGGTACGTGCCGCGCTGCGCCGCCGGAACGGTGCTGTCCGCCGCGCTGAAGTCCCGCAGGTGCAGCTCGTAGAAACTCAGGTCGCTGGCCGAGCGCAGCGCCGGTTTTTTCAGCGCGTCCCAGCCCTGCGGTCTGGTGGCCGGATCGTTCAGGTCCAGCAGCACCGAGCGGGCGCTGCCCCGCGTCAGCGCCACCGAGTACGGGTCCGTCACGAGGTTCGTCTCGACCCGCCCGGTACCCGGCGCGTACACCTTCACCTCGAAACGGTACGCGGCGCCGCGCCAGGTCTGCGCGCCCCTGACCGTCCACACGCCCCTGGCGTCACGGGTCATCGGCACGACCGTCTCCTGACCACCGGGGACGGTCAGGCGTAATTTGACGTCCTGCGCGGTCGGTGCCCACAGGCGCAGGGTCGGGATGTTCCCCTGCCACGCGGCTCCCAGCGGCCCGTCGTACGCGAACAGGTCATCCAGCGCCCAGGCGGTCTGCACGCCGGTCGCGTCCAGCACCGTGCCGTCCGGCAGGACGCTGCTCACCGCCACCTGCCCCTGCAAGGCAGCCGGAATGCGGGCGCGGTCCTCCGGGCGCACCCGCAGCAGCGCGTAGCCCTTCAGGTACGGCGCCTTGGACAGCAGCGCGGGCGTCAGGCCCCCCTCGACCTCCTCCAGCGTCAGGCTGTCGCCGCCGTCCACGCCCGCCCCGCTCAGTTTCAGGCCCCCGGTCCGCGCGGCGTGCAGCGTCAGGAACGCGCCGGGCTGCGCCAGCTCCGGCTTCACGGCGATCAGGTCCCGCGACAGCATCACCGCCTGTGCGCGCGTCAGGTCGCCCACCGTGCGGACGCTGGTATCCGGGCGGGTGGTGTTCACGGCGGCGTTTCCACTCACGATCCACGCCTGATTCCCCATCTCGCGGGTCAGCACCTGATCCGCACCCGGATCCTTGTTGTCGCCGTTATGCACGATGAACCCCAGTTTCTTCCAGTCTGTCTTCATGGGCACGTCCCAGTACACGCCGAAGCTGCTCGTGCCGGTCTGGGGCAGAGGCCTGCTCCACTCGACCTGCGCGGTCGTGTCCTCCCAGGCGTGCAGGCCCCAGCCGTCGTACTTGCCGTCCGGGCGGGAGTAGTTGATGCGCGCCACGCCAGCCGGAACGGGCGGATCACTTAGCGCGGCGGGCGCCCCGTACGCGAACTCGGTCTTACCACTGGTGACCGTCACCTCGTTCCCCTTGCCGGGGTCGGCGAACATGTCGGCGCCGGGGTCCTTCTCGTCGCCCCTGTGCACGATGAACCCCACCTTCGCCGCGCCCGCCTTCAGCGGCACGTCCCAGTACGCGCCGCCCGCGTCCACGCCCGTCTGCGCCAGAGGCCTGCTCCACTCGACCGTGGCGGTGGTGTCCTCCCAGACGTGCAGGCCCCAGCCGTCGTACTTGCCGTCCGGGCGTACGTAACGCACGCGCAGCACGTTCTTCGGGATGGGCTGCGCGCCGCTGCTGGCCGCAGGAGCCGCGGCGGGTGCAGTCGTGGTGGGCGCCGCCTGCGCGACCGGCGCCCGGCTGGCGTCCACGTTGAACGGCCCACCCTTCGCGTACGCCACGTTCGTGCTGCCGGACTTCAGGAACAGTTCCCGGCCCCGGCTCAGGTCGAACCACAGATCCCTCTCCGCGTCCTTGGTGTCGCCCCTATGGACGATCAGGCCCAGTTTCTGCGCGCCGGGTTTCAGGGGAATGTCGAAGTAAGTGCCGAAATCGTCCCGGCCGCTCTGGGCCAGCGGTTTCTCCCACATCACCTGGGCTGCCGTGTCCTCCCAGACGTGCAGGCCCCAGCCCGCATACGCGCCGTCCGCGCGCTGGTAATGCACGCGCGCCACGCCGGTGGGAAGGGATGTTTGCGCTCCTGCCGCAGCAGAAAGCGCGACCGTCAGAAGGGTCGCCAGTCGTTTCATGTGTGCCTCGAAGTGTACTCCGCCGCGCGTGGGAGTGCTTCCATGAACCGGTTCCACCCGCAGACCAGCAGACCCCAACGTTCCTTGAGGCCCGGCACACCTGCCGCGCCGCGCCCCGACCCTACAGTGGGCGGCATGACCGGACATACCAGCGACGAAGTGGTGGGCACCCCCGACGAACAGCACGAGCACAGCGACGCCGAGAGCCTGCGCCACATTCCCCCCAGCTACGACGAGCGCGGCGTCGTGCAGGACAGCCCCGGCAACCCCGACATCGGCGTCGAGCACGACGAACCCAACCGCCAGAAAGACCCTGAGAACGATAACGCCAACGACGGCGTGTAATCCGCCAACCAACACAGTGAGGCCCGCATCCGCACCTGATGGGGCCTCCTGTTTTGCTGCCGGTCATACGGACTCCGATTGAATGGCTTATAAAGCCATTCAATCCGAGCGAAGCGAGTGGGAGAAAAACGGATTCCGGACGTGGAGTTAACAGATCGGTGAAGTTCCGATCTGTTAACGAAATAAACGGAATCCGTATCAGTTCAGGGAACGACCTGCCGTCCCTCGGGGCCGTACTGCGAGAGCACGGCCTGCGCGACCGCCCCCGCCTGCCCGGCCCGCACGAGTGCCACGACCGCGCCGCCGAAGCCCGCGCCGGTCATGCGCGCCCCGAACACGTCCGGGTGCGCCTGCAGCAGTGCCACGAGTGCGTCCACCTGCGGGTGGCTGACGGCGTAGTCGTCGCGCAGGCTGGCGTGACTGGCGTTCATCAGCACGCCGAAGCGGGCGGCGTCCACGCCTCCCTCGGCCAGGGCGGCCTGCACGCGGGCGTTCTCGCTGACCACGTGCCGCGCCCGTTCGCGCAGCGGTTTGGGCAGCGCCTCCACGCTCTGGGGGTCCTGCACGTCGCGCAGTTCGGTCACGCCCAGCAGGCGGGCGGCCTCCTCGACCTGCGCGCGGCGTTCGTTGTAGCCGCTCTCGGCGAGTTTGCGGGGCACGCCGCTGTCGATGACCAGCACCTCGGACGCGGCGGGCAGGGGCAGCAGGTGGCGTTCCAGGCTGCGGGTGTCGAGCAGCAGCATGGTCGTGCTGTTCGCCACCGAGCTGGCCATCTGGTCCATGATGCCGCACTGCACGCCCACGAACTCGTGCTCGACGCGCTGCGCGATCAGGGCGACGCGTTCGTCGCTGGCGTCCAGGATGCCCAGGTCGCGTAGGCCACGCAGGACCGCGACTTCCAGCGCGGCGCTGCTGCTCAGGCCCGCGCCCATCGGCACGTTCGACGTGACGTGCACGTCCAGCCCGTCCGGCGCGCCGCCCAGCGCCAGGGCGCCCGCCACGTAACGCGCAAATCCGCCTTCGGCGTTCCCGCCGACCGGGAAGGTGCTCTGTTCGTTCAGGTCGGCGGCGAACACGCGGTGCTCGCGCGTGCCGTTGGCACCCAGGGCCACGGTCGTCACCTGCGGGATGGCGGTGGGCAGCACGAACCCGCCCTGGTAGTCGGTGTGCTCGCCCAGCAGGTTCACGCGGCCCGGCGCGGACGCCGTGACCTGCGGCGCGCGGCCGAAGTGCTGCTCGAAGGTGGGAATGCTGGCGGCAGGGGTGGCTGGGGTGCTCACAGGTTCTCTCCGGCGGTGGGGGAGACGGCGCGCAGTTCGGCGGCGGCCGCCTCCGGGAATTTGTCGTTCGCGAACTCCCCGGCGCCCTGCTCGGTCCCGGCGAGGTACTTCATGCGGCCCGGCGCGCGCAGGTACGGGTAGATCTCGATGTGCAGCGGGAACGCCGGGTGCGGCCCGTCCAGCGGCGCCTGATGCACCGTCAGCAGGTACGGCATCCGCACGCCGAACAGCCCGTCCAGGCGCAGCAGGGCGTCTTTCAGGGTGCGGGCGAGGCTGGCGCGTTCACTGGCGCCCAGTTCGGACAGCAGGCTGACCGGGCGGGTGGGCATGACCCACGTCTCGAAGGTGTAGCGCGCGAACGGCGGCACGACACTCAGGGACTCGCCGTCGTCGTGGACGATCCGCTCGCCGCTCTCCCGCTCGCCCTCCACGAAGTCCGACAGCCACGGGCGGCCGTTCTGCGCGTGATACGCCTCCATCTGCGCGGTCATGCGGGCCTGCACGGGCGGCACGTGATCGTAGGCGTAGATCTGCCCGTGCGGGTGGTGCAGCGTCACGCCGACCTCCACGCCCCGGTTCTCGAACGCCAGGACGCTGTGAATCTGCCCCGTGCCTGCCAGCCGGGTGGTGCGGTCGGCCCACACGCCCAGCAGCAGGTCCACCTGCGCGTCCGTCAGGTCACTCAGGCGACCCTGGGCACTCTGGCTGAACACCACGACCTCGCACTTGCCCACGCCCGCGCGCGTTCCGGCCGGGCCGTCCGGCGGGGTGGGTGCGTTCAGGGTCAGGCTGGGAAAGCGGTTATCGAACACCGCGATGTCGTACCGGCCCTGCGGCAGTTCCGTGGGGTGCGCGGGGTCGCTGGTGGGGGCCAGCGGGTTGTACTCGGGCGGCGGCAGGAACGTGCGCCCCATGCGGTGCGCGGCGTACATGACCCACTCGCCGCGCAACGGGTGCCAGCGCATCAGCGGGCGGGCGTCCACGGGGTCCGGGCTGGGGCTGGGAATCTCGCTGGTCACGGTGACCGGCTCCAGGCCGTACAGGGTCATGCCGCGCCCGTCGGGTTTCGTGAAGTCCTGCGCGTGCAGCGCGGCGGGTGTCTCGGTGTGGATGGTCATTTCTGGGCCTCACGGTACGAGTGGGCGGGCAGGGGGGCGCCCTGCGCGGTCACGGTCGCCCGGTCCGTCAGGTTGAACTCCCCGCGCGAGAAGTGCGTCACGGCCGCCCCGCCGCGCAGGCTCAGGCTGACCGGACGGTCCGGCGTGCTGACCTGCAGGCAGCGGCGCAGCAACTCCAGGCCCTCGTCGTTCAGCAGCGCGATGGGGTCGCTGCTGGCGCGCAGACCGCCGATCACGTCCAGCATCCCGGCAATCGCCTCGCGTTCGGGCGTGCTGAGCATGCTCAGTTCGCGGCGGCAGATCGCCACGTCCGGGTCCGGCTGGTACCACGCGCTCTGATACCAGCGGCTCAGGGCGGTGTGCAGCGCGTTGCGGGCGCTGGGGCCGGTCGCGTCTCCCAGCCACACCCGCCGGGACTCCTCGTCCCAGATGGGCGCCACGTCCGGCCCGGTGCGCATGGCGTCCACCACACCAATACTCTGCGCGAGCGGCGCGCCGCACCCCAGGATGAACGCGTCCGGCCCGGCCCCCTCGCGGAAGGCCTCGATGCCCATGCGGTAAGCCTGCGCGCGGCCCACGCTGGGGTCGTGCCGCACGCCGGGCAGCGACGCGCCGTACAGGAAGTCGATCTTCAGGTACGTGTACCCCCAGCCGCGCACGGTCGCGCCCAGGTTCCGCAGCCACGCCAGCACCTCCGGGTGGGTAGTGTCCAGCGCGTAGTACGGCCCGCCCCAGTTCTGCCCGACCGGGAGCGGCTGGCCGTCCTCGCCGCGCAGCATCCAGTCCGGGTGCTGCGCGAACAGCTGCGAGGTCGGGGACGCCAGGAACGGCGCGAGCCAGATGCCCGGCGTGAACCCCAGCGCCCGCAACCGCTCCGGCAGGTCACGGGCGTGCCCGCCGAAGTGCGCCGACGGCAGTTCCCAGTCGCCCAGGTCCGCCTGGAAGCCGTCGTCCAGCTGGAACACGTCGAAGTCCAGGCCCTGCTCGCGGGCCAGTCGGGCGTTGTCCAGCATGGCGTCCAGCGTCACGGCGCGGTAGTACGAGTACCACGAGCACCACACCCGCAGCGGCGTGGGCGTCCGGGCGTGCATGGCCGAACCCAGCTGCGCCGCGTGCGCCTCCAGCGTGGCGATCACGTCCGGCGTCTCCTCCCACAGCACCCCGACCTCCGGGCCTTCCAGGGTGCAGGTGACGGTCACGTGGTCGCCCTGCGCGCGGGCCTCCCACTGCACGAAGGTACGCGCCGCGTCCAGCGCCCCGCCGACCCAGCCGCTCCCGTCCTCGCGGGCCAGGGCCAGCACGGTATGGCTGCGCCACACGCCGGCCTCGCCACTCGGCGCGAAGCCCGGATCGTGCCCCTGCTCGACCTGCCAGTGGTACGACGGGGCCACCTGCCGCGCCGTCAGGGGCTGCAACTCCGCCTCACTCCACGACTGGAACCCGCTGATCAGCACTTTCAGGCCCTCCGGGGCCTCGTTCACCGTCCACTTATGCATCCTGCTCTCCTTCCAGCGGCTGGCCTGCGTCGTCCGGCCGCACCACGAAACTCACCGGCGGCAGCGTGGTCCCGTTCCAGTCCACGGCCTCCGGATTCCAGTTCTGCACCAGCAACTGCCCGGCCCGGCGTGACACGCGCACGCCCTCGGGCACCGGCAGCACCGGCACGCCCGCCGCGCCCAGCACGCCCTCCAGCACCGCCCCGATCAGGGTGTCGCTGTGCGCGCCGATCACGGTCACGTTCCCGCGCCGGATCACGGCCGCCTGACCGTCCAGCGGGCCGCCCTGGTAGTGCGCCAGCGCCTGCGCGCCATTCAGGCGGTAACTTTCCGCCCAGGTGGACGCCCCGAAGGTGCCGCTCAGGTCATCCGCGCCGCTCACGGTCTGGCGCAGCGTGGGCCGCAGGCTGTCGTATTGCAACAGGCGCGCCCCCACCAGTTCCGACAGCGGCCCGAACTGCCCGTCCGGCCAGGTTTCCCCGCCCGGCGTGCGGAACGCCGTGCGCGGCCCGCACACCAGCTGCGCGCCCGCGTTCACGGCTTCCGTCCAGCGCGCCGCGCGCCCGGCGCTGACCAGCGTGATGGCCGGCGCGACCACGACCGCGTAGCCGCTCAGGTCCGCGTCGGCGTGAATCACGTCCACGTCGATGCCCAGGCGGCGCAGCGCCATGTAGTACGTGACGGTCTGCGTCCAGTAGTTCAGACCCTGCGCGTGCGGCTGCTGATCGTAGATCCACAGGCTCTCGTAGTCGTGCAGCAGCGCCACGCGCGCCGGGACCGGCCCCACCGGGAAGGCGGTCTGGTCCAGCGCCGCGACCTCCGCGAAGCCCCGGTCCGGGGTCTCGTCGTGGCGCAGCAGGCCCGAGTGCATGACCTCCTGCGCCATGGTCGCCGCGCGCCAGCGGAAGTAACTCACGACGTCCGCGCCGTGCGCCCACGCCTGCGCCGTCCACAGCGCCACCGCGCCGCTCGCGGGCATGGGGTTGTACGGCGCCCAGTTCACCTGCCCGCACTGCTGCTCCATGACCCACGGGCCGTTCGGGGTGCCCGCCCCGTCGCGGCCCAGACGCTCCCCACCGCTCAGCAGGCCCCGGTACAGGTCGTGGTTGAAGCCCACGAGGTCCGGGTGCCCGGTCCGCGCGTAACGGGTCCGGAGGTCCTCGCCGATGCCGGGCGGCGCGAACAGTTCCAGCATCCCGGTCGGGTAGTTGTCCCAGGTCACGAAATCCAGGCCGCGCGCCACGTCGTAGTGATCGAAGCCCGACTCGAAGATCATGAAGTTGTGCGTGACGAAGCGCCCCGGCGACAGCTCGCGCAGCAGCTCGACCTGCTCGGCCTGGAATTCGCGGATCATGTCCGACGCGAAGCGGTTGTAGTCCAGCACGTGCGACGGGTTCACCTCCGTCACGGTCAGGATCGGGGGCCTGACCTGCTCCCAGTCGGTGTACTCCATGCTCCAGAACACGTTGCCCCACGCGGCGTTCAGGGCGTCCAGCGTGCCGTACTTCGCGCGCAGCCACTCCGGGAACCGCGCGGCGCTGGCCCCGCCGTAACTGCGGCTGGTGGCGTGGCACCCGAACTCGTTGTCGGTCTGCCAGCCCGCCACGGCCGGGTGCTGCCCGTACCGCTCCGCGATGGCGCGCGTGATGCGCCGCGAGTGCTCACGGAAGACCGGCGACGCGAAATCGTAGTGCCGCCGCGACCCGAACTCGCGCACGCGACCCTGATCGTCGAACGCCAGGATCTCCGGGTGCGCGCGGATCAGCCACGCGGGCGGGGTGGGCGTGGGCGTGCACAGCACCACCCGCAGGCCCTCGGCGTGGTACGCCTCGACGGCGTCGTCCAGCCAGCCCCACTCGAAGGTGCCGGGAAGCGGTTCCAGACGGCTCCAGGCGAACTCGGCCAGTCGCACGAAACTCAGGCCCAGGTCGCGCTGCATCCGCGCGTACACCGGGGGGCGGTCCTGCGGAACGTGCTCCGGGTAATCGCAGGTGCCGAGAAGAAGATGGAAGGGATGTGCGTCAGCTTGGGTCATGAACTCGTCCTTACGGGCAGGCTCCGGGGTGCGGGGGCCTGTGGAAACGGGAAAGCCGGATGAACAGACGGGGAACGCGGGGGCAGGGGGGGCGCCAGGGGCGAGGCCGGGCACCACGACCCGGCCGCCACCCTCCGGGGGTCAGTCCTTGACCGCGCCGCCCGCGATGCCCGCCACGAAGTGCCGCTGCAACGCCAGGAACAACGCCAGGAACGGAATGGTCGCAATCGCCGTGCCGACCATGATCCCGCCCCACGACACGCGCGTCAGGCCGATCAACGTGCCCAGCGCCACCGGCATGGTGTAACTGTCCTTCTGGGTCAGCACCAGCAGCGGCCACAGGTAATCGTTCCAGGAAGCCAGGAACAGCAGGATCGCCAGCGCCGCCATGGCGGGCCGCACGACCGGCAGCGCAATCTGCCAGAAGGTGCGCCACTCGCTGGCCCCGTCGATGCGCGCCGCGTTCAGCAGGTCCGTCGGGACCGTCTGGAACGCCTGACGCATGTAGAAGATCCCGATGGTGTTCGCCAGGGTCGGCAGGATCACCGCCCAGTACGTGTTCGAGATCTGCATGTCGCGCGCGATCATGATGAACTGCGGAATGATCGTCACGAACGTCGGGATGGTCAGGGTCGCCAGGATCAGCCCGAACAGCCAGTTCTTGCCGGGGAAATCGAACTTCGCGAACGCGTACCCGCCCATGGAGGTCAGCAGCATGCTGAACACCGTGTACAGCGAGGCGATCACCACCGAGTTCAGCAGCGCCCGCAGGAAGTTCGTGTCGGCCTGCAAGCCGCGGAAGTTCTCCCCGAACGACCCGCCGAACCACAGGGGCGGGTTCGCGCTGAAGATCGCGCTTTCCGGGTGCGTGCTGAACACCGCCATCATCCACAGCGGGGCCAGGAACAGCGCCGCCAGCGGAATCAGGGCCAGGTGCAGCCAGAACGCCTTGACGCGGTTACGGGCCTTCACGCCCGTCTTGTCCTTGGGTGCCTGCATGGCCGTGGTCATTCGTCCCTCCCGAACAGGCGCAGTTGCACCACGCTGAAGATCGCCGCGATGGCCGCGACCGTGTACGCAATCGCGCTGGCGTAGCCGAAGTTGAAGGAGCGGAAGCCCTGCTGGTACAGGTACGTGCCGAGCGTCATGGTGGCGTTCCCGGGGCCGCTGTTGGTGATCAGGGCCGGTTCCGTGAACAGTTGCAGCGTGCCGATCACACTGAGCACCAGGCAGAACAGCAGGCTGGGGCGCAGCAGTGGCAGCGTGATCTTCCAGAACTGCTGGGTGGGGGTCGCGCCGTCGATACTGGCCGCCTCGTACACGTCCTCACTGATGCCTTGCAGGCCTGCGAGCAGAATAATGGCGTTGTAGCCGGTCCAGCGCCACGTCATGGCGAGGATCAGCACGGTCATGGCCGGGCCGGACTGGTTCAGCCAGTCCACGGCAGGCAGCCCGATGCTGGTCAGGCCCCGGTTCACCATGCCGAAATCAGTGTTGAACAGCAGTCGGAACACCGCCGAGTACGCCACGGTCCCCACGACCAGCGGCGCGAAGAACGCGAAGCGGAACCATCCGGCGGCCTTCAGGAGTTTGCTGTTCAGGGCCACGGCCAGCACGGTGGCCAGGGACAGCATCAGCGGCACCTGGATGATCATGATGACCAGCGTGTTGCGCAGCGCGGTGCGGAAGAACTCGTCCTGCACCAGCCGCGACCAGTTGGACAGACCGAACGGCGCGGTCTCGCCCAGGCGTGAATCCTTGAAGCTCATCATGAAAGAACTGATGATCGGCCACGCCCAGAAGGTCAGGAAGATCAGCAGGTAGGGCAGGATGAACAGGTACGGTGCCTTGGGCGTACGCGCCCAGCGGCTTTTCCGGGCCGGCGGCCGGGGCTCGGCAGGTTTGAACTGTGGCGCAGTGGTCATGGGTACCTCTTGAACTGTGAAGCGTCGCGTGGAAAGGAGCTGCGGGGGGCGGGCGCGGACCCGGCACCGCCGGGCGGGCCGGCGGGCGACGAGACCGCGGGCGAGGGGAGACGCACTCGTTCGCGTCACTCCTCGCCCGGAATCACGGGGTCAGGCGCCGTGCACCCTGACCGCTGAACTTACTTACTTGGCGACAGGCAGGCCGGTGGCGCTGGAGATCTTCTTGGCAGCGTCATCCAGCGCTTCCTTGGCGGTCTTGTACTTGCCCTTAATGTAGTCGGCCTGCACCACGATCATGACCTGACGGGCATCCTGGAAGTACTGGGTGCCGCGCGCCTGGGGCACGTCGCCCAGCGTGTCGAGGATGGTCTGCCAGACTTTCTGGTTGCCCCAGTACGGCTGGGCAACCTTCACGTAGGGGTCCTTGGTGGCCGAGAGCAGGCTGGGAACCAGACCCTGGCTCTTGAGCATGGCGACCTGACCGCCGGTGGTGGCCAGGGCGTTTTCCATGAAGGCGTACGCGGCGGCCTTGTTCTTGCTGCTGCTGGGCAGGGCCAGGGCGCTGCCGCCCAGGTTCGCGGCGCGCACGCCGCCGGGCTTGCTGGCGGGCATGGGGTACACGCCCCACTTGCCTTTCTGGTCCGGGGCGTTCGTGCGGATGGTGCCCTCGTACCACGCGCCGAACATGGCGCTGGCGCTCTTACCGGACTTGAAGGACGTGATCTGACCGCCCCAGTCGCCGGTCGCCACGACCTGCGCGTCGTACAGCTTCTTGACGGTGTTCAGGGCGTCCACGCAGCCGGGCTTGTTGACGGTGACGCTGGTGCCGGCGTTGTCGAAGTAGAAGCAGTTGTTCTGGTTGGCGAGCATGCGGAACCACTCGTCGTCCTGACCGTTGCCGACGATGCCCATCTTGACCTTGCCGTCGAACTTGGCGTTGACCTTCTTACCGGCGGCAATGAAGTCGTCCCAGGTCTTGATGGCGGTGGGGTTCACACCGGCCTGCTGGTACAGGTCGCGGCGGTAGAAGATCACGACGGGGCCGGAATCCCAGGGCATGGCGTAGCGTTTGTTGCCGGCCATCAGTTCGGTCCACTTGAACGCGGGGAAGTTCTTGGCGACCTTGTCGGCGCCCAGGGTGTTCAGGTCCACGAAGCAGTTGGGGAAGCGCGCCCAGAAGACTTCGGCCTCGTTGTTCTCGATGGAGTACACGTCGGGCATGTCCACGCCACCGGCGGCGCAGCCGGCCAGGCCGCGGTCGTACACGTTCTGGTTGCCCAGGTCGACCACGTTGACCTTCACGTTGGGGTACTTCTTGTTGAAGCTGGGGACGGTGCTCTGCAGCGCCTTGGCGGCGGCGTCCCAGGACCAGACGGTGACGGTGCCGGACAGGCTCTGGGCCGAGGCGGCGGAGGCGAGGGCGAGGGCGGTCATCAGTGCAAATTTCTTCATGTGCATCCTCCGGAAAGGGGGGGTGAAGTGGCGTGGGGTCGGGGGGCGGACGTTGGGCAGGCGGCGCGGGGGCCGCAGTGGGTGGTGCAGTCGGGGTGGTGCAGTCGGGGTGGGGCGCTACACGAGATGAAGCTCCGGGATGGCGCGGCGTAACTCGGGGGGCGGCGCGGGGCCGCTGCGGTCACTGACGAGCGTGCTGATGCGGTCGGTCGGGGCGATCAGGGCGCGGCTGGTCTTCCCGAGTTTGCTGTGGTCGGCGACGACCACGATCTCGCGGGACTGCGCGACCATCACGCGTTTGATCTCGGCTTCCTCGTGGTTGGCGTTGGTGACGCCGTGCTCGGCGTGCACGCCGTTGCAGCCCAGGAACAGGCGGTCGGCGTGAATGTGGCGCAGCACGTCCAGCGCGTAGGGGCTGACCAGCGAGTGTTGCAGGGGCCGCAGGGTGCCGCCGGTCACGATGACGCGCACACCGGGCAGCCGCTCGAGTTCCAGCGCGATGTTCAGGCCGTTGGTGACGACCGTCACGCCCTGCAGGGTGGGGGAGAGGGCGCGGGCGACCTCGGTGGTGGTGCTGCCCACGTCGATGAACACGGTCTCGCCGTCGCGGATCAGGGCGGCGGCGGCCCGGCCGATGCGGCGTTTGGCGGCGCTGTGTTCCAGCCGGGTTTCTTCCAGGGGCGACTCGCGGCGCACGTCCATGGGCAGGCGGACGCTGCCACGGGTGCGGCGCACCTGTCCGGCGTCGGCCAGAACTTTCAGGTCACTGCGAACCGTCACTTCCGAGACACCCAGAAGTTTCGAAAGTTCCGTAACTGGCAGTTCGCCATGTTGTTTCACGAGCGAGACAATCTCGCTCCTACGCACGTCGATCAAGGCGGCCCCCTGATGTACTGGATTTCGATACTTTCGGAGTTTACGGTCTTCTCATGCGTCCGTCAAGAGTCTGTCAGAGGAGAATGACCCGGCCCTGATCACCCCCGCCGGGTGAGCTGACCTGCCGCCAAGTTGCCGAATACCCACATTCTACGCCGCAGCCGCACAATTGGGCAGCCCAATCCGGCGCCGCCCGGCCCACGGCGCCCTGTCTGCACCGCCCGACGATCCGCGCCGCCCACACACAGGCAGGCCACAGAAAAACCCCCCGGTTCACACGAACCAGGGGGCCAGGCAGGGGAGATCAGACGCAGGGGCGCCTCAGCGGACGTCCACCAACTCCACGTCGAAGATCAGGGTCGCGCCGCCGGGAATCACGCCGGGAACGCCCGCCGCGCCGTAGCCCAGGTTGGCCGGAATGGTCAGCTTGGCCTTGTCGCCCACGTTCAGTTGCGCGATGCCCTGATCCCAGCCCTGGATGACGTAGCCCACGCCCAGCGGGAACTCGATCGGCTCGCCGCGGTCACGGCTGGAATCGAACTTCTGTCCGTTCTCCAGCGTGCCGGTGTAGTGCACGCGCACCATCTTGCCCGCCTGGGCCGGCGCGCCGCCGCCCTCGAAGTACTTCTCGACTTTCAAACCGTCCGTCATGCCGTCAGCAGTCATGGGCGACAGGGTAACGGTTCCGCGCCCCCGCCCGCCACCCCACCTGAAGTGACCATGAAGACAGTCGGCCCGGCTCCGGCGCCCGGACCTCCCGTTCACACCCGCCCCCCACGCTCCGTACCGGGGGGAGTGCTAGCCTCTTTCGCTGTGAGCCCACGCGACCCCGCCCCGACCAGCCCAGTGGCCCCGCCGCCCGGCGCGGGTGCGTGGCGCCGCTGGATTCTGGGCGGCCTGCTCCCGGTGTACCTGCTGAGCACCTTCGGCGGCACCCTGGCCCGCGTGGACGGCGACTCCATGCTGGACACCCTGCATTCCGGGGACGTGCTGCTGCTGCTCAAGTACCCACGCTGGCTGCGCGCCTGGGGCCTGCCCACCCCGTACCCGCGCCGGGGCGACCTGCTGATCTTCAAGGCCCCGGCCAGCAGCCCCTACGCCTTCGAAACCCTGTACGGCCTGCGCTACCGGCCATACAACGTCAAGCGCGTGCTGGCCGTCGCCGGGGACCGCGTGGCCATCCGGGACGGGCAACTGATCCTGAACGGCCGCCCGCTGGCGGAATCGTACGCCAGCGAGGGCTTCGTGGCCGACCAGCCGGAACTGACCGTCCCGCCCGGCAAGGTCTGGGTCATGGGCGATAACCGCCGCCTGGGCAGCAGCCTCGACAGCCGCGCGTACGGCCCGGTCGACCTGCAAGGCGCCGCCGGTCCCGCCGACCTGCGCCTGTGGCCCCGCCCCGGCCTGATTCCCCGCTGACCTGTACGCCGGGCAGCGGTTCACGCGGGCCGCGCGGGGCACTCATACTCCGCTGGTACGGTGCCCCTCATGAAGGTTCCCCGTTCCTCCCACCCCGCCGCGCAGGCCACGTTCCGCGCGGGCCACTCTGCCCTCGCCTCCGCCCTGCTGGCCCTGACGCTCGGCGCGGCCCCGGCCGGCGCGCAGACGCTGGTCACGGTCAACGAACCGAACCTGCCGTTCACGGTCAGCCTGCCCAAATCCTGGCTGGGCGTGAACTTCAACGACGGCGCGGCCGGAGTCAGCGTCGTGTCCGCCAAGACGCCGCCCGCCACGCTGATGCGCCTGCTGTACACCCCCAAAGGCAACGAGAAACCCACGCCCGCCAGTGAATTCAGCAAGTTCGAGCAGGGCGTGAAATCCACCGGGGCGACCATCAAGCAGACCAGCAGCCGCACCGTCGGGTACGGCGGCGTGAGTGGCGTGGAACGCAACTACACCCTCACGCACCCCAAGGGCAAACTGAACATGCGCGTCTGGTACGGGGTGGGCGCCAGGAACCTGTACTCGTTCCAGCTGACCGACACGCCCGAGCGCTTCACGGCCGCCAGCGCGACCTTCAGCAAGGTCCTGGCCTCCGTCAAGTTCCGCTGACCGCCAGGCACCCTCGCGCCGCCCGCACCCCCACTGTGGAGTGCGGGCGGTGTACGGTACGCCCATGCGACGACTGCCTGCCGGCCCGCGTTCCAGTCTGCTGGTCCCCCTCACGCTGTGGGCCGCCCTGAGCGGCGGCGCGCACGCCAACGAACGCCTGCCCGTCACCGAGGTCCGCTTCAGCGCCAGTGGCGAGCGGGTCATGGCGTTCCTGAGCGGGCAGAGTGATGGCAGCGGCGTCGGCACCGCCCGGCTGGACGTGCTGAACACCCGCACCGGGCAGACGCTGCTGGGCCGCGCCGGCACCGTGACGGACGGCGGCGAGGCGCAGGCCGTGCGCGCCGTGCTGAACACACCCTCCACCCCGGCCACGCTGCGCAGCGCGGGCCTGACCGGTCGCCCGGCCAGCGTGCCCCGCTACCGCCGCACGTACCCGGTCCCGTACCCCCGCTGGGAGGACGCCGTGACCGCCGGGCGCACCCAGATCACGCCCGTGCGTCTCTGGACCGTGCCGGTCCCCGTGCGCCTGAACGTGTACGCCGTGAACGCCCCCTGCTCGTACCCGGACATGCTGCCGCCCGGCATCCGCCCCGCCGGGTTCAGCCTCCGCGTGAACGGACAGGTCGTTCATACCGATCCCCTCACGCCCGCCGGGCCCGCCACGCACCCGCTGAACTGCGCCGCCGGGTACACCGTCGAACGCGTGGACGTGCAGGGCAACCGCGTGCTGGTCACCCTGCGCGCCCTGATCCCGGGCTTCGAGGGACCGGACGCCGTGCCGATGTTCGTCGCTGCGCTCCTCAGGTAGAAAGTGGAAGGCTGATGGTTGATGGAGAAGAGGTGTCCTCCATCAACCATCACCTTTTGACCATCAACCCATCGCGCCAGCGATCCCCTGCATGACGGCGCGGGCGGCGTTCAGTTCGTCCGCGTTGATGGTGTGGCCCAGGCCGGGAATCACGCGGGCGTCCACGTCCGCGCCGCGCGCGCGGAGGTTCGCGGCCGTCTCCTCGAAACGGGCCAGGGGAATGTGACCGTCGCGGGGGTCCACGCCCATGAACACGGGCGTGCCGCTCAGGTCGCCGGTCCGGTCGAGGGTGATCAGGCCGCCGCTGAAGGCGACCACGCCGCCCAGACGCTCGGACGTGCGGCTGGCGTACTCCAGCGCCAGGCACGCGCCCTGGCTGAAGCCGCCCAGCACCACCCGGCTGGCCGGGATGCCCTGCGCGGCCAGTTCGCCCATCACGGCGTCAATGGTGGCCAGGGCGCGGTCCAAATGCGGCTGGTTCTGCGCCAGCGGGGCCAGGAACGACTGCGGGTACCAGGTGTTCCCGTCCGCCTGCGGCGCGAGGTACGTGAACGCACTCAGGTTGAATTCGCGTTCCAGGCTCAGGATGTCGGCCGCCGTGCCGCCGCGCCCGTGCAGCAGGACCATCGCCACCCGCGCGTCGGCCAGTGGGCGACCGGCCGTCAGGACCTGCACGCCCTGCCCGTCCGCTTCGGGTTCGGCCGGCGCAGTCTGGCTGTTCAGGTCGCGTCCGCCGATGGTCACGCCGTACTCGCGGTTCAGGATGCGGGGCACGTGCGCCTCGATCTGTGCGCGCTGCGGCTCGAACCACGCCGGGAGTTTCAGGTGCCGCCCGAGTTCCTCGACCGCCTCGTCGTCCGGGAAGCCGGGGGCGTCGGTGGCGATCTCGAACAGCACGCCGTTCGGTTCGCGGAAGTAGATGGAATGGAAGTACTGGCGGTCCTGCACCGTGGTGGGGCGGTACCCGGCCTCGCTCAGGGATGCCATGTACGCTTCCTGCTCGGCGTCGTCGCGGGTGCGCAGGGCCACGTGGTGCACGCTGCCCGCGCCGAAGGTGCCGCGCGGCTGGCCCGGCCGTTCCACGACGTCCACGAACAGGCCCACGCCGTCGCCGCTGCCCCGGAAGCGCGTGCGGGTGCCTTCCGGGTCGGGTTCGCTGCCGACCTCCGTGAAGCCCAGTTGCCCGACCAGCAGCTGACGCACGGCGTCCGTGTCGCGCACCCAGGCGGTCACGGAGTGAAAGCCGCGCAGGTCATGGTCGGCCGGGACGGGCGAGGCGGGCCAGGGCTGCACCGGCACGCCGTCGTCGAAGGCCAGTTCGATCCAGGTGCCGTCCGGGTCCTCGAAGGTCAGGACCGGCTGCCCGAAGCGGGTGCTGGCCGTGGGGTTCAGGCCGTGCCCCGCGAGGCGGTCCTGCCAGTAGGCGTGGCTGGCGGCCGGGACCGAGTACGCCAGGGCGACGACCTCGCCGTTGCCGCGCACGCCGCGCCGCGCGCCGGGCCAGGGGAAGTGGGTCATGATCGTGCCGGGCTGCCCGGTCCGGTCGCCGTAATAGAAGTGGTACGTGCCGGGGTCGTCGAAGTTCACGGTGACCTTCACCAGCCGCTGCCCGAGCACCTGCGTGTAGAAGTCCACGTTGCGCTGGGGGTCGCTGGCCATGACGGTCAGGTGGTGCAGGCCCTGGACGGGGCTGGTGCCGGGAGCGGGGGAAAAGGAGGTCATGGGGCCATATTACTTAACATTGAACTATTAAAAGTGATGTGGATCACATGGGGTGCCTGTGCAGATCCTCCAGCGTCCACGCACCATCAAACAGCACGGGCGGAGAGGTACCCGCCCGCCGTTCCCGGCCCCTCCCCACCCTGCCTGTCCTGCCCTGTCATCCGGACTCCGGGTTGCCAGCTGCACACCCGGAACCCGCTCTGCTTTCATTCGTTCTGCCGCGCAGCTCTGCGAATCCGTACGAGTTCGTATCAGGCGCTGCCGCGTGCGTTGCGGCGCCTGCCTGCCCCGACCGGCTCAGCCTGCTCACGCTCCCTCAGCGCCAGTCCCAGCTTCTTCGACAGGCTGGTCAGTTGATCGCGTTCCTCGCCCGTCAGGACCGAGAACACCTCGCGGATGCCCGCCACGTGGGCCGGCAGGACCCGCCCGATCAGCGCCTCGCCGTCCGGGGTCAGGGAGACCCGCATGATCCGGCGGTCCACCTCGTCCCGGTCGCGGCGCACCAGTCCGTCGCGTTCCAGGTTGTCGATCACCATGGTCAGGTTCCCGCTGGACCGCAGGATCTTCTCGGCCAGTTCCCGCTGGCTCAGCGGCCCCAGGTGGTACAGCGCCTCGATCACACCGAACTGGCTGATGGTCAGGTTGTGCGCGGCCAGGTGCCGGTTCGAGGCGACCTCCACGGCGTGAGACGCGCGCCACAGTTTCACGTAGGCGTCCAACGCCGCTCGGTCCTCGGGTGAGCCAGCGTAACGGTTAGGCATGACGCACATGCTCGCCGCGAGTCCTCATGAAGTCAAGTAAACGCCCCCGGTCGCGTGTGGACCGGGGGCGGCGCGTTCAGGGTCGCGCAGGGTCGGCGTTCACGTCAGCTGCGCGCGCGGTACTCCTCGGTCGCCAGGCGGATGCAGGCGGCCACGGCGCGCATCGCCACGTAGACTTCCTCGACCGGCGGGCGGGTCGGCGCGAGGCGGATGTTGCTGTTGTGCGGGTCCTTCCCGCCGGGGTACGTGGCGCCCGCCGGGGTCAGGCTCACGCCCGCCGCGTCGGCCAGGGCGACCACGCGGTCCGCGACCGGCTCGGCCGTATCGAGGCTGATGAAGTACCCGCCGCGCGGATTCTTCCAGGTGGCGAACGTGCCGTCCGTGCCGAGTTCCTCGCTCAGGACCTCGTTCACCGCGCGGAACTTCGGTTCGATCAGCGCCGCGTGCGCCGCCATCAGGCCCTCCAGCCCGCCCGGGTAATCACGCAGGAACTTCACGTGCCGCGCCTGCTCGACCTTGTTCGGGCCGATGCTCTGCGCGTTCAGGTACTTCGAGAGCCACTTCACGTTGTCCTCGCTGCTGCCCAGGAAGCCCAGGCCCGCCCCGGCGAACGTGACCTTGCTGGTGCTGGCGAACACGAACGCCCGGTCCGGGAAGCCCCCGTCACGGGAGAGCGTCACGAGGTTCACCGGCTTGTCCTGCGCCGCCGGGTCCGGCGACAGGTGATGCACGCGGTACGCGTCGTCCGCGAAGACCGTGAAGTCCGGCGCGGCCGCCTTCAGCGAGGTCAGGCGGCGGGCCTTCTCGGCGCTGATGGTCTCGCCGCCGGGGTTCGAGTACGTCGGCACGAACAGCACGCCCTTCACGGACGGGTCGGCCGCCGCGAGCCGTTCGATGGCGTCCACGTCCGGCCCGTCGGGCTGCATGTCCACGGTCAGCAGCTCGAAGCCCAGCGTTTCCAGCAGCAGGAAGTGTCGGTCGTAGCCGGGCGTCGTGACGATCATCTTCGGCGACTGACCCGCCCAGGGCTTCCCGCCGCGCAGGCCGTGCAGCAGCGCGAACGTCAGCACGTAGCCCTGCAGTTCCAGGCTGGCGTTGTTCCACACGATCATGTTCTCGGGTTTCAGGTCCAGGTACGCGCCGAACAGCGCCCGCGCGGACGGCAGGCCCGCCACGCCGCCGGGGTAGTTGCGCAGGTCCAGGCCGTCCATGTGCGTGTCGTTCTCGCCCAGCGCGCCCAGCAGGGCGTTGCTCAGGTCGAAGTCCGCGTCGGCGGGCTGCCCGCGCTGCATGTTCAGTTTCAGGCCCTGCGCCCGCACCGCCTCGTAGGCCGCGCGCGCCCGTTCCAGTCCCGTTCCCGCTCCTGTTCCCACCGTGTCGCTCGTCATGCCCCCAGGGTAACGGCCCGCGCGGGCCAGGGTGCCCCGCTTGTGCGGTCAGCTTCCGGTATGGGGGCGGGAGAGGTCTGCGGCGCGGCCGGGTGTTACACTTCTGGCGCCCGGACCGTCACGGCCCACCCGTCACGACCCGACCATCGCGGCCCGGAGCGTTCCCTTTTGCATCCTCACCCATTTTCAGTTCTGCCCAACAGGAGAGACCCAATGCAGTACATCGTCCACCGTCCGCGCGTCGGGGTGTTCATCGACACCCAGAACCTCTACCACTCGGCCCGTGACCTGCTGGAACGCACCGTGAACTTCGAGACGATCCTGAACGTCGCCACGCACGAACGCGAACTCGTGCACGCCATCAGTTACACCGTGGAGCGCGAGAACGAGGCGACCGCCCGCCCGTTCATCTACAAGCTGTCCACGCTGGGCTTCAAGGTGCGGCGCATGAACCTCACGCTGCACCACGTCACCGACGGCGGCAAGGCCATCTACGAGGGCAACTGGGACATGGGCATCGTGGCCGACATGGTCCGCATGATGGACTCCATGGACATCATCGTGCTGGGCAGCGGCGACGGCGATTACACCGACATCGTCGAGGTGCTTCAGGAGCGCGGCAAGCGGGTGGAGGTCATCGCGTTCCGCGAGCACACCGCGCAGAAACTCATCGACGCCGCCGACCGCTTCACGCACCTGCCCGACATCGAGGGTGGCCTGATGCCTGCGCGTACGCCCAAGGCCAGCAAGACCGAGGAGTAAGGCCGTGCCAGACGCACCGCAGCCCGGCAGCATGTCGCCCGTCACCACCCTGAGCGCCGAGCAGGCCGCGCACGCCGACGCGACGCTGGCCCGCCTGAACTTCGACCTGCCGCCCGAACGCATCGCGCAGACCGGCGCGGAACCCCGCGACGCCTCCCGCCTGATGGTCGTGGGGCAGGCCGTCACGCACCACGTGTTCCGGGACCTGCCGGGCCTGCTGCGCCCCGGCGACCTGCTGGTGTTCAACGAGAGCCGCGTCATCCCGGCGCGCGTCATGGCCCGCAAACCCGTGGACGCCGCTGGGCACGGAGGCGGACAGGTCGAGGTCCTGCTGCTGCGCGAGGAGGACCTCCCGGACCTGAGCGCCGAACACGGCCCGCACCTGTGGAGCGCGTACCTGAAACCCGCCCGCCGCGCCGGGAACGAACTGTGGCTGGGTGACGGCGAGCACCGACAGCGCGCCCGCGTGGTCGGACAACTGGAAGACGGCGCCCGCATCCTGGCGTTCGACCGGGACATCAAACCCCACCTGGACAATATCGGCCGCCTGCCGCTCCCGCCGTACATCGACCCCGGCAGCAGTGACGACACGTGGCGGGAACGCTACCAGACCGTGTACGCCCGCGCGCCCGGCAGCGTGGCCGCCCCCACCGCCGGACTGCACTTCACGCCGGACCTGCTCGCGGCACTGGACGCCGCCGGGGTGGAACGCACCACCGTCACCCTGCACGTCGGGGCCGGGACCTTCAAACCCGTCACCGGACCCGTCGCCGAGCACACCATGCACGCCGAACGCTACTCCGTGACACCCGAGGCGGCGCAGGCCATCAACCGCGCCCGCGCCGACGGACGGCGCGTGATCGCGGTCGGCACCACCACCGTCCGCACCCTGGAAAGCGCCTGGGACGGCACGCAGGTCCGCGCGGGCGAGGGCGACACCCGCATCTTCATCACGCCCGGCACGCCCGTGAACGTCCCGGACCTGCTGATCACCAACCTGCACCTGCCCGGCAGCACCCTGCTGCTGCTCGTGGCGGCCTTCGCCGGAGAGGACCGCATCCGGGCCGCCTACGACGCCGCCCTGCACGGCGAGTACCGCTTCTACTCGCTGGGCGACGCCATGCTGCTGACGAACGTGCGCGGAATGCAGGCGGCAGGCGGCGGGACGCGCTGAAGGCGGGCGCCGCCTCGCCTTCCTACTGACCACCCTCCACGGCCCGCCTCAGGGTGACCATGGCCGCCTCGCGCGTGAAGCCCAGGCGGTCGTTGATGGCCAGCATGGGCGCGTTCCCGGTGTGATTCCCGGTGTGCGAGTGCGTGAAGCCGCGTGCCAGGGCCGCGCGGGCCGCCGCGAGTTTCAGGGCGAGGCCCAGCCCGTGGCCGCGCCACTCGCGGCGCACGCCGGTCAGGCCGTTGTGCAGGTGGCCCGGCTGCGCCGGCAGCGTCTGCGCCAGCTGACTGGTGCCCACCCACCTGCCGTCCGGGGCGACGGCGATCATCAGGCCGCGCGGGTCCAGTTCGCGCTGCGGCATCCGCATCCGCCAGACCTCGAACGGCCAGACCTGCACGGGCGTCGCGCTGGGCACGTCGGTCAGCAGGGCGCGGATCAGGTCGTAATGCTCGCGGGGCTGCGTGTCCCAGGGGTCCGCGCCGGGGGCGGTCAGGTCGGCCAGCGACACGATCCGCACGCCGCTCGCCAGTGCGCGGGCCTCCTCGGCGGCGAACGCCGCGAAATCCAGGGTACGCAGGTCCAGGGTGTTCATCCACATGCGGTCATGCTCGGCCCAGCCGCGCCGTAGCAGGTGCCCGGTCTCCCACCAGCCCTCCCGCAGGCGCGTGACGGCCACCCGCGCGCCCGCCGCGCGCAGCACCTCCAGGCCGTATTCGACCAGCGCGTCGGCCAGCGCGCCGCGCCGGTACTCCGGGTGCAGCGTGACCGTCAGGTCCAGCCACCCGCCATGGTTGTCCATGCCCGGCACGCCCGTCTGCACCGCCCCGACCAGTGCGCCGCCCAGGAACGCCCCGCGCTGCGAGTGATGCTCGCCCGGCAGTCGCCCCGCCGCCAGCCGCTCCAGGTTCACGGCGTCCGTGGGTTTCTCCGGGTGCGCCAGCGTCAGCAGGGCCGCGTACCCGGCGGTTCCCAGGTCACGAAACGACAGGTCGGCGGGGGTTTCCTGCGTGGAAGGCAGCGGGGTGTTCTCGCTCATGGGGTGCAGCAGATCACACGCCCGCGCCCCGCGCAACCGCAATTCAGCGCAGTGTATTCAGTAGCACAGGACGTTCAGCAGGGCGCGTTCAGCAGGGTAGCGGTCCGGCCACTGGGCCGGTCACTGCCATCAGTGATCGCCGGGACCGATCGGCTCGATGGGGAAGATGCGGTCCGCCAGGGACTCCAGCCCGCGCGTGCCCGCCCGTTTCTGACATCCCTCGGTGGCGGTGCACAGCGTCACGTACCGCGTGCGCCGCGCCGCGACGTTCACGCGGTACAGCGCCGCCTCGCTGCGACTGCGGGTGTAATGGCACAGGTCGCAGTGCAGTGCGCCGCGCGTCTTCGGGTCCAGCGGCGTGAACTCGGCCAGTTGCTCGCCGTGCACCAGCGCCAGTCGGCCGTCCGCGACCGGGTACAGGCCCAGCGTGGGCGCGGCGGGCCGGGCGGCGTCCTGCTCGCCGAACAGCTCACGGTGCGTTTCGGGGAACAGTTCCCGCAGCAGGTCCCTGACGTCGTGCGCCCGCGCGGGCGCGCCCTTGTGGTGCGGGTCGTTCATCCTGCCCAGTGTAGGGGGGAACGCCGCGCAGCAAAGTGGAAACGGGCACAGGGCCGCCTGCGCAGGCGCAGTAAACTGCACGCTGTGACCTGCCTCCTGCCCCGCATCACCCCACCACGCAGGCAGCGCCCTTGAGGTCCCGCACCGCCAACCGCAGCGGCATCGTCATCCGCCGCCGCGTGACGCCCGCCGGGGATATCCTGCTGTCGCTGCTGACCCCGCAGGGCAAACTGAAGGCCGTGGCGCGCGGCGGGGTGCGCGGCCCGCTGGCCAGCCGCCTGAACCTGTTCCACCACGTGCACGTGCAGGTGTACCAGGGACCGCAGAACGACCTTGCCAGCGTGCAGCAGGCCGTGCTGGAGGGCGCGCTGCCCACCCTGGCGCAGCCGGAACGCTACGCCTTCGCGCACCTGATGGCCGAATTCGCCGACGCGCTGTTCCAGGAAGGCGAGTTCAGCGAGCAGGCCTTCGAGCTGTTCGCGGGCGCGCTGCGCGGCGTGGCGCACCAGCCGGACCCGGAATGGGTGGCGCTGGTCATGAGTTACAAACTGCTGGCCCTGGCCGGATTCGTTCCGCAGACCGCCCACTGCGCCCGCTGCCGCGCGCCCGAACCGGCGCACCCGGACCCGCTGGGCGGGCAACTGCTGTGCCGTGACTGCGCCGCGCTGCCCGCCTACCCGCCGGACTCGCTGGACTTCCTGCGCGGCGCTGTTCGCCGTACCGTGCGCGCCAGCATGGACGCCCCGCTGCCCGCCTCGCAGCGGCCCGCGCTGTGGCGGGCGCTGGAACGCTTCGTGACCGTGCAGATCGGGAACGTGCAGTCCTGGCGACAACTCGTGCCGCACGTGCAGGCGGCGCCCACGCCGTAACGGCCTACAGGCCCAGCCCCCATCTCTACAACCCCAGTTCTACAACCCCAGTGCGGCGATGGCACCCAGCAGCGCGACCGGCGCCGTCTCGGCCCGCAGGATGCGCGGCCCCAGCGTGACCGCGTGCGCGCCGCCCGCCACCAGCCGCGCGACCTCGGCGTCGGTCAGGCCGCCTTCCGGGCCGGTGATCAGGGTCACGGGCGCCGACCAGTCGAGCACGTCGGTCAGGCGGGTGTTCGAGCCGGGCTGCGCGACGAACACCTGCCCGGTCAGCGGCACGTTCCCCAGCGGAACGGGGGCCAGCACGGGCGGAATCACGTTGCGGCGCGACTGCTTGGCGGCCTCCTGCGCCACGCGGTTCAGGCGTTCGAGTTTCTGCGCGCCGATCTCGCGGGCGTCCGCGCGGGCCGTGACGGTCAGTTGCACGGCACTCACGCCGAGTTCCGTGGCGGCGCGCACCACGTCGCTCAGCTTGTCGCCCTTCAGCAGGGCCACGGCCAGCGTGACCGGGTGCGGCGTTTCCAGGTGCGTCTCGATGGCCTCGCCCAGGTGCAGCGTGGCGCGGGCTTCCTCCAGTTCGGTCAGGGTGGCCAGCGCCTCGGCGCCCTGACCGTCGAACACGCGCAGGGCGTCCCCGGCCCGCAGGCGCAGGACGTGCAGGTGCCGCGCCTCGCCCGGCCCCAGCGTCATGACTGCCGACAGGGACGGGACCCGCACCCGGTGGCGGGGCAGGTCGGCACGGGACTGGTCGGCATGGGGTTGGTCGGGGCTCATGCGTTGCGGGCGGTCACGAGCGCCCAGTCGCCGTCGGTTCGCACCTGCACGTCCGTGAAGCCCTCGCGGTCCAGCGCCTCGTGAACCAGCGGCAGTTTGCTGACCAGGATGCCGGTCAGGATCAGCGGCCCGCCCGCGCGCAGGTGGCCCACGTACGAACCGGAGAGCAGGTCATGCAGTTCCGCGTACAGGTTGGCGACCAGCACGTCGAACACGCCGTCCGTGACCACGTCGCCCGGCAGGTCGTCGCCCAGCGTGCCCACCATGAACGCCGCGCGGCCCGCCGGAACGCCGTTCTGCTCCGCGTTCTCCGTGGCAATCGGGATGGTGACCGGGTCGATATCCACGCCCAGCGCGTAACGGGCGTCCAGCAGCGCCGCCGCGATGGCCAGCACGCCGCTGCCGGTGCCCACGTCCAGCACCGTCTGCCCGTCCAGGTTCAGCGCCGAGAGTGCCTCGACGGCCATGCGGGTCGTCGCGTGGTGCCCGGTCCCGAAGGCCATGCCCGGCTCGATGATCAGCGGCACCTGGGTGGACGGCACCTCGGCGCGCAGCCACGGCGGCACGATGGTCACGCGCCCGGCCTGAACGGGCCGCAGGTTCGCCTTGAATTCCGCCTGCCAGTCCTGATCGGCCTCGTCGCGCCACTCGCCGTCGCGGATGTCGGCCGGCAGGTCGGTCTGCTCGTCGAAGTACGCGCGGATCAGGCCGGCGCGTTCCTCCAGGCCGGTCGCGCCGGCCTCCCACAGCAGGTCGAGGTGAGCCTCGCGCGTTTCGAACGTTCCGGGAAGGTGGTAGACCAGCATGCCCTGAAGTGTACCCCGCCGCGCCGCCGCCGGGAACGCCTGTTTTCTTCGCTCAGCACGTCAAACAGCCCGGCAGGCAACCCGGCCTGACCCGCGCGGGCCGGGTGGGACCCACCCCCCCACCCCCGGCGGCATCAATATGAAGTCCTTCACATCCACGGGTGCGCGGCTTAGACTGCCTGCACGACGCACCCCCGGCGGGTGGATCGGTCCGGGAGGCTTGGGAACGGTGCAGAACACGGCGCAGCACAACACGGTGCCGCAACCCGGCCAGCAGCCAGGGTGCGCGCCGGTCACCTCGCTGCGCCTGACCCTGCGGGGCGACACGACCCTGCAAGTCGACCCGGCCGCCCCCGCCGCCGCGCGCCACGCCGCGCAGGTGTGGCTGCTGGCCGCCGGGGTGCTGGACCTGCACCGGGCCTCGTGGGGTGAAACCGTGACCCTGCGCCGCCCGCCGGAACTGCCGGTGCGGCTGCCCGGCATCCGGCGGGCCGGGACGCGCGCCACCCTGCGGCCCGCCACGCCCGGCGGCGGCCCCACGCAGGTCCTGCGGCTGGACTGGTCCGACCGGCCCGACCCGCCCCTGACGCGCCCGGCCGACCCGCACCTGCACCTGATGCAACCGGCCGACCTGCCGGGCGACCTGCTGCCCTGCCTGACCTTGACGCCGGGGCAGGCGCTGACCCGCGCCCGGTCGTTCCTGGCACGCGCGGGGGTGCAACGCGCGCAACTGAGCGACGGGCACGAACTGTTCGACCTGACCCTGCCCGACCCTATCCACCCCGCCCCGGCCCGACCCGACCCGGCCCAGTCCAGGCCAGGCCTGACAGCCCCGGACCCGTCGGTGGGTGGCGGGCACGCCCTGCTGATCGGGCCGCCGCAGGCCACCCTGGGCCGCCTGTGGCTGCGCGCCGCGCCGGGACCCGACGCGCACGCGGCGGCGCAGGCGCTGTTCGTGGCGGCGCACGCCGCGAACACCCACACGGCCGCGCTGCGCCAGACCCGTTCGGCGCGGCTGGGCGCGGACCTGCAACGCGCCACGCAACTGCTGCGCGACGGTCACGCGCTGCCCGAGGCGACCCTGCAGGCCGCCATGCGCCTCGTGCGGGCCGACGGCGCGGCCCTGATCTCGCTGCGGGGCGGGCCGCTGCTGAGCGCCGGGAACCTCGACTGGTCCGGCCTGCACGCCGCGCAACGCTACCTGCGACCGCCGCTGCTGAGCGGCCCGTCGGGCGTGACCAGCGCCGCGAGCGGCAGCCCGGTCGACCACTGCTCGCCGCTGCTGCTGGACCTCGACCCGGACGGCCTGACCCGCACGCTGATGCTGCCACTGAACAGCGGTTCGCTGCCGCAGGTGGCGTGGGTGTTCCAGATGCACCGCTGCCCGCAACCGTGGCTGTCGGACACGGCCGAACTGACCTGGGACGTGCTGCGCGCCGCCGCCCGCGACCCGATCCACGCGGCCGGTCCGCGCGGCCTGGAACGCCGCGCCCATCAGGCCACCCTGTCACCCACCCTGATCAGCGTGCTCGACAGTGTCGGTGACAGTCAGGTGCCGTCGCAGATCGCCGGGCGTGGCCTGCACCACCTGCTGGAGACCAGCGGCGCGCACGCCGGGGCGCTGCTGACCCTGCCGCCGCTCGGCCTGCCGCCCGCCGGGATGCCCGCTGGGACGGCGTTCAGCGCCTCGGACCTGACCGCCTCGGCCGGAGCGGTGGACGACCTCTGGACGCCGCAGGCGCAGGAGGTGATGCTGGGCGCCGCGCGGGCCGCCGAGCCGCGCCAGCAGGCGCTGGACCTGCCGGACCCCGCCCAGGACGGCCCGGTGTTCCTGAGCGTCACGCCGGTCGTGTACGCCGGGCACGTCAGCGGCGTTCTGGCGCTACTGCACCGCCCCGAACCGCCCGCGCCGCAGGTGGCGCCGCTGCTGAACGTCCTGGCGACCGAGGTCGGCCGGGCCAGCGAGCGGCAGCGGTCCCTGCGTGACCTCGCGCACGTGCGCGAGAAGACCTTCCGGGTGCTGGGGCGCGTGCTGGAGTACCGCAGTTACGAGACCAAGGGCCACACCGACCGCGTGACCGAACTGGCGCTGCAACTCGGGCAGGCGCTGGACCTGACCAGCACGCAACTGGCGCACCTGCGCTGGGGCGCGTACCTGCACGACCTGGGCAAGATCGCCATTCCGGACGACGTGCTGCACAAGCAGGGCCTGCTGAGCAGCGCCGAGCGGCAGTGGATGCGTCAGCACGTGACCATCGGCGAGACGCTGCTGCGCGAGCAGGGCCTCGTGCCGCCCGAGGTCCTTCAGGTGGTCCGGCATCACCATGAACGCTGGGACGGCCAGGGGTACCCGGACGGCCTGAGCGGACACCGCATTCCGCTGCTGGCCCGCCTGTTCGCGGTGGTGGACATCTTCGACGCCCTGACCAGCGAGCGGTCCTACAAAGCGCCCTGGTCCCCGCACGACAGCCTGCAGGAGTTGCGGCGCATGGCCGGAACGCACCTGGACCCGGCGCTGGTGCAGGCGTTCATGGACCTGATGGCCAGCCGCGCGGCGCTGCCGGTCCTGCCTGAACCGTTCGACGACGCGCTGCTGTAACGCTCGCCGCTGGAATACGGACTCCGGTCAAGTGGGCCGCAAAGACCGCTGGGTCCGAGCGGATGCGAGTGGGAGCAAGGCGCCCCTCCGGACATGGAGCGGGCAATCCGGTGCCTGCGCAGGCGCGGGCCGTCTGCACAAATGCGCGTCCGGCGGGCGGGCGTCGGCAGGCGCGCACCTATACTGACCCGCATGAAGCTCGTGATCGTTGGCGTTGGGAAACTCGGACTGGCCCTGCTGGAGGGCGTGACCTCGCGCGGCGTGATTCCCCCGTCCGAGATCGGGCTGCTGGACCTGAACACGGCCCGCGTGACCGAGATCGCCGAACGCACCGGCGCGCAGGTCGTCACGCCCGCCGACCTGCCGGGCACCGACCGCATCCTGGTGAGCCTGCAACCGCGCGTGTTCCTGGAGGCCGCCGACTGGCTGGCGCAGGAGAACACCGGGTACATCAGCACCATGGCCGGGGTCAGCGTGGCGGCCCTGACCCGCCGCCTGGGCACGCGCCGGGTGGTGCGGGTCATGCCGAACCTCGCGGCGACCATCGGGCGTAGTCAGACGGCCATCACCGGCCCGCGCGAGGCGACCGACGCGGGCGACCTGGCGTTCGCGCGCACGCTGTTCGCGGCGGTCGGGGACGCCTACGAGCTGCCCGAGCACCTGTTCAACGCCTTTACCGGCATGAGTGCCAGCGGCCCGGCGTACGTGGCCGTGGTCGCCGAGGCGCTGGCCGACGGCGGCGTGCGCATGGGCCTGCCGCGCCCCCTGGCGAACGAACTGGCCGCCAAGCTGCTCGTCTCGACCGGCGAGCTGCTGCAACTGCGGGCGCATCCGGGCCTGCTGAAAGACGAGGTCGCCAGTCCCGGCGGCACGACCATCGCGGGACTGGCGGCGCTGGAGAAGGCCGGGGTGCGCGGCGCCCTGATGGAAGCGGTGGTGCAGGCCACCCGGCGCGGCAACGAGCTGGGCAAGGATCAGGAGTAGGTCGGTGGGAACGCCGGTCGAGTGGGCGGCACGTTCCGTTCGACCGGTGAAGCAGGCTGGCAGGTCGCCGCACGGGCAGGGAAGAGCAGGTGAGGCGGGTCAGACTCTTGCAATTCTGAAAGCGCTTTCAAGTATACTTCCGGGCATGTTTCACCCTCTGCGTCCCTTCTGCCCCCGGCCCACGGCGGAGCGCCCCTCATGACCCGCGCCGTCACCCTCACCGAGGTTGCCCGCGAGGCCGGCGTCTCACCCAGCACCGTCTCCCGCATCCTGAACGGCACCGCCCGTGTCCGCGACGAGAAGGCCAGCCAGGTCCGGCAGGCCATCGAGAAACTCGGGTACACGCCCAATACCTTCGCCCGCAGCCTCGCCACCGGCGCGTCCGGCAGCGTGGGCGTCCTGACCCCCGACATCGCCAGCCCCTTCTACAACGACGCCCTGAGCGGCATCGAGCAGGGCCTGATGGGCAGCGGGTACTCACCCATCATCATCAGCGGCCACTGGCGCACCGCCGAGGAAGAACACGCCGTGGAACTGCTGCTCAACCGCCGCGTCGAGGGCATGATCATCCTGGGCGGGCAACTGCCGGACCACGACCTGCACGCCCTGTCCGCCCGCCTGCCTGTCGGCGTGCTGGGCCGCAACATCGACCTGAGCCGCCACGGGGGCGTGTCCCTGAACATGGACAACCGCCAGAGCGCCCGCGACCTGACCAACTACCTGATCGGGCGCGGCCACCGCGTGATCGGGCACATCAGCGGCCCGCCCGACCACGCCGACGCCCGCGAACGCCTGACCGGGTACCGCGAGGCCCTCGAGGAACGCGGCCTGAAGTACGACCCCACCCTGGTCGTGCAGGGCGACTTTCAGGAACCCAGCGGATTGATCGGCATGCAGCGCCTGCTGCAACAGCATTCCGACCTGACGGCCGTGTTCAGCGCCAACGACCAGATGGCCTACGGCGCACGCCTGGCGCTGTACCGCCTGGGCCTGCGCGTGCCCGAGGACATGTCCCTGGTCGGCTTCGACGACCTGCCCGGCTCCACGTACGCCACGCCGCCCCTGTCGTCCGTGCGGCAACCCATGGCCGAGATGGGCCGCTGGCTGGCGCACTTCATCCTGGCACGCCTGCGCGGCGAGACCACCGAACCCTTCGAGCCGCGCCAGGAACTGATGATGCGTGAATCCGTCGCCAGTCGGCGCGGCCTGTAGAGCGCTGACCGTACCGACCGATCCAGACCGATCCGCCCGCACCTGCCCGTACCGGCCTGTGCGGGTTACTCATGATACGGACTCCGATTGAATGGGCTGCGAAGCCCGTTCAATCCGAGCGGATGCGAGTAGCAGAGAAACGGATTCCGGACGTGGAGCCAACAATCCGGTGGAGTTCCGGATTGTTGGCGAAACAAACGGAATCCGTATGACTCGGGTTGAAAGGTCTGCCAGAACCGTTCAACCCGAGCGGAGCCGGAGCGGGTTCCGGGTTGTCGGCGAAACAGACGGAGTCCGTGTGAGGGCTGTGGCGGGGAACACGGACCGGGCTGGATTGTGCTTCGCTGAAAGCGCAATCTTTTTTGTGTGTCGGGCGTATAACGATACAGAGAAGTCCAGAACGCGATTTTTCCACTCTGGTATCGGGGCGGCGGAACGAACGCATGAATCGCCTCTTGACAGCGCTTTCATGGGGCGACTACAGTACGGGTCAAGCAGACCTGTTCCAACCAGAATTCCGGCCACCGACGGCCCGGACCTTCACCCACCTGTGGCCGCCCCGCAAGCGACCACCGGAACTGCTGAACCCTGTTGCGCCGCCCCCTCACCCCAAGCACGCACACCCCCACCCGGAGGAACCATCATGCGTAACCTGCCCCGACTGACCCTGGCCCTGAGCATCGCCCTGACCGCCGCCCTCGGCAGCGCCAGCGCCCAGAAGACCACCATCACCGTCGGCGTGTTCCCCGACCTCGACAGCGTCGTGAAGGCCGCGCTGCCCGGTTTCAACAAGCTCTACCCGAACATCACCGTCAAGATCAACTCGCTGGCCTACGCTGACCACCACACCGCCCTGACCACCGCGCTCTCCACCGGCAAGGGCGCCAGCGACGTGGTCGCCGTGGACTTCGGGTACGTCGCCCGCTTCGCGGAAGGCAACGGCCTGGTCGACATCAGCAAGGCCCCCTACAACGCCGGGCAGTTCCGCAGCCAGTTCATTGCCTACACCTACCCGCAGGCCATGACCCAGGACGGCCGCATGGTCGGCATGCCCACTGACATCGGCCCCGGCGCCATGTTCTACCGCTCGGACATGCTCAAGAAGGCCGGCGTGAGCCCCGCCGCCATGAACGCCAGCTGGGAAAGCTACATCAGCAACGGCAAGAAAGTCCTGGCCGCCAACCCCGGCACCTTCCTGATCCCCGACGCCGGCGAGGCCGCCCAGATCATCATCCGCACCGGCCTCAAGAGCGGCGAGGGCCTGTACTTCGACAAGAACAACAACGTCCTGGTCGACCCCGCCAACCCCCGCTACGTGCGCGCCTTCACCATCGCCAAGCAGATCCGCGACGCGAAACTCGACGCCCGCGCCGGCAGCGCCTTCAGCCCCGAATGGACCACCGCCTTCCAGAAAGGCAACCTCGCCACCGAGTTCAGCGGCGCGTGGCTGGTCGGTCACATGCAGAACTGGCTCGCCAAGGACTTCAGCGGCAAGTGGGCCTCGCAGCAACTGCCCGGCAACACCTACGCCAGCTGGGGCGGCTCGTTCTACGCCATTCCGCAGCAGAGCCAGCACAAGACCGAAGCCTGGGCGCTCATCAAGTACCTGACCACCAACAAGGACCAGCAGGTTCTGGCGTTCAAGACCACCGGCGCGTTCCCCGCGCTGCGCGCCGCCGGGAACGACCCCGTCTTCAACGAGGGCGTCCCGTACCTGAACGGCCAGAAGGCCCGCGTGCTGTGGCGTCAGGCTGCCCTGAAAATCCAGCCGCTGGACGTGAACAAACTCGACCCCATCGCCGAACAGATCGTGAACGACGCCCTGTCCAGCGTCCTTGACGGCAGCAAGGACATCACGACCGCGCTGACCGACGCCAAGAACCTGATCGCCCGCCGCGCCCGCTGACCCCCGGCCCGCCTGAACGCACGTTCAGGCCACGGGCAGGGCCGGCACCCGCCGGGACGCCCGGCGCACCAGACGGAATTCACCCGACACCCGATCAACGGGGGCAGGTCCGCGCCGCTCACCGGGGCCGGACCTGCCCCCGCTCCCGCTTTCCCGCCCGCCGGGCCCCGCCGCACTGGAGATCACAGGCATGCAAGCAACCCTGAAATCAGCCAAACCCCGACGCAAACCCAGCTGGAGCGACTTCCAGCGGCGGTACGCGCCGTACATCTTCATCAGTCCGTTCTTCATCCTGTTCTTCGCGTTCGGCCTGTTCCCGATCCTGTTCAACGCCTTCCTGAGCTTCCACCAGTGGCAGCCGGGCACCGGGCTGGGCGACATGAAATTCGTGGGCCTGCGCAACTACACCGACAACCTGACCGACCCGACCTTCTGGCTGTCCCTGAAGAACACTGCCATCCTGGCACTCATGTCGGGCCTGCCGCAGCACCTGATCGCCATTCCGCTGGCGTTCGCTATCCAGGGTGGCCTGCGCCGCATGCAGAACCTCGTGACCGCCGTGTACTTCCTGCCGTACATCACGTCCATCGTGGCGATCTCGGTGATCTTCTTCACGCTGTTCTCCTGGCAGTACGGCGTGATCAACTCGGTCCTGAACGCCCTGCACGGCCTGCCCCTGATCGGCGCGCTGTTCCCCGCCGAGAAGATCAACTGGCTGGGCGAGAAAGAGTACGTGCAGAGCGCGGTCGCCATGGTCGTCGTGTGGCGCTACACCGGCTGGAACATGCTGCTGTACCTCAGCGGCCTGCAGGCCATCCCGCGCGAACTGTACGAGGCGGCCAGCGTGGACGGCGCCACCCGCGCCCAGCAGTTCCGGTACATCACGCTGCCGCTGCTGCGCCCGATCATGTTCATCGCCGTGACCCTCAGCCTGATCGGCGGCCTGCAACTGTTCGAGGAGCCGTTCATCCTGACCAACGGCAGCGGCGGCGCCGGACAGGCCGGACTGACCACCGTGATGTACATGTACCGCACGTACGCCTCGTACTCGGACGCCGGTGTGGCGGCCGCCATGTCCTGGCTGCTGTTCATCGTGATCGGCGTGCTGACCCTCGTGAACAACCGTGCCTTCGGCCGCAGCGGCCTGGCCGGAAGGGACTGACCATGACCACCGCCCCCATCCCCGACCGCCCCGCCAGCCGCCCCGCCCGCCGCGCCCCCACCCTGGACGGCAAACGCATCGGCGCGTACCTGCTGATCGCCCTGGGCGCCCTGCTGACCATCGCGCCCTTCTACTTCATGTTCGTGTTCGCCACGCACACCCGCAGCGACATCTTCCACCTGCCGCCCCCCGCGTGGTTCGGCAGCAACCTCGACGAGAACTACCGCAACCTCGTGGAACGCGTGCCGTTCTGGCGGAACCTCTGGAACAGCCTGTACCTCGCGGTCCTGACCACCGGCTTCACGCTGTTCTTCTGCACGCTCGCCGGGTACGCCTTCGCCATGTTCTCGTTCAAGGGCCGCGAGGTCCTGTTCGGACTGCTGCTGGCCACCATGCTGATCCCCGGCACCCTGAACATCGTCCCGTACGCCCTGATCATGCAGGCCCTCGGCTGGATCGACCAGCCGCGCGCGCTGTGGGTGCCGGGCATGGCGAGTGCCTTCGGAATCTTCCTGATGCGGCAGTACATCGGCAGTTCCATCCCGCGCGAACTGGTCGAGGCGGCCCGCATCGACGGCGCCAGCGAGTTCGGCATCTTCCGCCGCGTGATCGTCCCCCTGACCGGCCCGGCCATGGCGACCCTGGGGCTCGTGACGTTCGTGCAGTCCTGGAACGGCTTCCTGGGGCCGCTGATCATCTTCCGCACCGCCGAGACCTTCACGGCGCCCCTGGCGCTGCGGTCCATGCAGGGCATCGCGAACACCGACTGGGGCGCCCTGATGTGCGGCGTCGCCCTGACCGTCGTGCCGCTGCTGATCCTGTTCGCCCTGGCATCCCGCCAGCTGATCGAGGGCCTGACCGCCGGCGCGACCAAGGGCTGAACCCGCCCCGCCCGCTCCCGCCCCCCGCCGCCACACCGCCGCCACACTGCCGCCACACCGCCACCACACCGCCGCCCCACTGTTCCCGCAGGAGCCGCCCCATGACGAACACCATCACCACCGACACTGCCGTATCCGACACTGCCCCATCCGAAACGGCCGCGCCCACTCCCCAGGCCCGCGCCGCCAGCCTGACCCGCCAGGACTTCCCGGCCGGTTTCCTGTTCGGGGTCGCCACCAGCTCGTACCAGATTGAGGGCGCCGCGCAGGAAGACGGCCGCAGCCCCAGCATCTGGGACGTGTTCTGCGCCAAACCCGGCCGCATCAGCGACGGCAGCAGCGGCGCCGTCGCCTGCGACCACTACCACCGCTGGGAGCAGGACCTCGACCTGATCGCCGCGCTGGGCGTCGACGCCTACCGCTTCAGCGTCGCGTGGCCCCGCGTGATCCCCACCGGACGGGGCGCCGTGAACGCCGCCGGACTGGACTTCTACGAACGCCTGACCGACGGCCTGCTCGCGCGCGGCGTGCAGCCCCACGTCACGCTGTACCACTGGGACCTGCCCGCCGTGTTGCAGGACCAGGGCGGCTGGACCAACCGCGACACCGCCCACGCCTTCGCCGAGTACTCGGCGGCCGTCGCGCAGCGCCTCGGGAACCGCGTGGCGAGTTACGCCACCCTGAACGAACCGTGGTGCTCGTCGATCCTCAGTTACGAACTCGGGGAGCACGCGCCCGGCACCCGCGACCGCGCCGCCGCCCTGAGCGCCGCGCACCACCTGATGCTGGGTCACGGCCTCGCCCTGCCCGAAATCCGCCGCCACGCGCCGCAGTCCCAGGCGGGCATCGTCCTGAACCTCGGCCCGCAGGAAAGCGCCAGCGACCGCCCCGAGGACATCAGCGCCGCCCGGCACGCCGACGGCCGCTTCAACCGCTGGTTCCTGGACCCCATCCTGCGCGGCGAGTACCCCGCCGACACCTGGGCAGAAGTCGGCCCCGACACGCCCCCCGTGCAGCCCGGCGACCTGAAGCTCATCAGCGCCCCCAACGACTTCCTGGGTGTCAACTACTACACGCGCGGCGTGATCGGCGCGCAGGGCGGCGTGCTGCCCGACGGGGCCAGCGTCACCGACATGGGCTGGGAAATCCACCCGCAGGGCCTGACCGACCTCCTGCTGCGCCTGAACACCGACTACCCCGGCCTGCCGCCCATCTACATCACCGAGAACGGCGCCGCGTTCCCCGACGAACGCAGCGGCGACCGCGTGCACGACCCGCGCCGCACCGAGTTCCTCAGCACCCACCTGAACGCCCTGCTGGACGCCAGCCGCGCCGGAGTGGACGTGCGCGGGTACTTCGCGTGGTCCCTGATGGACAACTTCGAGTGGGCCTTCGGGTACGAGAAACGCTTCGGGCTGGTGTACGTGGACTACGACACCCAGGAACGCATCCTGAAAGACAGCGCCCTGTGGTACCAGGCGCTCGTGAAGTAACCCGGCGACAGTAACCCGGCGACAGTAACCCGGTAGCGGTGAACGGCGGGCCGCGCAGGTGCTCCCATCCGGGGTGCCGCGCGGCCCGCACGGCTGTGGTCCGGGCGGCCGGGTGGGGGAGGGCCGGGCATCCTGTCAGGCGCGCGTGAGAGGCAGGCACTAAGCTGGGAGGCGATGCCCGCCCCTGCCCGCCCCACCGTCCGCCGCGCCCTTCTGCTCCCGCTGCTGGGCCTGCTCGGCTCGGCGCTCCTGAACGTCCAGGCGCTGGACAGCAACTACTACCCCCGCAAGGCCGGAACCCGCTGGACGTACTCCAGCGGCGAGACGCAGGTCATGGGCGCACCCGTCACGTACCGGGGCGTGCAGGTCGTGCCGGTCAGCCACCAGTACGGCAGCACCACCTACACCCAGGACCTGCTGGAATTCCGCACGGACGGCAGCGTGTGGCTGCGCGGCGTGAACATCGGCGGGCGCCTGAGCTGGTACGCGGCGCCGCTGAACGTGTACCCGCCCGGCCCGCTCAGCCCCGGCATGACCTGGAAAGGCAGCAACGGCAGCGTGCGCACCGTGTCCACCGTGACCGGCGTGACCCCCCTGAAAACGGCGGGTGGCACCTTCAACGCCCTGACCATCCAGACCGAGACGACCGCCGCCGGGAAGATCAGCGTGCAGAAAACGTACTTCGTGCCGACCGTGGGCGTCGTGCGCTACGAGACGGCGGACGGCAGCCGCATCGACCTGCTGCGCTGAGGCACCCGCCGGAGGTCGGGGCGCGTCAGGATTTGCGGCGGCGCACGCCGTACGTCAGCAGAGACACGTACATGCGGGTGCGGGCGGTCGCGCCGCGCCAGAAGCCACGTTTCTTCTCCTTGACCACCTGCGCCACGTTCGGCAGGTCCACGTACGCCCAGCGCGCCCCGGTGACTTTCAGGTGCTGCGTGATGGCCGGTTCCGGCCAGCGTTCCTCACCCAGGCCGGGCACGCCCAGCAGCCAGTCGCGGCGGCAGGCCCGCTGCCCGCTCAGGTGCGGCGTGAGTTTGTTCCCCCAGTCGGTCACGAACCCGCCGCCCTCGAACACGCCGATACTCATGTCCAGCGTGCCGGCCTGCACCGGGTTCAGCAGCGTCTGGAGGTGCGCGGCGCTCAGGCCGGTCAGGTCGGCGTCCAGCATCACCACGAACTCGGCCTGCGTGGCGTCCAGCGCCGCGCGCAGGGCCGCGCCCTTCCCGCCGTTCTCGGGGAGTTCCACCACGGCCGCGCCTGCCTGCCGCGCCACCTGCGCCGTCCCGTCACTGCTGCCGTCCGAGGCGACGATCACCTCGTCCGTGAACTGCCGGGCCACCTCCACCACCGCCGCCACGGTGTCCTGCTCGTTGAACGCAGGAATCAGGACCGCCACACGGGCCGACGGAGGCAGAGGTGAACGGATCGCCGCAGACATGCTGCCCATGGTAAGCGAAACACACACAGGCGGCCCTTATGCACCCATGAACTAACGCACCCATGAACTGCGGGGTGTCGTCCGGGGGCCGTTCAGTGCGGCGCGGGCGGCGGGTCGTCCAGCAGGTCCGGGCTGATCACGTCGCCGCTCTCGTCGTGCCCGGCGGCGGCGGCCAGCCACTGCCCGTGCCGGACGAGAATCACGTTCAGGTCCGGCACGCGCACCACCAGCAGGTCCTGCAGGATCATGGGCGCGTGACCGGGAATCACGACGGCCAGCTCCGACTTGTAATCCAGTCGCAGCGTCACCGAGCGCGTCCCGGCCTGCAGGGTCAGCGGGTCGTCGCTCAGCAGGACGCTCAGGAACCCCCCGGTGTCCGGCAGGTCGAAACTGTCGCCGGACACCGGTTCGGACAGCGTCTCGGGACTGCGCAGCGCCACGTGCAGCGCCTCGTGCAGGCGGCGGCCCAGCACCGGGTGCACGCCCAGCGCGTCGGCCGCCGCGCGGAACACCTGCGCGGCCTGCGTGGTGTCCGCGCGGCCCAGCCGGACCATCAGGGACTCCACGCCCTTACGCGCGAACGCCATCAGGGCGTCCGGGGTGGCCTCGCGGTACTTGCGGGCCGACGCGCCCTGCAGGGACGGCAGGTCCAGCGGCGAGCCGCGCAGCAGTTGCGCCGCCGCGCGCGCCATGCGCAGGAACAGGTACTCGCCGCCCGGATCCAACAGCAGCGACACCGCCCGGCCCAGCGACGCCCGCCGCCCCAGTTCCAGCGCCGCCTGGCTTTCCAGGCGCAGCATCAGGTAATCGCCGCTCACGAACGCCCGCAGTTGCGTGTCGGGCAGCGTGATGCTCTGCGGGCCGTCCCCGGTGTCCCGCGAGGGCCGCAGCAGCGCCACCTGCCCCGCCACCTGCATCTGCCAGTTCTTCCCGATGGGTTGCCACATCAGGTCCAGGCCGCGCCAGCGGGCCGCCTGCCCGCCACGCAGGTTCACGATCAGCACGTCCGCGCCGTCGTCCGGGGCGCGCATGGCGGTCGCGGGGTGCCGGGCGTACAGCACGCTGCCGTGCGGCACGGCCCCCAGCGTCGGGGCGGGCGCGGCCGCCATGAGGGGGTCCAGGAAACTGGCGACCAGCCGCGCCGCCTCGCGGATCGCGGGCCGTTCGCGCGGGTCACGTGCGCGCGGGTACTCGGCTTTCAGGGCGCGGATCAGCTGCTCGCGGGCCTCGGCGCCCAGCGGTTCACGCTCGGCGGCCATGATGCGCGCGGCCAGTACGTCCTCGTCCGGGTGGCGCGGGAACGGTTCGCTCTGCGCGCCGGACAGGGCCGTGCGGACCCGCGCGCGACCCAGCTCGGTCAGCAGCAGGTTCGACAGCGCCCCGGCGAGGTTCTGCACCACTTCCTGGTCGTGCAGGTCCATCAGGGGATCGTTCACGGGCGGCACGGCCACGGGTTGCGACCCGGTCGTGGCGGCCCGCTCGGCGTTCTCGGTCACGGTGAACAGCACCCGCAGTTGCGCCAGCGTCGGTTCCCGCTGCCAGCGCAGCGCCTGCTCGCGCACCAGCCGCGTGGTCTGGTGGTGCCACGCCAGCAGTTGCAGTTCCTCCCAGGCGCGCGACTCATCCGTCTCGGTGGTGGCGGGGGCCGCCCAGGTGCTCGGCCCGCTGAACGCGGCGCGGGGGTCCACCTCGGGCGGACGGCTGTCTTTCTGGTACGCGCGGTACTGCCGGTCCGCCTCGATCAGGCGGCGCAGCAGCGTGGGCTCCAGCGACGCCTGCAGCAGTTCCTCACGCAGCAACCCCAGCGACCGCCGCCCGCCGCGCGGCACCCGGCCCGCCAGGGCGTCCGCGACCTTGTACTCGAACAGTTCGGTCAGTTCCGTCCAGTAGTTCACGCGCCGCCCCGCCGTTCAGGCCGCGCCGGGAGGGCGCGTGGCACGCCGGGAAGGCGCCGCGTGACCGGACATAGCTGTGCAGTGACCATCGCCCACAGTATGCCGCACAGGCCCCGCCGCACGCAGGCCAGGCAGGCACCTGTAAGTGCAGCGCAAGGCGCGGCTCTGTATAACTGTGTGTAATGAAGCCGTTGCCTCCCTCTTCCCGCCCGGCCAGGCCCGCATGATCGCGCTGCTGCTGGTCCCGCTGTTCATCGTGGGGGTCCTGCTGACCGTCCGCGCGCCCGAACGGGTGCTGGGCCTCGTGGGCGCCGCCGCCGCCGCCCTGCTGACCCTGCTGGTCGCCTACCTGTCCCTGACCGCCGGTGGCGGCCCCGCGCAACTGGAGAACCTGAACCGCACCCAGGGCGTCCTGACGGCCGCGGCGTTCGTGCTGGTCACCGCCGCGTTCCGCCTGGGCCGGGTCGTGATGCCCAGCCTGGACCGGCCCGGCCGTCAGCCCAGACCGCAGAAACCCGTGCGCGTGCAGCGCACCGCCACGCCCGTGCCACCCTCGCGCCGTCCGACGACCACGCAGACCGTCTCGGACCTGCGCTTCCAGGAGTACGAGGTCCTCGACCGGGTCGGGATCGGCGGGATGGGCAGCGTGTACCGCGCCCGCCGCCGCCAGGACGGCCGCGTGGTCGCCCTGAAGGTCCCGCAGGACAAGTACCTCGCGGACGCCAAGTTCGTCAAACGCTTCTACCGCGAGGCGGAAGTGCTCAAGCGCTTCAACCACCCGAACATCGTGCGCGTGTACGACTACCGCATGCAGGACCCCGAACATTACATCGCCATGGAATTCCTGGAAGGCGACAGCCTCGAGGCCCTGCTGGAAAGCCGCACCCTGAGCTTCCACGAGGGCGCGCAACTGATCCGCGCGCTGGCCGACGCGCTGCGCCACATTCACATGCAGAACGTCGTGCACCGCGACATCAAGCCCGCCAACGTGATGGTCCTCAAGAACGCCTTCACGGACGGCGTGCTGCGCGAGGGCGGCGTGAAACTCATGGACTTCGGGATTGCCGTCGGGAAGGTCCTGACCCGCCTGACCATGACCGGCGCGCGCGTCGGGACGCCCATCTACATGGCCCCGGAACAGGCCAAGGGCAACCGCGTGGACGCCCGCAGCGACGTGTACTCGCTGGGCCTGCTCGCCTACGAGATGGTCACCGGGCACACCGCCTTCAAGGGCAGTTACGAGGCCGTGGTGCACCAGCAGGTGTTCGAGACGCCCAAACCGCCCAAGCAGGTGAGGCTGGAAGTGCCGGGCAAACTGAACGACCTGATCCTGAACATGATCGAGAAGGACCCCGCCCAGCGCCCCACCCTGGACGACGTGATCGCCCGCATCGACGCCGGCGTGCTGACCGACGAGATCTTCAACGACCCCATCGCCCTCGCCATGAGCGTGCAGGAGAAACGCGGCACGCTGCGCCTGCTGGACCTGAAAGGCAAACTGCGCGCCAGCCTGCGCGACCAGACCGGCGGCGCGCAGGGCCTGCCCGGCACGCCCAACGCCATGACCGGCGACCCGGAAGGGAACCTGTACGTCACGTTGCTCGACTACCGCCAGGGCAAGGCCGGGGCGCTGGTCCGCAAACTCGACGCGGAAGGCAACGAACTCCTGAGCTTCGGCCCGTACGGCCTGAACGAGGGCGAACTGCTGCAACCCGTCGGGATTGCCGCCGCGCAGGGACAGGTGTTCGTGCTGGACGCCGAGGCGCACCACGTGGTCGTGTTCGACTCGCAGGGCCGCTTCATCCGCCGTTTCGGCGGGCGCGGCCAGGGCCTGGGTCGCTTCGAGAAACCCACCGGGATCGTCGCCGCGCCCGACGGGCACATCTACGTCCTGGACACCGGCAACCATGAGGTGCAGCGCTTCAGTTCGCAGGGCGACTACATCAGCCGCTACGCCTTCCGCCTGGACCGCAACAGCGACAGCCTGCGCCCCCTGGAAGGCCTGGGCGTGGACCAGTTCGGCGCGGTGTACATCGTGGACAGCGTGGCCCGCAAGGTCCGCAAGATCGAGGCGGACGGCACGCCGGGCCTGACCTTCGCCATGGAAACCCTGGTCGGGGAACCCACCGAGGCCCCCTGGCTGATCCAGGTCGGACCGGAAGGCCAGATCTTCGCCGTGCGTCAGGGCGGGCAGGTGCTGCGGACCTTCTCGGCCGTGGGTGACCTGCTGACCTCCAGCGACATGTACGCCCCGGTGCAGGCCATGAGTATCCTGGGCCGCCCGAAAGTCCTCCAGACCACCTGACCCCATGACCCGACCCGACGGGCCACCCCGCCTGACCCTGCCCACCCTGACCCTCTACGCCCGCCCCGGCTGCCACCTGTGCGAACAGGCCGCCGCGCACCTCGCCCAGCTGGAATTCAACGTGCAGACCGTGAACGTGGACCTCGACCCGCAGCTGCGCGAACGGCACGGCGACCACGTGCCGGTCCTGGCCCTCGGGGAGCGCATTCTGGGGCGCGGCGCGTTCAGCCGCGCGCGCCTGAGCACCCTGAAACTCGCCCTGATCCGCGAGGCCCTGTCCGGCTGACCCGCCTGACCGCCCTGCCCGCAGACCCCTCCCGCCCGGAGGGGTTTTCGCTGGCCCAGTCGAATGGCAGCGTCGGATGGCAGCGATCCGAACGGTTCAGCGCGGGTCCGGGACGCTATGGTAAACGCATGAACGTCACCCCCCCCGCCGGAGCGCGCGCGTGAGCTGGCTCGAACGCCTGCGCGACGGGCTCAGCAAGACCCGCCAGCAGATCAACTCCACCGCCGGGTTCCTCGGACAGGACGTCCGGGACGTCGTCACCAACCGACTCGACACCATCGAGGACCTCGAGTACGCCCTGATCGCCGCCGACGTGGGCCGCGCCGCCACCGAGGACATCCTCGAGGACATCCGCCGCGCCGAGGGCAAGAACCTCCAGCAGGCCCTGATGGACGCCCTGACCCTGCAACTCGAACCCGACGCCCGCCGCGCCGAATTCCGCAAGCTCGGCTTCGCGCCCGACGCCCGGCGCACCAGCGTCGACCCCAAAGGGCACGTGGTCATGGTCATCGGCGTGAACGGCGTCGGCAAGACCACCACCATCGCCAAACTCGGCCAGTACTACATGAACCGCGGCAAGAGCGTCATGTTCGCCGCCGGGGACACCTTCCGCGCCGCCGCCGGCGCGCAACTCGGCGAGTGGGGCGAACGCCTCGGCATTCCCGTCGTGCAGGGCACCGACGGAGGCGACCCCGCCGCCGTCGCCTTCGACGGAGCCAGCGCCCGCGCCGCGCGCGGCACCGACCTGCTGTTCATCGACACCGCCGGCCGCCTGCACAACAAGCACAACCTGATGGAGGAACTCAAGAAGGTCCGCCGCGTCGTCGAGAAGGCCGACCCGGCCGAACCCTCCGAGACGTGGCTGGTCCTGGACGCCGTCACCGGCCAGAACGGCCTGCAACAGGCCAAGAAATTCCACGAGGCCACCCCCCTGACCGGCGTGATCGTCACGAAACTCGACGGCACCGCCAAGGGCGGCATCCTGGTCGCCATCGTCCGGGAACTCGGCGTGCCCATCAAGTTCATCGGCGTGGGCGAACAGGCCGACGACTTGCAACCCTTCGACAGCCAGGAATTCGTGCGCGCCCTGTTCGACGTGAACATCCCGCGCGAGTAGCGAACTGGAACGGCAGGCGGGCGGCCCGGTTGGATGGGGCCGCCCGCGTTGCGTCTGGACTCATGCGGATTCCGTTTATTTCGTTGACAACCCGGGAGGGCACCGGGTTGCCAACTCCACGTCCGGAACCCGCCAAGCTCCCACTCGCTTCGCTCGGATTGAACGGCTTTATAAGCCATTCAATCGGAGTCCGTATCAGGGAATGTCGAGTTCGCCCTGCCAGCCTGCCGGGAGGTCCAGCAGCTGGCGCAGGGGCGTGTCGCCGTGCTTGAGCAGGAAGGTCAGGAAGTTCATCTCGCGTTCCTGGGGTACGCCGTTCGGGAGCAGGTGGGCTTTCAGGCGGGTCAGCTGGCCGCTGCGGTCGTTCTCGGCGCGGGCCAGGGCGCGCGTGGCGAGGTGTTGCAGGTGCGCGACGCGCGCCGTGGTGCGGGTGCGGGTGCGCTGCGCCGCGCTGTGCAGGGTGGGGTCCAGCGCGCCCAGTTCGTCGGTCAGGGCGCGCAGGTCAGCGTCCAGCGCGGCCAGTCGCTCGGCGCTGGCGGCGGCGGCGCCCTGCTCGGCGGCCAGCGCGCGGCCCAGCACGCCTTCCGGGTCGGCCTGCACCTGCGCGGCCGTGGCGTTCAGGCGCGTCAGGAGGCGGCGTACGTTCGGTTCGATCCAGGTGACGCTCAGGCGCGGCCACAGGAGCGGCTGCCCCAGCCCGTGCAGCGCGTACACGTCCCGTAACTGCGCGCCGTACGCGATCTCGCCCGGCCCGACCACGAAGGCCAGGGTGGGCAGCAGCGCGTCCTGCACGGCGGGGCGCAGGCCAGCGGCGGGCGTGATCCGGCTGGGGTCGCCTGCCAGGACCGCCAGCAGGTCCGCGCGCGAGTACGCGGCGTGATCGGTGCTGAAGGTGCGGCCGTCGAAGCGCAGCAGGCGGCGCTGCCCGTCGTCTTCCTCGATGAACAGGTTGGTCGCTCCGGCCGGGCGGCGCAGTTGCGGCACGAACCCGTCGGCTTCCAGGCGGGCGGCGGCCGCCTCGATGGCCTCGCTGGACGCCAGGGGGCGTTCCAGTTCGCGGGCCAGGGTGGGGGCCATCAGCGCGGCCAGGGCGGGGTGCAGCGGGTCCAGGACCAGCAGCCCCGCCGGGGCCAGCAGGCCGTGAATCAGGCGGGCGAACACGTCGGCGTAACTGCCCGCGCCCGCTGGCCCACCCACGGCCCGGTCGAAGCGGGCGCGGACAGCCGCCACGTGCGCGGCGGGCGCGTCGAAGGCGTCCAGCAGCGCGTGGACCTGCGCCGTCCACTCCGCGCGCCACGGCATGCGCCCGACCGGCACGCCCTGCGGCACGTCCAGCGTCAGGCGGTGCAGGCGCCCGGCGAGGTCCAGCAGGGTGGTACTGGCCACCTCGGCCGCGTCGTGATCCTGACTGGCGATCCAGTACACGGCGACCACCGGGGCGTCCTCGCGGTCCTCCTGGCGGGCCAGCAGCGCCGCGTCGGCGGCCTTGTGCACCGAGTACGCCGGGCCGGTCAGGGCGCCCGCCTGCTGCCCGGTCACGACCACGCGGGACGCCGGGTGCGCCAGCCGTTCCAGGGCTGCCTGCGCGTGCGCGTCCAGCGTGCCCAGGTCGCGGTGGTACGCGCGCAGCGCCTCTGCCAGCGCGGCGCGGTCCACGTCACCGCGAGTCTCTGCGCGCGCCTGTGCCAGCGCCCCTGCGCTCAGGCGGAAGTACGCCTGCATGCCACCCTTCCTGAATTCCGCTCCTGCGTTCCGCGCCATTGTTCTTCCTTCCGCCCGGCGCCGCGTGTTCGCGGCGCGGGCCGTCCCCGGCGTCCGCCGGGGCGCGTGCGGTGCCCGTTCTCTCCGGTTGAACCGGTTCACAAGGCAACGGGACTCACACTACACGGACTGTCACAGCACACTGTGAAGTAAAGCCGACGGACGGCGCGGCACCCCAGGCGTGCGCGGCCCTCAGCGCAGCGGCTCGCGCGTCGCGCGTTGCAGGCCCTCACGGTCCGTCAGGATGATCCGGCGGTACCCGAGGTCCAGCAGCCCGCGCGTGCGGAAATCCCCCAGCAACTTCGTGATCGTCTCGCGCGTACTGCCCACCACGTGCGCCAGGTCCTGATGCGACACCCGGTCACGCAGCGCGTGCGACCCGCCCTCCGGCCACGGCCCCTCACGCTCGGCGAGGTTCAGCAGCGCCAGCGCCAGCCGCTGCGACACCTCCAGGAACACCAGCCCCGAGAGCCGCTCCTGCACGCCGCGCGTCTGCCGGGTGATCTGCTCGGTCAGCGCCACACCCACCGCCGGGTGCGCCTGCGTGACGCGGTGCAGGGTGTCCTGACCCAGCATCAGCGCCTCGGTGTCGTCCATCGCCTCGGCGTACACGCCGCAGCGTTCACCGGGAATCAGGGACATCACGCCCAGCAGCGAGCCGGGACCGTGCACGTCCAGCGTCACCTCACGCGCGCCGGACCCCAGCCGGTACAGCCGCACGGACCCCCGCGTGATGACGTACAGCGTCTCTGCGGGGTCCTCCGGGTGGTACAGCAGTTCGGCGCGGGTCCAGCGTCCCAGCCGTCCCGCCGCGACCACCTGCGCCTGAGCGTCCGCAGGTAAAGCACCGAAAGCACCGGGCAACATGCGTAGCAGTATGCCCCACCGGCACGCCCCGCGCGCAAGCACACCCACCGGGGCCAGCGCCGGAGGCCCGCCCGACTGCTTTACAATCCGCGACAGCATGAGCAACCCAGACCAGACCCAGCGACTGACCCTGTTCGACCTGCCGCTGGACAACATCACGCTGGACGGCGCCCTGAACCGCCTGGGCGACTGGATCTACCGCGCGCCCCGCGCCCCGCACACCGTCGTGACCCTGAACCCGGAATTCATCGTGCAGTCACGCACCCAGCCGGACTTCGTGACCGCGATGCAGGTCGCCGACCTCGTCACCGCCGACGGCGTGGGCATCGTGTGGGCCGCGCGGCAACTGCGGGACCAGGAGGTACCGCGCGCGCCGGGCTTCGACCTCGTGCAGGGCCTCATGAAACGCCACGGCGCGGACCTGCGCGTGTTCTTCCTGGGCGCAAAGCCCGGCGTGGCCGAGGTCGCCGCGCAGAACGCCGCGCGCGACTACGGCATTCAGGTCGCAGGCATCCACCACGGGTACTTCGACCTGCCCGAGGATCAGCGCGTGGCGGAACTCGTGCGCGACAGCGGCGCGGACCTGCTGCTGACCGCCATGGGCGCCGGGCGGCAGGAGACCTTCAACCAGTACTGGCGGCAGGTGATGAACGTGCCCGTCATGATCGGCTGCGGCGGCGTGATCGACGTGCTGGCCGGCACCGCCGACCTCGCCCCGGCCTGGACGCGCCGCATGGGCGTCGAGTGGATCTGGCGGGTCGCGGGCGACCGGAAACGCTGGAACCGCGCGCCGCGCCTCGCGAAGTTCGTGCAGATGGTCCGCGCCGAGAAACGCCGCGCTGCCCGCACCGGCTGACCCACCCGCGAAGTCCGGCTCATTTCCGTTTGTTTCGCCAACAATCCGGGACTTCACTGCCCCTGCCGGCTCCATGTCCGGAACCCGCCCAGCCCCTACTCGCTTCGCTCGGACCCAGCGGGCCTTGCAGCCCATTCAATCGGAGTCCGGATCAGGCGAGGCCGCAGGCGCGCTGCACCAGCAGGTGCAGTTCGTCGCGGCCCAGGCGGCGGGCGTCGAGTGTCAGGTCGTCCGGCAGGCTGCTCAGGCCCGGCACCAGCGGCGCGAACCGCAGTTCCGGCCGGGCGATCAGGTCACGGCGGGCCGTGAAGGCCAGCACGAAATCCACCCGCAGTTCGAAGTGCGCGTTCAGTTCCGCGCGCAGCGGGTACGGGTCGCCGCTCAGCAGGGCCAGCAGCGCCGGGTGCGGCGCGAACCCGTCCTCCAGGTCGCGGGCGGTGCGTCCCTCGTCCAGGAAGATGCTGGCGTTGCCCAGCACGTACCCGCTGACGCGGCGGCGGCACACGTCCGGCGCGTCGCCGCGCACCAGCGTCACCTGCCGCCCGGCCCGCGCCGCGCCGCCCAGCATGGCCCACAGGCGGCCCAGGCTGGAGTAGCGGGCCAGTTCCGCGTACCCGGCCGGACGGGTCGGCAGGGGCCGCGACGGGCGGTCCGTGTTGAGAGGCATACCCGGATGCTACCGCCCCGCGCGGACCTGCGTGCCGGGAGCCGCGCCGCGCCGACCATGAAGCACCCATGAACGAACCGGCAGCCAAAGCGCGATACTCAACGCAGTTCCGACTTCCCTGAACGCGGTACAACCGGAACCATGAACAGATCAACCGTGGACGCGCAGGCGCTCCTGGCCGGAATGGACATGGACGCCCTGGCCCGCCTGAACGAACGACTGGACCTGGGCGCCCTGGTCAGGGCCGCCGCCGGCATGAGCGACTCGCAGCTCAAGAGCCTGACCAGCATGCTGGGGGCCGCGCCCGAGAAGGCCCCCCACCTGCCCACCCCGAATGCCGACTTCTTCGGGCAGATGGATACCCTGACCCAGGCGCAGCGGGACTTTGCCGGCGAGGTGCGCGGCTTCATGCACACGCACGTCTCGCCCATCATGAACGAGTACTGGAACCGTGACGAGTTCCCCCGCCACCTGATCCCGGAACTGAAAAAACATGATTTCATGCGCCGTATCTGGAACGAGGATGGCAGCCGCACCCCAGACGCCACCATCATGGAAGGCCTGTTCACCATGGAAGCCTGCAAGGTGGATGTCAGTACCGCCGTGTTCTTCGGCGTGCACGCCGGACTGGCCTTCGCGTCCATCGCGCTGGGCGGCAGCGACGAGCAGAAGGCCGAGTGGCTGCCCAGGATGCTGGACATGGACGTGATCGGCGCGTTCGGCCTGACCGAACCCGAGGGCGGCTCGCAGGTCAGCCAGGGCATGCGCACCACCTGCAAACGCGACGGCGACAGCTGGACCCTGCGCGGCCAGAAGAAATGGATCGGGAACAGCCCCTTCAGCGACTTCACGGTCATCTGGGCCCGCGATGTGGACACCCAGGAGGTGCGCGGCTTCATCGTCCGCGCCGGAACGCCCGGTTACAGCGTCGAGAAGATCCAGGGCAAGACCGCCCTGCGCATCGTCGAGAACGGCCTGATCACCCTGAGCGACTGCCGCGTGCCCGACACCGACCGCCTGCAGAACGTGCGCGGCTGGCGCACTACCGCCGAGGTCCTGAAACTCACCCGCGCCGGTGTGGCGTGGCAGGGCGTCGGGTGCGCCATGGGTGCCTACGAACTGGCCGCCGCGTACGCCCAGACCCGCGAGCAGTTCGGGAAGCGCATCGGGGAATTCCAGCTGATCCAGAATCACCTCGTGCACATGCTGGGCAACGTCACCAGCCTGTTCGCGCTGTGCCTGCGCCTGAGCCACATGGCCGACGCGGGCGACATGCGCGACGAGCACGCCGCGCTCGCCAAGGTCGTCACCGCCGCCCGCTGCCGCGAGACGGTCGCCCTGGCCCGCGAGACCTTCGGCGGGAACGGCATCCTGCTCGAGTACGGGGTCGCCAAGCACTTCGCGGACACCGAGGCCATCTACTCCTATGAGGGCACCAACGAGATCAACACCCTGGTCGTCGGGCGGGCCATCACCGGCCTCAGCGCCTTCGTGTAAGGCAGGGTGGGGGTAGGGAGTGGGGGAGGGCCGGGCCTATGCTGGGGGCGTGAGCACCGAACCTGCCCTGACCACCCCGGCCCCCGCCCGTCCCCGTCGTCGCCCGCTTCTCTCGCCGCGCGTGCGTGCGTGGGTGATCGCGGGCGTCTCTCTGCTGGGAGGGTACCTGATCTCGACGGCGCGGCAGGCGGTCGTGCGGCCCCCCCTGGTGGTCGGGCAGGACGCCGTGCCTCCCTCCGGTCAGGACACGGCGCGCGTGACGCTGGAGAACGTGGGTGGCCCCGTCATCGACATCCGGCCCGCGCAGGGCGAGGCGGACACACTGCTGGTGTTCTACCCCGGCGGGCTGGTGCGCCCCCAGGCGTACGAGTGGCTGGGCCGCGCGCTGGCCGCTCGTGGCGTGCAGACGGTCATCCCTGCCTTCCCGCTGGATCTGGCCGTGACCGGAATAGGGCGTGCGGACGGTCTGATCGCGCAGTACGGCCAGGGCAAGCGGGTGGTGATCGCCGGGCACTCGCTGGGGGGCGCGATGGCCGCGCAGTACGCCGCCAGCAACGCCGACGCCCTGGCGGGCCTGATCCTGATGGCCGCGTACCCCGCCGGGAACGTCAGCCTGAAAGACCGGACGCTGCCCGTGCTGTCGCTGCTGGCCGAACGGGACGGGGTGGCCGCCCCCGACGACGTGCGCGGCGGCCTGGAACGCCTGCCCGAGGGCACGACCCTGACCGTCATTCCCGGCGCCGTCCACTCGTTCTTCGGACGGTACGGCCCGCAGAAGGGCGACGGCCTGCCCACCGTCACGCACGCGCAGGCGGAAGAGGAGATTCTGAACGCCGTGCAGGACTTCCTGACCGGACTGAAATGATTTCGCTGACCACCCGGTGCCTTGCCGGGTGGTCAGCGAAACAGGCAGCAGTCCGTATGGCGCCCGAGCATGGGCAAGCGCTGAAGGCGGCCCGCACCCATCCCGGTGGGCGGGCGGGAATCATGCCGGGATGAACGACCTTCCATCCTCCTCCCGTGACAGCTCCCTGCGCGACGACCGGCCGCGTGACGGGTTCGTGCAGGTGCGCGGCGCGCGGGAACACAACCTGAAGAACGTGGACGTGGACCTGCCCAGAGGCGCGCTGGTGGTGTTCACGGGCGTGTCGGGGTCCGGGAAGTCCTCGCTGGCGTTCGGGACGCTGTACGCCGAGGCGCAGCGCCGTTACCTGGATTCCGTGTCGCCGTACGCGCGGCGGCTGTTCAATCAGCTGGGCACGCCGGACGTGGACCGCATCGACGGCCTGCCGCCCGCCGTGGCCCTGCAACAGGGGCGGGGCGTCACGTCGGCGCGCAGCAGCGTGGGCAGCCTGACCACCCTGAACAACGTGCTGCGCCTGCTGTACTCCCGCGCGGGGGATTACCCGCCCGGTCAGGGCATCATCTACGCCGAGGGGTTCTCGCCGAACACGCCCGAGGGAGCCTGCCCGGAATGTCACGGGTTGGGCCGCGTGTTCGCTGTGACCGAGGAGAGCATGGTTCCGGACCCGTCCCTGACCATCCGCGAGCGGGCGGTGGCGGCGTGGCCGACCGCGTGGGCCGGGCAGAACCAGCGCGACATTCTGGTCACGCTGGGCTACGACGTGGACACCCCCTGGCGTGACCTGCCGCGCGAGGCGCGCGACTGGATCCTGTTCACGGACGAGCAGCCGCAGGTGCCGGTGTATCCGGGCCTGACGCCCGAGGAGACGCGCCGGGCCGTGAAACGCCGCGCCGAGCCGTCGTACCTGGGCACGTTCACCTCCGCGCGGCGGCATGTGCTGCACACCTTCGCGAACAGCGGCAGCGAGAGCATGAAGCGGCGGGCGGCGTCGTTCATGGTGATCCGCGAGTGCCCGGTCTGCCACGGCAAGCGCCTGACCCGCGCGGCCCTGGGCGTGACGTTTGCCGGGCTGGACATCATGGATTTCTCGCGCCTGCCGCTGCGCCGCGCTGCCGAACTGCTCGCCCCCGCCGCCGCCGGGCAGACGGCCCGCCCGGACGGCACTCCCCGCCCGCCCGAGGAGGCGCTGGCCCTGACCCGGCTGGCCGCCGACCTGTGCGCCCGCGTGGATGTGCTGGAACGCCTGGGCCTGGGTTACCTGACCCTGGAACGCGGCACGCCTACCCTGTCGCCCGGCGAACTGCAACGCCTGCGGCTGGCCACGCAGCTGTACTCGAACCTGTTCGGGGTGGTGTACGTGCTGGACGAACCCTCTGCCGGGCTGCACCCCGCCGACACCGAGGCGCTGCTGACCGCCCTGGACCGCCTGAAAGCCGGGGGGAATTCGCTGTTCGTGGTCGAGCACGAGCCGGGCGTGATCCGCCACGCCGACTGGATCGTGGATGTCGGCCCGCACGCCGGGCAGCGCGGCGGGCAGGTGCTGTACAGCGGCCCCCCGGCGGGCCTGCGGGACGTGCCGGACTCGCTGACCGCCCGGCACCTGTTCGGGCCGCCCGCACCACTGCCCGAGGTGCGCCGCGACCCGACCGGCTGGCTGGACCTGCGCGGCGTGACCCGCAACAACCTGCGCGGCGTGGACGTGCGCCTGCCGCTGGGCGTCCTGACGGCCGTGACGGGCGTCAGCGGGTCCGGGAAGTCCAGCCTGCTCACCCAGGCCCTCTCGGACCTGCTGGGCGTCCACCTGGGCCGGGAAGCCGCGCCTGCCGAAGCTGGCGCCGATCCGGCCGATCTGCTGACCGCAGACGACGCGCCCGCCCCCACGCAGGGCACCCTGGGCGGCGACGTGGAGCGCGTGCGGCGGCTGGTGCAGGTCACGCAGGCACCCATCGGGCGCACGCCGCGCAGCAACCTCGCCACGTACACCGGTCTGTTCGACCACGTGCGCCGCCTGTTCGCCGCGACACCACTGGCCCGGCAGCGCCGTTACAGCGCGGGCCGTTTCTCATTCAACGTGAAGGGCGGCCGCTGCGAACACTGCCAGGGCGAGGGCTTCGTGACCGTGGAACTGCTGTTCCTGCCGTCCGTGTACGCGCCCTGCCCCGTCTGCCACGGCACCCGCTTCAATGCCGCCACGCTGGAGGTCACCTGGAAAGGCCTGAACATCGCGCAGGTGCTGGACCTGACCGTGGACGCCGCCGCGCCGGTGTTCGCAGACGAGGCCCCCGTCCACCGCGCCCTGAGCACCTTGCAGGAGGTCGGCCTGGGCTACCTGCGTCTCGGGCAGCCCGCCACGGAACTCTCGGGCGGCGAGGCCCAGCGCGTGAAACTGGCTGCCGAACTCCAGAAGGCCGTGCGCGGCCACACCGTGTACCTGCTGGACGAACCCACCACCGGCCTGCACCCCAGCGACGTGGAACGCCTGCACGCCCAGCTGAGCCGCCTCGTGGACGCCGGGCACAGCGTCATGGTCGTCGAGCATGACCTGGGCGTGATCGCCGCGAGCGACTGGGTCGTGGACCTCGGCCCCGGCGCGGGCGAGGACGGCGGGCAGGTCGTGGCGCAGGGCACGCCCGAACAGGTCGCCAGGGCGAGCGGCAGCCGCACCTCACCGTACCTGCGGCGAGAACTCGACGAACACGCCCAGCCCGCCCTGACCTGAACGGCGGGCCGCAAGAGCAAACCTCCCCCGAAAGTGGGGGAGGCCGCCATCTGCCATCAGGCCGGATTACTGGAACAGTTGCGCGACCTTGATCAGCGTCTGCCACACGCCCCAGACCAGGGGAATGCCGGGGACCAGCCACGTCAGGTAGATCACGGGGGAGAGCTGTTCGGTGGGTTCGGGGGTGGAACGGGTCATGCGGGCCTCCTGGCTGGAATGCGTATCAGTCGTGACTGCGTCAGTCGTGGCTGGCGGCGGGCGCGCGGTTCTGCGCCCAGAACTTCTCGGCGACGGGGCGGACCATCAGGTTGGCCACAAACCCCACGACCAGCAGCGCGGCCATGATGTACATGGTGGTGCTGTACGCCTGCGCGGCGGGAATCCCGGCCTTGATCTGACTGTCGCGGAAGCCGTTCACGAGGCTGGGGCCGACGATGGCGGCGGCACTCCAGGCGAGCAGCAGGCGGCCGTGGATCGCGCCGACGTTCGCGGTGCCGAACATGTCCCGCAGGTACGCGGGAATGGTGGCGAATCCGCCGCCGTACATGCTCATGATCACGCAGAAGCCCGCCACGAACAGCACCAGGCTGCCCATGTTGCCGAACATGGGAATCAGGAAGTACAGCACGGCGCCCAGCGCGAAGAAGATCATGTACGTGGGCTTGCGCCCGATGCGGTCGCTGGTCGAGGACCAGATGAACCGCCCGGCCATGTTGAAGATGCTCAGCAGGCCCACGAAGCCGGCGGCGGCGGCGGCCGTCACGCCGTTCCCGGCGCCCAGGACGCGGTCACTGAACATCTCCTGAATCATGACGCTGGCCTGTCCGAGCACGCCGATCCCGGCGGTGACGTTCAGGAACAGCACGGCGAACAGCAGCCAGAACTGTGGCGTGCGGAACGCCTGATCGACCAGTACGTTGTGCGTGCTGATCATGCCGCCCGCCGCCTGCGGTTTCGGGGTCCACCCGGCGGGTTTCCAGTCGTCGGCGGGCACGCGGATCAGGAACGCGCCGAACAGCATGAACAGCAGGTACACGGCCCCCATGACCAGGAAGGTCGAGCCGACGCCCAGCGTGCCGTCCCCGGCAAAGCGGGCCATCAGCGCGGTGCCCAGCGGACTGCCGATCAGGGCGCCGCCGCCGAAGCCCATGATGGCCATGCCGGTCGCCAGTCCGGGGCGGTCCGGGAACCACTTGATCAGCGTGCTGACCGGGCTGATGTACCCCAGGCCCAGCCCGATGCCGCCCAGTACGCCGTTCCCGAAGATCACGAGTGGCAGCGAGTGCAGTTTCACGCCCAGCGCCGCCACGAAGAACCCGCCGCAGAACAGCAGGGCGCTGGCGAACATGGTCTTGCGTGGCCCTTCGCGTTCCACCCACTTGCCGAAGATGGCGCTGCTGGCCCCCAGGAAGAACAGGGCCACGCTGAAGATCAGGCCCACCTGGAACAGGGACCAGTCGCCGGGCGCGCCGGTCTCGGCGGTCAGGTCGCCGCTGATCAGGCGGGAGAGGGGCTTGTTGAACACCGAGTACCCGTAGATCTGCCCGATGCTCAGGTGAACGGCCAGCGCGGCGGGCGGGACCAGCCAGCGGGTCCAGTTCGATCCTGCGACAGAATGCTCACGATCCAGAAATCCCATACGCCCTCCTGAGGCCCATCAGTTTGTTTGACGTCAAGGAGTCTAACGGGCGTTAGTCGGCGGGCACTTCATCGTTCCGCCTCTGAACGCTCATCAAGAAGGCCAGGACACATTTCTCATGAAGGTTCGGTCGGTTCCGCCAGCCACCACGCGCCCGGCCCATCCGCTCAGGGCAGGCGGGCCGCGCCGCTCACCCGCTCCGCCCCGGCGTACACCGTCAGGCGGCCCTCGCGGGTAAAGCCGCACAGGGTCACACCGAACACGGACGCCGTATCGACCGCCAGACTGGTCGCCGCGCCCACGGCCACCACCACGCCGATCCCGGCCGTCACGGCCTTCTGCGCGATCTCGAAGCCCGCGCGGCTGCTGACCACCAGCACCTGATCCCCCAGCGCCCCGGGCTGCTGTATGTGTGCCCAGCCGACCACCTTGTCCACGGCGTTGTGCCGCCCCACGTCCTCACGGGCGCAGCGCAGCGCGCCTTCTGCCGTGAACAGCGCCGCGCCGTGCAGACCCCCGGTCGCCTCAAAGCCCGACTGGGCCGCCCGCAACCGCTCGGGCAGGCCCGCCAGGAACGCGGCGTCCAGTGGCCCCGCCCTCCAGTCTGGTGCGGCGGCGCGTACCGCCAGTGCCTCGATACTGCCCGACCCGCACACCCCGCAGGCACTCGACGACACCGCCAGCCGCGCGCCCGCCGCCAGTCGCGCGTACTCCGGCGTGCGCAGGTGCCACACGTTCGTGTTCTCCGGGTCCGGGTCCAGCGTGAACGCGGCGGGCAGCAGCCCCTCCGAGATCAGCCAGCCCAGCAGCAGGTCGCGGTCGTGCCCCGGCGTGCGCATCAGCACCCCCAGCGGCAGCGGCCCGCCGGGCGCGTGCAGGCGCAGTTCCAGCGGTTCCTCGACCGCCACGGCGTCCAGGCGCCCTGTTCCCTCGCCGTCCCGGAACAGCGTGACGGGGAGGCTCACACTCGCCTCCCCGTCACGGCCGCCAGCCGTGCTCAGCGGCCCACCTCGGACTGATTGGCGGTGGTCGGCACGTCGCCGTTCGCTTCGCGCAGCGCCCGCCCTGCCCCCTTCAGGACCGCGAACAGGGCGCCCAGCGCCACCTGCACGTCCCGGTCCTTGAGCAGGCCCATCAGTTCACCCAGGCCCACGCCCTTCCCGGCCGCGACGTGCCGCGCGCCCTCATTCACACCGGTCGTGATGGCGCTACCCAGAATGCCGACCTCGCGTGGGTCCAGCGCCGCCAGGGTCTTGCCCAGTTCGGTGGCGTTGCGCAGCAGGGTCGTGCCGCTCTCGCCGCCCGTGATGTGCAGCAGCGACGCGATCAGGCCCTCGCCGCCCCGCACGGTCTTGCCTGCCACGTCCAGCACGCCGTGCTCATGCAGTTGCCGCAGCAGGTACAGGCCCTCCAGCAGCGCGTCGGTGGAATCCTCGACCTCGGAACGCAGTTTCTCCTGCGCGGTCGGGATGCGGGGCGTGAATTCAAGTGGTTTCGCCATGGTGTCTCCTGCGCGGAAGCGGAGAGGCGGCTGCCTGCCCCGCTTCCACTGAATGTCAGTCGTCAGCGCCGCCCATGACTGGGCCGGCCAGTGCGTCGGCGCGGGCGTTCAGGCTGTCGCCGTGCATGGGCAGCAGCCCGCCGGGGAACACGTAGTCCGGCCGTGACCACTTGCGCTCGACTTCCACGCCCGTCTGCGGGGTGGGGTGGCCCCAGCGGTGGTTCTTGGCGGGCAGCGGGTTCTCACCCACGTCGTGCAGGACTTCCATGCGCACGCGGGTGTCCTTGTACGCGGGGGTGTTCGTGATGCTGTCGCCGCGGCTGCCGGTCAGGAAGTTCACGGCGTCCTCGGCCTTTCGGGCGTTCATGGGCACGAACACCTCGTTCCCGCTCACGCGGGCCGTGACCAGCGCACGCAGGCGAACGGCGCCGTGCTCGCTGATCAGCCGCACCCACTGACCGCTCTGAAGCTGCCGGTCCGCCGCGAGTTCCGGGCTGACCTCCACGAACGAGTCCGGGGTCTTTTCGGCAATGCCCTCCACGCGGAAGGTCATGTTGCCCTCGTGGAAGTGCTCCAGCATGCGCCCGCTGTTCAGGTGCAGGTCGAATTCGTCGTTCGGGGCTTCCTGGCGGGGTTTGTACGTCGCCGGGTACAGGCGGGCCTTGCCGTCCGGGAAGTTGAAGCGCTCCTGGTGCAGCAGCGGCGAGTCCGTGCCGTCCTCCGCGACCGGCCAGCACAGCGTGTCGTACCCCTGCAGGCGGTCGTAACTGACGCCCGCGAAGAACGGCGTGAGGCGCGCGATCTCGTCCATGACCTCGCCCGGGTGGCTGTACTTCCAGTCGGCGCCCATGCGCTGCGCGACCCCCTGGTAGATCTGCCAGTCGGGTTTCGTGCCCTTCAGGGGCGGCATGACCTCGTACAGGCGCTGCATGCGGCGCTCGGTGTTCGTGAACGTGCCTTCCTTCTCCAGTGACGCGGCGGCCGGGAACACCACGTCCGCGTAGCGGGCGGTGTTCGTGAAGTACAGGTCCTGCACCACCAGGAATTCCAGCGCCTCGAAGCCCTGCGCGAGGTGGTTGGCGTTCGCGTCGGTCAGGCTCATCTCCTCACCCGTGATCCACATGGCCTTCAACTTGCCCTCGATGGCCGCGTCGAGCATCTGGGTGTTGTCCAGGCCGCGTTCCGGGCGCAGCGTGACGCCCCACTCGCGCTCGTGGCGCTGCACGACCAGCGGGTCACCGACCGGTTGGTACCCGCTGACCTGATCGGGCATGGCGCCCATGTCGCTGGCGCCCTGCACGTTGTTGTGACCGCGCAGCGGGAAGCCCCCGGCGCCCAGCTTGCCGAAGTTCCCGGTGATCAGCAGCAGGTTGCTGATGGCGGCGCTGGTATCGCTGCCGCCGCACTGCTGCGTGACGCCCATCGCCCACAGGACCGCCACGCGCTCCTCGGCGGCAATCTGGCGGGCCAGGGCCTCCAGCGTCCCGGCGTCGATGCCGGTCTCGCGCTCGGCGTACTCCAGGGTGTAGGTGCTGATGGACTGCCGGAATTCCTCCAGGCCGTTCACGCGCTCCGCCAGGAACGCCCTGTCCTCCAGGCCGTTGTCCAGGATGAACTTGCTGACGGCGGCCAGCCACACGAAGTCCGTGCCGGGTTTCGGGCGGATGAACTGGTCGGCGCGGGTGGCGAGTTCATGCTCGCGGATGTCGAACACGATGACCTTCGTGTTCCCCAGCTTCTGCGCGCGCTTCACGCGGGTCGCCAGGACCGGGTGGCTCTCGGCGGCGTTGCTGCCCACCGTGATCACCAGAGAAGCGTTCTCGATGTCCTTGATGGTGCCGCTGTCCGCGCCGATCCCGGTCGTCAGGGACAGCCCCTTGCTGGCGGGGGACTGGCAGTACCGCGAGCAGTTGTCCACGTTGTTCGTCCCGATCACCTGACGGGCGAACTTCTGCACCATGAACGCTTCCTCGTTGCTGGCCTTGCTGCTCGCCACGAACGCCAGGGCGTCCGGGCCGTCCTTGGCGCGGATCTCCATGAAGCGCCGCGCCACGAGGTCCAGCGCCTCGTCCCAGGTCGCCTCGCGGAAGCGGTCCCCGTCGCGGATCAGCGGGGCGGTCAGGCGGTCCTCGCTGTTCACGTAATCCCAGCCGAACTTGCCCTTCACGCAGGTGCTGATGCCGTTCGCGTGCCCCAGGCCGGGCTCGACCTTCAGGATGTGCCGCTCGTCGGTCCACACGTCGAACGAGCAGCCCACCCCGCAGTACGTGCAGACCGTCTTGGTCTTCTTGATGTACCGGTCACGGGCCGCCGACTCGATCTCTGACACGTTCATGATCGGTTTGAGACCCGCGCTGGCCTCCACGCCCTTGACCACGTCGATGGCGGCGTCCCAGACGGGCAGCGGAATGCCCGTGAACAGGCCCGCCTGCCCCAGCATGGATTTCTCCTGAAGCGCGTTGCAGGGGCACACCGTGATGCAGTGCCCGCAGCTGACGCAACTGCTCTCGCCGATGGGTTTCCCGCCATCCCACAGCACTCGCGGCTGCTCCATCTCCCAGCCGATGGTCAGGGTCTCGTTCACCTGCACGTTCTGGCAGGCCTCCACGCAGCGCCCGCACAGGATGCACTGGTCCGGGTCGTACCGGTAGAAGGGGTTGCTCATGTCCTTCTCGTAGCCCTTGGGCTGGAACGGACGGGTCTGATGATCGATGCCCAGCACGCCCAGCGTGTTGTGAACCGTGCAGTTCCCGTTGTTGTTGTCGCACACCGTGCAGTACAGGTCGTGGTTTGCCACGATGCGGTCGTATGCGTCCCGCTGCGCGGCGCGGGCGGCGATCGTCTGCGTGCGAACCGTCATCCCGGCTGCCACCTTCGTCCCGCAGGCGCGGCCCACCGAGCCGTCGATCTCGACCGCGCAGGTATCGCAGGTCTGGATCGGCCCCAGTTGCGGGTGGTAACACACCTGCGCCAGTTCGATCTGCGCGCGGTTGATCACGTCCACCAGCGGCTCGCCCACCCACGCCACCTGCGGCGCGCCGTCCACCGTCACCTGAACCTGCTCGCCACGCGGCGGCCGGGTCGGCCCCACCGTGGAACGGATGTGCACGTCGTTCGGCACGTCAATCTCGCCCATACTTCCTCCCTGAAGCTTTCAAGGGCGAGTATAGGCACGGTCGTTCGACATGAAGGAACTGTCAGATGAAGCCGTGCTTCATGAATTCCCCGCCGGCCCCCCGGAACGTCCCGCATCACGGAACCCCTGTGCGGCGCCGCCCGGCCGCGTCACAGCACCAGCACGCCGTGATGCTTGGCCTTCTCCTGCGGCTCCACATGAATGCTGATCGACGACTGCGGCGTCTCGGCCCGGATGGCATCCTCCAGGCGGTCGCAGATGCTGTGCGCCTCCTGCACCGTCATGTCGCCCGGCACCACCATGTGAAACTCGATGAACGTCACGCTCCCTGCATGCCGGGTCCGCAGGTCATGCATCTCCAGCGCGCCCTGCCCGTGCAGACTCATCGCCTGCCGGATCCGCGCCTCGGTTCCCGGATCCACCGCCGCGTCCATCAGGCCGCCCACGCTCTCCCGCACCAGCAGCCACCCGCTCCAGAGGATGTTCAGCGCCACCAGAATCGCCAGCAGCGGGTCCAGCCACGCCAGCCCCGTCAGACGCGCCGCCAGCACGCCCAGCAGCACCCCCACGCTGGTCACCACGTCACTGAAAATGTGCCGCCCGTCCGCCAGCAACGCCGGCGAGCGCAGCGCCCGCCCCTGGCGCAGCAGCACCGACGCCCATACGGCGTTCAGCAGGCCCGCCCCCAGGTTCACGCCCAGCCCCGCCAGCCCCAGCCCCTCCTGCTCCGGCAGGGTGGCCGGGTTCAGCAGCGCCGGGAGCGCCTCGCGCACGATCGCGGCCGCTGCCAGCACGATCAGCACGCCCTCGGCCACCGCGCTGAAGTACTCGGCCTTCGTGTGCCCGTACGGGTGGTTGGCGTCCGCCGGGCGCGCCGCGACCCGCAACGCGATCAGCGCCGCGACTGCCGCCGCCACGTTGATGATGCTCTCCAGCGCGTCCGAGTACAGCGCCACGCTGCCCGTCATCAGGTACGCCACGTACTTCAGGGCCAGCACCACGACCGCCACGAGAATGCTGCCCAGCGCCAGCCTGGACGCGCGGGAGGAGGTCTGCACGGAGGTCGATGAAGCCGTCACCCGTGGAGCGTAGCAGGGTTAGGCAACCCGAAAACCGTGCCCTGCCCGGGAACACGGCCGGTCCCGCCCCACACACCCAGCGCCGCCCATTACGCCCAGGGCAGAACGCAGGCTGGTACAATTCCCAGGTGAACCCGCCCGACCTGCTCGCCCAACTGAACCCCACCCAGGCACAGGCCGCCGACCACCACGAAGGCCCCGCCCTCGTCATCGCCGGCGCCGGCAGCGGCAAAACCCGCACCCTCATCTACCGCATCGCCCACCTGATCGGGCACTACGGCGTCGCCCCCGGCGAGATCCTCGCCGTGACCTTCACCAACAAGGCCGCCGCCGAGATGCGCGAACGCGCCAGCCACCTCGTCCCCGGCGCCGACAAACTCTGGATGAGCACCTTCCACTCCGCCGGCGTGCGCATCCTGCGCGCCTACGGCGAACACATCGGCCTGAAACGCGGCTTCGTCATCTACGACGACGACGACCAGCTCGACGTCCTCAAGGACATCATGGGCAGCCTCCCCGGCATCGGCCCCGACACCAACCCCCGCGTCCTGCGCGGCATCCTCGACCGCGCCAAGAGCAACCTCCAGACTCCCGGCGACCTCGACCGCGCCCACGAACCCTACCTCAGCGGCATCCCAAAAGAAGCCGCCGCCGAAGCCTACCGCCGCTACGAAACACGCAAGAAAGCCCAGAACGCCATCGACTTCGGCGACCTCATCACCGAAACCGTCCGCCTGTTCCGCGACGTCCCCGCCGTCCTGAACGCCGTCCAGAACCGCGCCCGCTTCATTCACGTCGACGAGTACCAGGACACCAACAAAGCCCAGTACGAACTGACCCGCCTGCTCGCCTCCAGGGACCGCAACCTGCTCGTCGTCGGAGACCCCGACCAGTCGATCTATAAATTTAGGGGTGCGGACATACAAAATATCCTTGATTTCCAGAAAGATTATCCTGATTCTAAAGTATACATGCTGGAGCACAACTACCGCTCCAGCGCCCGCGTGCTCGGCATTGCCAACCGGCTGATCGAGAACAACGCCGAACGCCTCGACAAGACCCTGAAGGCCGTCAAGGAGGACGGGCCGCCCGTCGTGTTCCACCGCGCCACCGACCACCGCGCCGAGGGGGACTTCGTGTCCGAGTGGATCACGCGCCTGCACGCCCGGGAAGGCCTTCCGCTGACGGACATGGCCGTGCTGTACCGCACGAACGCGCAGTCCCGCGTGATCGAGGAGAGCCTGCGCCGCGTGCAGATTCCCACGAAGATCGTGGGCGGCGTGGGCTTCTACGACCGCCGGGAAATCCGCGACATCCTCGCGTACGCCCGCCTGTCCATCAACCCCAGTGACGACGTGGCGCTGCGCCGCATCATCGGGCGGCCACGGCGCGGCATCGGCGACACGGCCCTCACGAAACTCCTCGACTGGGCCGCCGCGCACCGCACCAGCCTGCTCGAAGCCTGCGCCCGCGCCGACACGGACGGCATCCTCGACCGTGGCGCGCAGAAAGCCGTGGATTTCGCCGCGCTGATGCACGCCATGAGCGAAGCCGCCGACAACTACGAACCCGGCCCGTTCCTGCGCTACGTCATCGAAACCAGCGGGTACCTCGACCTGCTCCGCCAGGAAGGCCCGGAAGGACAGGTCCGCGCCGAGAACCTCGACGAACTCGTGAACGCCGCCGAGGAATGGTCCCAGGACAACCAGGGCACCATCGGCGACTTCCTCGACGACGCCGCCCTGCTCTCCAGCGTGGACGACATGCGCACCAAACAGGAGAACAAAGGCGCGCCCGAAGACGCCGTGACCCTCATGACCATGCACAACGCCAAAGGCCTGGAATTCCCCGTCGTGTTCATCGTGGGCGTCGAGGAAGGCCTGCTGCCCAGCAAAGGAGCCATCGCCGAGGCGGGCGGCATCGAGGAAGAACGCCGCCTGTTCTACGTCGGCATCACCCGCGCCATGGACCGCCTGTTCCTGACCGCCGCCGAGAACCGCATGCAGTACGGCAAAACCAACGCCGCCGAGGACAGCCGCTTCCTCGAAGAAATCGAAGGCGGCTTCGACACCGTCGACCCCTACGGACAGGTCGTCGAGTACCGCGCCAAAACCTGGAAAACGTACCGCCCCACCGTCCCCACCACCAGCGCCGTCAAGAACACCAGCCCCCTCACCGCCGGCATGGCGTACCGGGGCGGCGAACGCGTCCGCCACCCCAAATTCGGCGAGGGACAGGTCCTCGCCGTCGCGGGCACTGGCGACCGGCAGGAAGTCACGGTGCACTTCCCGACCGCCGGAACGAAAAAACTCCTGGTGAAATTCGCGAACCTCTCACCCGCCTGAACGCCGCGCCGGGGTGCCAAACCAGTGCAGCCGGCCGCCCAATCCGCTCAGCCCAGGCCCGCGCCGGAAGGTCACAGCGACCTGAGCAGGAATTGGGTGGGCGCGGGGCACCTGAAGGTCGGCGATACGATCAAGCAGACCGACGGCACCACCGGCCTCGTCGCCAACGTCACCACCGTTGGGCAGACGCGCGAGATGTTCAACCTCACCGTCAGCGAAGCCCACACGTATTATTGATACCGGCGTAAATCCGCATCACCTGTGTTGGCACGCAATGCGTTCTAGCCGGCGTTCTCACAGCCCAGGGTAATGCTGGGCAATGTCAACTTACGCCGTTTTCGATAAGTCATGATCCGCTTGACGTTGCGTCAACTGGCAAAATCCCCGCCCAAGCCCTTTTCGGGCGCCTTTCAGGCCGTCTTTTACCAACGAGAAGGATCAAAAGGCGAAGCGGGCGGCATAAAAGCATTAAGACGCTCCACGGCCTGACGATGGCGCTCCTCTACGGCTTCGTCCCGGGAGCGGTCATCACCTGGCAGGGTAATCCAGACACCCTCACCCAGGCGCGCCACGTATGCTAGCCCAGCCTCAACGGTCAGGAGGGCTGCTGGAAGGCGCCGCGTGAGTTCTGGACCAAGAAAACAGTTTCGCGAAACCCTTGTCCAGTATCTAGGAAAATAGTAAGGGATATGGTCAGGGTTCGATGGAGCAACAACGTTTGCAATCACTGAGCAGTGCATTGGCTGCACAGCAGTCAGAAATGTCTGCATCGTCTGGTGAGCCGGATGCGTATCTCCTAAATTGAACTTCCAATTCCAACCGTCGCCATGGAAAGTCATACGGGCAACAGCCCAGTGCCTACGCTGCTCTAAGGTTAAGGGGAGCTGGTCTTCCTCAGCGATCTCAACGGCAATGTAGTCGTCCAAATCGCTTGAGCCACGGAGCAGGAATTTTATAGCGCGTTCAAAGTCGTCCGCTTGTAGCTCTGTTCCATCCTCCATAGAAACGCCGCGTTCATTCAGCCAGACAAGGTCATCCGCTAGACTCTTCGCAAGCTCATGCAGGGGTTTATGCCTATGCCACTCGGCCGGGTAAGAATGATGACCGGGTGTATCTTCCTCAGGGGCATACTTCTCCAGGGATTGTAAATCGAGTAAACCGCGTGCCAGTCGGTCAATGTTCATTAGGCCAAACATGGTTGGGAAAAAAGGCATCAACACCTCCTGTAGAGATTTCCTGGCGTGAAACTGTCTTTCACGCCGAGAAATCAATTCCTTTAGAAGAGTACTCTAAGATTCGCTCGGAAGATTACTGGTCTGTGCGTCATTCGGGACGGTTGTAGAGCTTCTTCCACCTCTGATCACAACTTTCGCCGTCTGTGATTAGCGGTCGGCCGAAAGGGCAAGCGCCCAGTCAGCGCATCAGGCCGGTCAGGACCGCGACGGGGTTCTGACAGCGTAACCGCGCGGTCTCCACGGTGGACTTGATCCGCATGTACGTCTGCGCGCGCACTGCATTCTTGCTGCACTGCGAGACCTTCCTCGCATCACCACCGTCCGCAGGCTCCGTTCCGCTGCGTTGTTCGTCGGTGGAATGTCCGGGTCCTTCAGGAACCGCCACAGCGCTATAGAACGGCTGGGATGCGGTGTTGAAGGTGCCCACCCTGACGTGCTTCCTGACGGATGAGCAGAAGCGGGAGGCGACGGCGGCGGTGGTGCGGGCCGGGGCGGAGTTCGTGAAGTCGGGTGCGGGCTTCGGCCTGGGCGGCGCTGGCGCAGGTTCGCGCTGTTACCCTTCCCGGTTGACGATGTGGCGGATTTCGCCGGGTGGAACGCTCAGCAGGTCGCGGATGACCAGCGGGTAGACCGGGGTGGATTCTGTGGCGTTCAGTGGGAGCCAGTGGCAGGTCACGCCGGGGTTGTCCTGCACGGTGAACGGGCTGTCCGGCAGTTCCAGTGGGGCGGGTGTGTGGTAGTAGAAGCCGATCTCGTGCTGGCGGCGGTCGGGGGGGCCGAAGAAGTTCTCGACCACGCCGACCAGTCGCAGTGGGCCGGGGGGCAGGCCTGTTTCTTCCGTCCATTCGCGGGCGGCGGCGGTGGCGGAGTCCTCGCCGGTGGTGACGGCCCCGCCGGGCAGGTAGTGAAAGCCGATGCTGGGCTCGGTGTTCGTGAGGAGCCGGTCGCCGCGCGTGCAGAGGACGGCGACCCGCACGCTGAACTTCACGTTACCCAGGGGGAGGCGGATATCAAACGGTCTCCGATTGGATGGTTGCATAACCATTCAATCCGAGCGAAGCGAGTAGGAGGGAGACGGATTCCGGGCGTGGAGTTGGCAACCCGGTGCCCCTTCCGGGGTGTTAACGAAACAGACGGAATCCGTCTTGGTCATGCGCTGGCTTCGGCGCGCACGCTGGGGTCCGGGTCGGCGAGCAGGCGGTCGCGCAGGGTGGGGGAGAGGTCGGTGCGTCCGGCGAGGGCGAGTCGCACGCCGTCGTCCGGGTCGGCGGCCAGCTTGTCGTGCGTGCCTTCCGGGAGGTTCGGGTGGTGCGCGGCGGCGCGGCGCACTCCGGCGTTCGGGTCGGCGGCCAGCCGGGTCAGGATGTCCGCATTGGTGGCGGGGGCGTACGCGACGGCGCGGCGCACCTCGGGGTTCGGGTCGGCGGCCAGTCGGGTCAGCAGGTCGCCGCTCAGGTCGGGCCGCACGGCGAGCACGGTGCGCACGTTGGGGTCCGGGTCGCCGGTCAGGGCGTCCAGCACGGCGGGGCTGAGGTGTTCGGCGCTGGCGACGTGCAGGCGGATGTCCTGTTCGGGCGCGCGGGCCAGCGTCAGGACGGCCTCGTCGGGCAGGTCGTTGCGTTCCAGCACGGCGCGGCGCACCGTTTCGGTCTCGTCGGCGGCCAGTCGGATCAGCGTGGCGGGGGGCGTGTCGGGTCGGCGGGCCAGGGCGGCGCGTACGTCCGGGTCGGCGTCCAGTTCGGCGCGTTCCAGCCACGCGGCGGGGACCGTCCAGCCTTGCAGGGCGGCGGCGCGCACGGCGGGGTGTTCGCTGGTGGCCAGCCATTCGCGGACGCTGCGGGGCAGGTCCACGCGGCGGGCCAGGGTGGCCAGCACGTCCGGGTCGCTGTCCGTGCCGAGCGTCAGTGCGCAGTCCAGCGGCAGGTCCAGCCTGCGGGCCACGCCCGCCCGCACCAGTCCGTGCGAGTCGGTGACCAGTTCCCGCAGCGCGTCGCCGGGCAGGTCGGGGCGCGCCGCGACGGCCTTGCGCACGTCGTAGTCGTCGTCGGTGGCCAGTTGCCGGACCAGCGGTTCGGGCAGTGTTTCGCGCCGGGCGACGGCCTCGCGGATCTGCCATCCGGCGTCTGCGGCGAGCGCCGCCACGCGCGCCTCGCTGAGGTCCGGGCGGCCCGCCAGTGCCGTGCGCACTGCGTAATCGTCGTGGCGCAGGGCGGCGTCCAGCACCCAGGCGGGTGACCCCTCTGCGTTCAGCAGCGCGATCACGCTGTCGGCCGGGAACGAGGAGAGCAGGTTGGGCCGGGCCAGTCGCATCAGGGGCAGGCCGGGGTTGGCCAGCACGTCTGCCGGGTACGCGGCGGCCAGCGCGCCCAGGATCTCGGTGGGGGTGTTCGGGTGCCGCGCCACGAGTGCCCGCACCCGTGAATCCGGGTGTGCGGACAGGCCGGACAGGGTGTCGGCCGTGGCGCGCGGACTGGCCGCTGCTTCCAGCGCGCCCTCCACCCCCAGGATCGTCAGGGTGCGCGGATCAAGGTCGGAGAACGTCATGCGCCCGATCATGCCACGGGAGTGGGGAGGCAGGTGTGGGCCGTGGGGAGTGGGGCGGGCTAGTGGGGCGGGCTCTGGTGGTGCGGCCACCCATCAACCAGCAGCCAGCTCAACCAGCAGCCAGCTCAACCGGCAGCCAGCGCCGCCTGCACGGCCTGGTCGATCAGGGCGCGGGCGATGCTGACCCGGGGCGGAAGTTTGGGCAGCGCCGTGACCGGGAAGAAGCGGGCGTCCTCGATCTCGCCGGGTTGCGGGGTGATCTGGCCCTCCTGGTAGCGGGCGGTGAAGCCGATCATCAGGGAGTGCGGGAACGGCCACGGCTGACTGAATGCGTAGCGCAGGTCCGTGACGGTCACGCCGACTTCCTCGGCCACTTCGCGGTGCGCGGCGGCTTCCAGGGTCTCGCTGGGTTCCGCGAATCCGGCAATGGCGGAGTACATGCCGGGCGGGAAGTTCGGGCCGCGCGCCAGCAGCACCTCGGTGTCCGGGCCGCTCCCGCGCGTGATGAGGACCATCGCGACCGGCGCGACCCTCGGGTAGGCGCTCAGGCCGCAGTTCGGGCACACGCGGGAGCGTTCGTGCGCGCTGTCCTGCATCGGCGTCGCGCAGCGTCCGCAGTAGCGGTGCGTGCGGTGAAATTCCAGGATCTGCGAGGCGTATCCGGCCACGCCCATCAGCGTGTCGCCCAGCGTCCCGAACGCCGAGCGGACCGGGACACTCACGAACCCGCCGGGCAGGTCGCCGTCCAGCGCCGCCGTGAACATGGTCCGGCCGTCCAGGCTGCCCAGGCCGCTCGTGTCGGTCACGGGCAGCGGCGCGGCGAGGCCGGTCGGCACCGCCTGCTGCTCGGTCAGGATCAGGCGGTGTCCGTCGAACACGAACCACACGCTGTCCGGGCCGGGCGCGGCGTGCGGGTCGCGCTGGAAGCCGTCCGGGAGGCTGGTGGCGTTCACCCGTGTTCCTCCAGTCGCAGCACGTCCCCGAACGGGAAGCCCCCGTCCTCCAGACCGCCGGGCGGCACCACCCACAGCGTCGGCACGCGCGGGGCCTGCTCGGGGAAGTCGCCGTACCCGTCGGTCAGGTAGATCAGGACGTCCGGTTCGTGCGCGTCCAGCAGCGTGAAGATCGGGCGGAAGTCCGTGCCGCCGCCCCCCTGCGGTGGGGGGATCTCGCCGCCGGGGGACAGGTCGTGCGGTCCGTACGCCTCGGTGTCCGCGTAGTACAGCGTGGCCCGCACGTGCGGGTACGCGCCCAGCACGCCCTGCACCTCGCCCACCAGGGCGCGCACCGCGTCGTCGTCCACGCTGCCGGAGGTATCCACGGCGATCAGGGCGTTCAGGGACTCGTCGTCCAGCGCCTCCAGGTACAGGCCGCGCCCCACGAACCGCCGGTCGAAGCCGCCGAAATCCACCGGGGTGCGCGCCAGGAACCGCCACAGCTGCGCGCGCCAGTCCAGCCGCGCCGGGGCCAGCCGCATCAGTTCGCGGTGCAGGCCCAGCGGATCGTCCCCCTTGCCACTCATGGCCTCCACGCTGCGCGCCTGCGCCAGCGCCTGCTGCCACTGCCGCTGCGTCTGCCCCGCCTGCCCCGGCTTCTGCCCGCGCGGCGGCGCGTCACTGGGCGGCCCGTCCAGCAGGTCGTCCCCCTCGTCGTTGCCGTCCCCCTCGGCTTCCGCCTCGATGGACGTGTACACCTCCTCGACGCTCAGGCGTTCCAGGTGCTCGTCCCGCCGCGACTGCGGCGGCGTGGGCAGCCCCGCCGCCGACACCATGCCGTTCACGATCAGGTCCGCGGCCTTGTTCCAGCGTTTCTTCTCACGCGGCCCGCGCCGCTGCACGTGCGACAGCGCCGCGTGCAGCACCTCGTGCAGCAGCAGGCCGTCCAGCACGTCCGGTGCCAGCCCGGCCGCCACCTCCGGGTTCACGTACACCCGCTCGCCGTCCGTGCCCGCCGCCGCGACCTCCCGCGACGGCACGAACTCCGCATGCAGCAGCAACGTCGCGAAGAACGCCGACTTGCCCCGCAGCCGCAACCGAGAGCCGGAAATCAAACGCTGGAACTCAGGGGTGACCGGGAGGGGCGGGGTCATGGGGTGACCGCCGCAGATGGCAGATGGCCGATGGCAAAGGGCGCCTCTGGCCTTCTGCTATCAGCCATCAGCCTTCTGCCATTTACCTTCACATTCCCTCCGTGAGCTCCAGCGTTCCCTGCACGAGCGTCGCGAGGCGTTCGTCGCGGCCGACGAGTTCGGCGAGGTCCGCGAGTTGTCCGATGGCCTGGAATTTGCTGACGAGCGTGGCGACGTACAGTTGCAGCCATTCGGGTCCGGCGTTGTCGGCCAGCCACGTGAAGGCGTGGTGGGCCTCGTCGGCGCTCTTCGCGCGGGCGGCGAGGCCCACGACGGCGGCGTAGCGGACGCTGGGTTCGTCCGGTAACCTCAGCCCGGCGCCGCGTCCCTCAAGGACGGTGCCGAGGTCCGGCAGTTGCTCGTACAGGCGCACGAAGGCGCTGAATTCCGCTCCGGCGGCGTCTCCGATGGCGGGCGTGGCGTCCAGTCCGGCGCGGTGCAGGCGGGCGGCCATCTCCCAGGCGCGCGGGCTGGGCCACGCGGGCTGCTGCGGGTCCAGGCGCCACAGCAGTTCGGGCCGGAAGGTCAGGAACGCGATGACGTGCTCGTGCAGGCCGTGTGCCAGGGCGTACGCGCGCCACGAGTCGAAGTCCGGGCGGACGGTCAGGTGCAGGAAGCGGTTGGCGAGGGGGGCGGGCATGTCGAACACGCTGGCGCGGTCCTCCTTGCGGTTCCCGGCGGCCCACACGAACCAGCCGTCCGGGAGTTCGTAGCTGCCCACGCGGCGGTCGAGGATCAGTTGCTGCGCCATGCCCTGCATGGTGGGGGGGGCCATGTTCACCTCGTCGAGGAACAGCACGCCCTGCCCGCCGCGCGGCAGGAATTCCGGCGGGTACCAGCGGGACACGCCGCCGCCCTGCCCGTCGGCCTCGGGGACGGGCAGGCCGCGCAGGTCGGTGGGGGCCAGCTGCGAGAGCCGGACGTCCACGAAGTCCAGGCCGTGCCGGGCCGCGACCTGCGCCACGACGCTGCTTTTGCCGACGCCTGGGGGGCCCCAGATCATGGTGGAGAGTTTCAGGTCGCCGGTCACGAGGGCGCTGAGGTACGTCTGAAGTTCGTTCGCAGTGAGGCTCACGGGTTCACGCTACCGCACGGCACGGCCCGGAACGGTGGGAGGGGTGCCGTGCGGGCCTTGAATGTTCGGGGTGGGGTCGGTGGTATCGCCGGATGGGGCGGGGAGGGGGGGTATGGTGGGGGCGATTCCCCGTTGCCCGGCATCCCTTATACTTTCCGCATACTTTGACTCGGTACAAGTTTTCGCCCGTCTCGTTTCCTGCCTGAAGGAGTTGCCCCTTGCTGCCCCTGATCCACCAAGTGCTGTTCTTCGTCTTCGCCCTGATCGCCGGCGGTTTCGGCCTGTGGGGCTTCTACCGTCTGTACCGCCGCGTGGCGCGCGGCGCCCCCGCCAGCGAGGACCGCGCCGGGAACCCCGTCCAGAGGGTGCTGTACGCCCTGCGCGTTTCCCTCACCCAGGAGCGCACCTTCCGCCGCCGCACCGCCATCAGCGTGCTGCACTCGTTCATCTTCTACGGCTTCGTGTACTACCTGCTGGTGAACGTCGTGGACGGCCTGGAAGGCTACCTGCCGTTCCACATCTACTCCAAGGACAGCCCGCTGCTCGCCGGGTACAACTTCCTGGCGGACCTGCTCAGCATGCTGGTGCTGGTCGGCGTCATCAGCCTGCTGATCCGCCGCCTGTTCCTGCCCAGCAAGCGCGACTTCCGCTTCACGGACAAGACGCTGCTGCACCCGCTGCTGAAAGCGAACTACATCCTGCGTGACAGCCTGATCGTGTCCTCGTTCATCACCTTCCACGTCGGCAGCCGCGTGCTCGGCAACGCCGCCAAGATGACCGAAGAGGCCCGCAAGCTGGGCGACTACGACGCCTTCCAGCCGTTCAGCAGCGCCCTGGGTCGCCTCCTCTTCAACGGCGCCAGCGAGCAGGCCATCGAGGGCTGGCGCGTCTTCGGGTACTGGGGCGCCCTGGGCAGCGTCCTGGCGTTCCTCGCGTACTTCCCGTTCACGAAGCACATCCACATCTTCATGGCCCCCCTGAACTACGCCCTGAAGCGCCCGGTCGGCAGCGGCGTCCTGCCCCCCATGAAGGGCCTGGAGGAGGCCATGGAGGCCGACGAACCCAGACTGGGCGTCGAGAAACTCGAGGACCTAGAGTGGCCGCGCCTGCTCGACGCGTACTCCTGCATCCAGTGCAACCGCTGCCAGGACGTCTGCCCAGCCAACGCGACCGGCAAGGCCCTGAGCCCCGCCGCGCTGGAAATCAACAAGCGCATGGAACTGAACGTGATTGCGGCTCACCCCAGCCCCTTCACGCTGAAACCCGCCCCCTTCGAGGGCGGCGCGAGCACGGCGCACCCGCTGCTGGAATTCGCCATCAACGAGGAATCGGTCTGGGCCTGCACCACCTGCGGCGCCTGCATGCAGGTCTGCCCGGTGCAGGACGAGCAGATGCTCGACATCATCGACATCCGCCGCCATCAGGTCATGGTGGCTGGCGAGTTCCCCCCGCAGCTCCAGACGGCCTTCCGTGGCATGGAACGCGCCAGCAACCCCTGGGGCATCAGCCGCGACAAACGCCTCGAATGGGCCGAGGGCCTGAAAGTCCCCACCATCGACGAGAACCCGGAACCCGACGTCATCTACTGGGTCGGCTGCGCTGCCAGCTACGACCCCGGCGCGCAGAAGGTCGCCCGCTCCTTCGTGCAGCTGCTCGACAAGGCCGGCGTGAACTACGCCGTGCTGGGCAAGAAGGAAGCCTGCACCGGCGACAGCGCACGCCGCGCCGGGAACGAGTTCCTGTACCAGACCCTCGCCCAGGAGAACGTCGAGACCCTGAACCAGGTCGCCCCGAAACTGATCGTCGCGACCTGCCCGCACTGCATGAACGCCATCGGCAACGAGTACCGGCAGCTGGGCGGCGACTACCGCACCATCCACCACACCGAGTACCTCGAAACCCTGGTGGCCGCCGGGAAACTGCCGCTGGCGCAACTCGCGGACAACGTCACGTACCACGACCCCTGCTACCTGGGCCGCCACAACGGCGTGTACGACGCGCCCCGCAGCCTCATCACGCAGATGGCGGGCGAGGTGCTGGACCTGGAACGCAGCCGCGAGAACTCCTTCTGCTGCGGGGCGGGCGGCGCGCAGTTCTGGAAGGAAGAGGAAGAGGGCGCAGAGCGCATCAGCGACAACCGCTTCCGTGAACTCCAGGCCCGCCTGGACGACGCGAAAGTGGCCAGCGACGAGTTCGAGCAGACCGGCAAGGTCGTCGCCGTCGGCTGCCCGTTCTGCAAGGCCATGATGAACTCCACGCCCGAGAAGCAGAAACGCGACGACATCATCGTCAAGGACGTCGCGGAACTCATGCTCGAAAGCGTGCAGCGCGCCGACGGCACCTGGCAGCAGGCGGCCCCCACCGGCCCCGTGGCAGACGCCACCCCGCTGGAACAGCCCGAGGTCGTCAGCGCCCCCAACGCGCAGACGCCCATGGACCGCACGGGCGACCAGCCCGGCGCAGGCGCCCCCAGCGCCGTGGTCGGCGAGACGAGCGCCGCCGTGATCAACGCGCAGCCCGGCAGCCCCGACGCGACCCAGGGCACCCAGCCCGAAGCGCAGGCCGCGCACCCCGAGGCGACCGCTCGCAAGAGCTGGAAACCCAAAGCGACGGGTGCCGACGACGTGACGCCCACTGCCCCGGCGACCCCCGCATCCACCGACGCCCCGGCCCGCAAGAGCTGGAAGCCCAAGGGCGGCGACGACGTGAGTGCGGCGCCCGTCACGCCCGCACCGGAGGCTGCGACGGCGCCCACCGCCCCAGCCCCCACTGCCCCGGCTGCTGACGCCCCGGCCCGCAAGGCCTGGGCACCCAAAGCCAAGGCAGATGATGTGAACCCCGCCCCCGTCGCTCCGGCCGAGCCTGCTCCGGCCGCACCCGGCACGGACGCCCCCGCCCGCAAGGCCTGGGCGCCCAGGGCGAAAGCGGAGGCGGCGCCTGCTCCGGCAACCACCGCGCCTGCCGCGCCGAGCGAGGTGGCCCCCGCTGCCGCGCCTGCTGCCGGTGAACGGAAGAAGTGGGCGCCGAAAGGTCAGCCGGTCAGTGCCGCGCCCGTGACCGAAGCGGCTGAACCGACCACCCAGCCCGCGACCACCCAGCCCGCGACTACCCAGCCCGCAACTACCGAGGCCTCGCCCGCGCCCGCTGTGACGTCTGAAGCCGCGCCCGCTGCGCCCGCCCCGACTGGCGAGCGGAAGAAGTGGGCACCGAAAGCCGCGGCGGCTCCGGCCCCCGCACCCGAAGTGCCTGTTGCCGCCGCGCCCGCCCCCGAACCGGGCCCCCAACCTGTCACCGAGCTCATCACCGAGCACGTGCATCTCGAACAGGTCGGCGAGAACCTGCTCGAAGAGGGACAGGGGGCGACCAGTGAGCCGGGCGCCGGGGGCCGCAAGAAGTGGCAGCCCAGGAAGAAGAGCTGAACAGGCCGTAGGGCCTGAAGCAGGCACCACAGGCTGAACAGACGCAGCCTGCATGAGGGGCGCGCCGGGACATGGAATTCCGGCGCGCCCCTCATTCTGTCCGGCGATTGACGTTCGTGCTCTGCCGGGTGGGGGGTCAGGGCGTGGATGCGGGGCGCACCCCGGATGTGGGTCGCAACGATTGTGTGTCACGCTAGTATCAGGGAATGACCATTGCAATCGTCACGGATTCAACGAGTGACCTGAGCGCCGCCCTGTGCGCGCAGGTGGGTGTGACCAGCGTGCCGCTGTACGTGCTGTTCGACGGCAAGATGCACAAGGACGGGCTGGAAATCACGCCCGGTGACCTGTTCGCGGGCCTGAAGGCCGGGAAGAAGACGCCCAGTACCAGCCAGCCCAGCCCGGCCGAGTTCGCGGCGGCGTACACCGAGGCGCTGAAGACGGCGGACGAGGTGCTGAGCATTCACATCAGCGGGCAGATGTCCGGCACTGTCGGCAGCGCCCGCCTCGCCGCGCAGGAATTCAGCGGGAAGGTCACGGTCGTGGACAGCCGCTCGGTCAGCATGGGCCTGGGCCTGCGTGTCCTGCGGGCCGCCGAGCTGGCCCACCAGGGCCTGAGCGTGCCGCAGATCGTGGAGAAACTCGAGGCGCTTCAGAAGGTCGCGGACATCCGCTTCACGGTGGACACCCTGGACTTCCTGCGCATCAACGGGCGCATCGGCGGCGGGCAGGCGCTGCTGGGCAGCCTGCTGAACATCAAGCCCATCCTGGTCGTCAAGGACGGCCGCGTGGATTCCGGCGGGCGCGTGCGCGGGCACAAGAAAGCCATGGCGGACATCGTGGACTACGTGAAGAAGTACGCCGCGCAGCACGGCGGGGCGCGCGTGGCGGTCATGTGCACGCCCGGCGGCGAGGAGTTCGTCAAGGAGGTCCGCGCGGGCCTGAGCGGCGTGACGTTCGAGGACATGGGCGACCACATGATCGGCGCCGTGGTCGCCACGCACGCCGGTCCCGGCACGGTGGGCGTCACCCTGGAACCCCTGCACGCCTGACGGTGCGCCGCGCCGTCATTCTGACCCTGCTGGCGCTGGCGGGGCCACTCACGGCCTGCCAGCGGGACGCGCAGGACACGGCCGTGCAGTCCGGTGACGTGATCACCCTGCGGCGCGAGGTGAGCCCCCCGCAGCCGCAGGTGAGCGCGGACCTCGCGGCGCGCGGCGCGGACGGGTGCCTGCTGGGTGCCCCGCCCGTCCCGAAGGCCCCGCCGCCACCGCTGCCGCTGACGGGCACGCTGGGCCTGTGGGTGGCCGAGGTGGACCCCGCGACCCTGCAACCCCTGCGGGCCGTCGGGACCAACCCGGACAGTCTGTTCCCGCTGGCCAGCACGTACAAGCAGGCGGTGCTGTGGGCGGTCCTGCGGGCCGTGGACGCCGGGACGCTCAGACCCTCCGAGCGCTTCGACGTGACGCGCGACAACCAGAGCCTCGGCAGTTACCCCTTCGACGGGTCCAGCGTGCGTACCCTGGCCGAGCGCATGATCCGCAACAGCGACAACACCGCCACCGACATCCTGCACCGCCGCGTGGGGTTGCAGGCCGTGCAGGACGTCGCGGACGAGCTGGGTCTGTGCCGCACGCGCCTGATCATGCCCACCCGCGACTGGTGGGTCATGCAGGCCGGACTGTCCCGGACGTTCAGCGGCACGGGACGCTGGGCCACCGCGACCGGCGCGGAACGCGAGCGGCTGGCGCAGCTGATCGACACGGACGCCCGCGCGTACCGCGCCGATTACCTGCAACGCCGCCTGGACGGGTACTTCGACCACCACTACGACCCGGCGCTGGACCTGATCACCCACAACGTCAGCACGCCCTACGAGTTCGGGACGCTGCTGGCCGCCGAGTTCCTGCGCGGCGGTCTGTCCGGCGCGTCGCAGCGGTGGCAGCGGCAGGTCATGGCCCTCGGGTACGGGAAGTCCGCGCTGACGCTCACGCACCGGGGCGGCGTGGCCTACTTCGGCGGGAAGGGCGGGAACGGCTGGCGGCTCCTGACGTACAGCGGGTACGTGGAAACCACCGACGGGCGGCACCTGGTGTACGCCTTCATGCAGCGTGACGCCGCGCAGACGTACACCATGCCGAACACCCGCCGCGCCTTCGCGTGGATCAACGCGGGTATTCAGGCCGTGCTGGACGCCCCGGAACGGCCGCCGGAGGCTGGACCCACGCCCCCCTGACGTTCAGCGGTCGCCAGGGGCACGCAGACGGAATCCGTATCAGGTCGTGGTGTTGCTGTCGGCGTCGGCGCGGGCCAGTTCGGTGGTGATGGCGGCATTCAGGCGTTCCATGACCTCCGGGAACGGCGCGGCCACGCTGGCCCCGGCGGCCGGGACGTGCCCGCCCCCGCCCAGGGCCACGGCGACGTTCTGGGCGCTCACGCCCCGGCGGGAACGCATCGAGAGTTTCACGCGGTCCCCGTAGTCCTTGACCATCACGGCCAGTTGCGTGCCCTCGGCGCTGCGCATCAGGCCCACGTAGGATTCCACGTCCTCCCAGCTGGCCCCGGCGCGGTCCAGCATGTCCTGATCCACGCGGGCCAGCACGACCCGCCCGGCGTGCAGGAACTGCATGGTGTTCAGCACCTCGCGCAGCAGCAGGTAGTACGTGCGGGGGTTCTGGCCCAGCTGGTCGTTCAGCCAGCCCAGCCGCGCTCCGTGGGCACGCAGGCGCGCGGCGACCATGAACGTCTCGGGCGTGACGCTGTCGAAGCGGAAACTGCCGGTGTCGGTGTTCAGGCCCAGCATCAGCGGGGTGGCCATCGCCTCGGTCCAGGTGACGCCCAGTTCGTCCAGCAGGTCCGTGACGATCAGGGCCGTGGCGGGCCGCGAGGGGTCCACCAGCAGCGCCGTGGCGCGCCGGGCGTTCGTGCCGTGATGGTCGACGTTCACGACCGGTCCCGTATGCCCGGTCAGGTCCAGTCCGGCCACGCGGGCCGGGTCGTTGTTGTCCACGTCCAGTACCACGACCAGCGCGCCGTCCGGCACGGCGCTCAGCGGCCCGCTGAGTTCGCCGGGTTCCGGCAGGAACGTCAGGTAGCGGGGCACGGTCATGGGGGCGGTCACGTCGCGGCCCAGGCTGCGCAGCGCCCGCGTGAGGCCCAGCACGCTGCCCAGGGCGTCGCCGTCCGGGTTCTCGTGCGAGAGGATCACGAACGGGCCGGTGTGGTCCAGCAGGGTGCGGGCGACCCGTTTCAGGTCGGCGTGGTACTCGGGGCTGGCGGTGTTCTGCGCGGTCATCGCCGCTCACTGTACCCTGCCGGTCCCCTGCGCCTCTGCCCGGAACGCGGTCGGCCCGACCCCTGCGCCCCCGCGCGCTGATCCTCACGGCCGGACACCCCCCCCCGGCCCCCCCGCTGACAACGTGACGCGGGCACAGTATGCTGCTGCGCGTGCCCCGCCGTCTGAACCTGGCCGCCCTGACCAACGAGGAGCTTCAACTCCTGGTCGGTGAGGACCGCGCCGTGGGCCTGCTGGCCGACATCAGCCGCGCCCGCATGGAAGGCCGCGCCGTGCCCGGCCCCGAGGTGCACGACACCCTGACCTTCGACCGCCTGGAGGAACGCGCCTGGGGCAGCACGCCCGAACAGTCGCGCGCACTGGCCGCCGCGCACGCGGCGCTGCTGGCCCTGAACGCCGAGTTTCACGGCACGTTCTACCTGCCGGTCATCAGCGAGGTCCGGCACCTGCGCGCCTACACCCTGGAACCCGACACGACCGCCGCGCTGCGCTGGAGCGAAACGCCGGAATCCGCCCGCACGGCCCGCGCGTACCTGCAACTCATGACCTGGCTGCGGGACCGCGCCAGCGGCGTGGCGTGCGTCCTGACGACCTCCTCGCCCACCCTGTCGTCCCCGGCGCTCAGCGAGGAGATCGACCAGCACCACCACCCGGACACCAGCCCCGCCGAACTGCTGGCCCTGCACCGCGCCTACGTGCTGCGGCACGGGCGCGGGCAGAAACTGGGCGCGGAGGCCGACTGGGCGCGTCCCTGGCAGGCGTCCCACGCACTGAACCTGAGCGCCTGGGTGCGGCGCGGCCTGCTGACCGACGACCCCACCCAGCCCGCCACCGACGGCACGCCGAGAGCCCGTACCGGCAGCTGAGCGGCCGGCCGTGCAGGCCACTGATCCGGGCGGGCCCCGGCCCAGGTCTGAGCCCAGGTCTGAACAGAGGCGGCGTGCGCGCCGTTCCAGTGCGGCACAATCGGCAGCATGACCGATTCAGCCTCCCACCCGCAGTCCACGCAGTCTCACGCTCAACCTGACCTTGCCGGACGGCACGTCGCGTTCGACTGGGGCGGCGTGTTCACGGTCGGCACCTTCGACGGCCGCAGCACCCAGAACGTCGCGGACCGCAGCGGCGTGCCGGTCGAGCGGGTGCGTGACAGTTACTTCCGGCACGTGCGGCAGCTGGAGGTCGGCGCCTGGACGTTGGCGCAGTTCTGGACAGTCATGCAGGAGGAGGCAGGGATTCCCATGCCGTACGAGGATTTCGAGGAACTGTACCTGGGCAGCATCGTGGACAACCCGCCCATGTACGCCACGCTGGCCGCGCTGCCGCAGGGCGTGCGGGTGGGCCTGCTGAGCAACAACTACCCGGTCGTCAGCGATCACCTGCGCCGCGACCCCCGGTTCGGGCGTTTTCACCAGCCGGTGTTCAGTAACGAACTGGGCCACAAGAAACCCTCGCCGGAATCCTTCGCGGCGCTGGAGCAGGCCATGGGCGTGCCCGCCGCGCAGGTGGCGTTCGTGGACGACGTGCAGGAGAACATCGACGCCGCCAATGCCGCCGGGTTCCACGGCATCCTGTACAGCCACGAGGCGCATGCGGCCTTCGAGCAGGCCCTTGAGGCGTGGTTGAACGGCTGAACCATCGGCTGCCGCTGCCCCCGTCTGCCCCCGCCCGGTTCGCGCGACCCGGTGGGGGTTTTCCTGTGGCGCCGCTGCCCCTGGTGGTTTACCTGACGGGGTGGTTTACACCGCCGCGCCAGAAGTAAACCACCCCCCGCGCCGGTTCGGCCAGCGCACAATGCCCCTACACAAACCACGCGGAACCACCCGCACCGCCCACCCACACGCACTCCCCGCACACCGCCCAACCCACCGGGCGGATCCCGCAACACACCCCCAGGAGGAACACCATGACCACCACCCCCCGCACGCCCGCCGAGATCCTGGAAAAAACCTGGCAGACCGAGGAACGCTGGCAGGGCATCAAACGCAACTACGGCGCCGAGGAAGTCGTGCGGCTGCGCGGCAGCCTGCCCATCGAGCACACCCTCGCCAAGCACGGCGCGAACAAACTCTGGCGCCTGATGAAAGACGAACCCTTCGTCAACGCGCTCGGCGCCCTGACCGGCAACCAGGCCATGCAGCAGGTCAAGGCCGGCCTGAAAGCCATCTACCTGAGCGGCTGGCAGGTCGCCGGTGACGCCAACAACGCCGGGCAGATGTACCCCGACCAGAGCCTGTACCCCGCCTCCAGCGTGCCCGACGTCGTCAAGCGCATCAACAACACCCTGCGCCGCGCCGACCAGATCCAGACCAGCGAAGGCAAGAACGACATCGACTACTTCGCGCCCATCGTCGCGGACGCCGAGGCCGGATTCGGCGGCCCCCTGAACGCCTTCGAACTCATGAAGGCCATGATCGAGGCGGGCGCCGCCGGGGTGCACTTCGAGGACCAGCTGGCCAGCGAGAAGAAATGCGGTCACCTGGGCGGCAAGGTCCTCGTGCCCACCAGCCAGTTCATCCGCACCCTGAACGCCGCGCGCCTCGCCGCCGACGTCAGCGGCGTGCCCACCGTCCTGATCGCCCGCACCGACGCCGACGCCGCCAACCTGCTCACCAGCGACATCGACGACAACGACCGCCCCTTCTGCACGGGCGAACGCACCCCCGAAGGCTTCTACTACGTCAAGCCCGGCATCGAGCAGGCCATCAGCCGCGCCCTGGCCTACGCCCCCTACGCCGACGTCATCTGGTGCGAGACCAGCGTCCCCAACCTCGAAGACGCCCGCCGGTTCGCCGAGGCCGTCCACGAGAAGTTCCCCGGCAAGCTGCTGGCCTACAACTGCTCGCCCAGCTTCAACTGGAAGAAGAACCTCGACGACGAAACCATCGCCAAGTACCAGGTCGAACTGGGCAAGATGGGCTACAAGTTCCAGTTCATCACCCTGGCCGGGTTCCACAGCCTGAACATGAGCATGTTCGACCTCGCCTACGGCTACGCCCGCAACCAGATGACCGCCTTCGTGGAACTCCAGGAACGCGAATTCGCCGCCCAGGAACGAGGCTTCACCGCCGTCAAGCACCAGCGCGAGGTCGGCACCGGGTACTTCGACCAGGTCGCCCAGGCCGCCGGGGGCGGGCAGAGCAGCACCACCGCCCTGGCCGGCAGCACCGAAGCGCAGCAGTTCGGCAAGGAACTCGCCGGAGCGCACGACTGATACGGACTCCGATTGAATGGCTTATAAAGCCGTTCAATCCGAGCGGAGCGAGTAGGAGCCGAATCGGGTTCCGGACGTGGAGTTGACAGATCGGTGATGTTCCGATCTGTTAACGAAACAAACGGAATCCGTATGAACGCCTGACCATCCACCGCAGCGTGCGCGCTGCGCCATGACCGCCCAGCAGGGGGAGAGCCGGATTTCCGGTTTCTCCCCCTCAGGCGTTCCCGTCAGATCACGGCGCCGCTCAGGGCGACGGGCAGGGCTCGCCGCGCGTGATCGTCGTCGATGTCCGCACCACCGAGTAATCCCCGGTCTGCGGGCTGAACTGCACGTACTCCCGCTGCCAGCGGCACGACAGGCGACCCTCCCACGAGCGGTTCGTGGCGATGATGTGCCACTCCGTCCAGAAACTGTCGGTCATGGGGGTCACAGTGCCGCCCAGCACGGCGCCGCCCGATCCGGCTGCGCCCGCCGACAGCCCACCCATGCCCATGCCAAGCACACCCACCAGTAACAGTCCCGTCAGTCCTTTCTTCATGGCTTCCCCCCGCAGGTCACGCACCTGCACGCGAACATCCCGGCGAACCGGAACGCCTGAAAACAGCGACTTCACCCTCAATGCCTTCAATTGTGATTGGAACGCCCGCAGTGTAGGGGGCTGCCCGCAGCCGTTCAAGCGACCGTTCAAACGACACTGCTCCCGGAAGGATGCCAGCAGCAGCGGGGGCCTCGCCCGCGTGGTGCGGCGAGGCCCCTGCCGGGTGCAGCGGGTTACTCGGTCCCGACGGCGTGTCCGTCGTCGCGTTGCTCCAGTCGGAAACCGTGCGGCAGGAAGTCCCGGACGTAGCCGCTGATGATGTCGCCGTGCTGGTTCACGCACACCACGCGGGCGTCCGGCGCGAACTCGAACAGCACCTGGCGGCACGCGCCGCAGGGACTGGCGGGCGGCGTGGCTTCCGAGTACACGACGATGTCGGCGAAGTCGCGTTCTCCGGCGGTCGCCATGGCCTGCACGGCGCTCTGCTCGGCGCAGCGGCCCAGGCCGTAGCTGGCGTTCTCGACGTTCGCGCCGAAGTACACCTGTCCGCCTGTGGTGCGCAGGGCGGCGCCCACGTGAAAGCGGCTGTACGGCGCGTACGCCTGCCTGAACGCGACTTTCGCGCCTTCCAGCAGTTGCGGGTCGGGGGTGAGGTTCAGGGCGTTGCTGTTGGTGGGCATCTGGTGGGGGTCACTCATGGGGTTCTTCCTCGGGGTCCAGGGGGTCGTGGTGGGGGGCGCGTTCCACGCGGACGCGGGTGACTCGGCGCTGGTCGGCGTCCTCGACGGTGAACGCCCAGCCTTCATGCACGAAGCTCTGGCCGGTTTCGGGAATGTCGCCGAAGTGGTTGGTCATGAAGCCGCTGAGCGTGTCGAATTCGCCTTCCTCGTCTTCGAGGTTGCTGCTCAGGTACTCCTCGACCTCGCCGACGGTCAGGCTGGCGTCCATCAGGTACACGCCCTCGCTGATGACCTCGATCAGCGGGAGTTCGTCCTCGTCGGTCTCGTCGTAGATTTCACCGACGATCTCCTCGAGCGCGTCTTCCAGCGTGACGAGGCCGGTCGTGCCGCCGAACTCGTCTACGACGATGCTCATGTGGCTTTTCTTGTCGCGCATCTTGGCGAGCAGGTCCTTGATCTTCATGCCTTCGGGCACGAAGTACACGGGGCGCATGATGTCCGCGATGACGGTGTGGTCCAGCTCGTCGAGGTGCCGGAGCATGTCGCCGGTGTGCGCGATACCCACGATGTTGTCCGCGTTGTCCTGGTAGACCGGCACGCGCGAGTAGCCGTGTTCGGTGTTCACTTCCAGCAGGCGGCGCAGCGGCGAGGCGCCGTCCACCACGATCATGTCCATGCGGGGCGTCATGACCTCGCGGGTGGTGGTGTCGGACAGGTCGAACACGTTGTACACGAGTTCCTTCTCGCTGTCTTCCAGCACGCCTTCCTGGCTGGAGGCGCCCACGATCATGCGGATTTCCTCTTCCGAATACGCCGTGTGATGCCCGGCCACGCCGCGCAGCCCGAACAGGCGCACCACGCCGTTGCCCATGGCGTTCAGGCCCTTGATAGCGTACTGGAAGACGGCCGTGAAGATCAGCAGCGGCCGGATGACGATCAGGCTGACCTGCTCGCTGCGCTGCAAGGCCCAGCTTTTCGGCGCGAGTTCCCCGAACACGATGTGCAGGATGGTGCTGATCGCGAACGCCACCCCGAACGAGATGGCCGTGATCTGCGCCTCCGTGAACTGCCCTTCCGGGAACAGGGGGTGCAGCAGGTGCTCGATGGCGGGCTCGGCCACGAAGCCGATGGCGAGGCTGGCCATGGTGATGCCCAGCTGCGTCGCGGCGATGTACAGGTCGAGGTTCTGCAGGGCGCGCTGCGTGGCCTTGGCCGTGGCGTTGCCCTCGTCGGCCAGCTGGTCGATGCGGGTGCGGCGCACGCTGACCAGCGCGAACTCGGCCGCGACGAAAAAGCCGTTCATCAGCACGAGGAAGAACAGGGCGAGAATACCGAGAAGGTCATTCATGAATGGACGCGCTCCAAGTTTCGCGTCCCGGTCATCCGCGAGGCACGTGCTGCCCGCCCACGCCCGCTGGGGGTGGTGCGTCGGTGTCCGGTGGTGGTGTCGCCACAGCAAAAAGCCGCCCTGAGGCGGAATTCACCGGGCGTGTCGGAAGAGCCAGAACTGGGAGGCTCCATAGCAGAGCGGAGTGTAACACACCCGCCTGCCCCTCACCGGCAGTGTCCGCCGCGCGGTAACGCCCCTGCAAAAAGCGCGGGCGCGCTACGCTGAGGCGAATCACAGTCTCTTCAGCGGCGCGGCGTGCGCGCCTCGCCCCGTTCCCACCCTTCGCCGGAGGTTTCCATCATGACCCAGCACGTTCCTGCCAGCCTGCCCGACACGTACCGCGCCCTGCGCGTCGAGAAGACCGAGAGCGGCACCCACGCCAGCCTCCAGACCCTCCCGGCCACCGCGCTGCCCGACGGTGAGGTCGTCGTGCAGGTCACGCACTCCAGCCTGAACTACAAAGACGGCCTTGCCGTCTCCGGGCAGCCCGGCGTGCTGCGCTCGTACCCCATGACGCCCGGCATCGACCTTGCCGGTACGGTCCTGACCGACAGCACGGGCCGCTGGCAGACCGGGCAGGACGTGATCCTGACCGGCTGGGGCATCGGCGAGCGCCAGGACGGCGGGTACGCCACCCTGGCCCGCGTGAAGGCCGACTGGCTGGTCGCGCAGCCCGAAGGAACGGACGCCCACTGGGCCATGAGTGTCGGCACGGCCGGATTCACCGCCATGCTGGCCGTCATGGCCCTCGAGGAGCACGGCGTGACCCCCGGCGACGGCGAGGTCCTCGTGACCGGCGCGGCGGGCGGCGTGGGCAGCACCGCCGTGGCCCTGCTGGCCGCCGCCGGGCACACCGTGGTCGCCAGCACGGGCCGCGCGCAGGAGGAAGCGTACCTGCTGGGCCTGGGCGCCAGTCGCGTCATCGGCCGCGAGGAACTCCCGGCCCTGAAACGCCCGCTGGAGAAGGAACGCTGGGCAGGCGTGGTGGACAGCGTGGGCGGCGCGACCCTGGCCGGCGCGTACGCCTCCACCCGCGCCCACGGGTCGCTGGCCGTGTGCGGACTGGCGGGCGGCAGCGAACTGAACGCCAGCGTGTTCCCGCTGATCCTGCGCGGCGTGAACCTGCTGGGCATCGACAGCGTCACCTGCCCCGCCGCCCGCCGCGAGGCCGCCTGGGCACGCCTGGCCCGCGACCTGCAACCCGGCGCGCTGGCCGCCGTCACCCACACCCGCCCCCTGAGTGACCTGCCTGCCCTGGCCGGGCAGATCCTCGCCGGACAGGTGCGCGGCCGGACCGTCATCGACGTGAACGGCTGAGCCACGGCGCTGACGCAGGATGGGCGGCCCCGCGCAGGTGGGGCCGCCCATCAACCATCAACCATCAACCATCAACCATCAACCATCAACCATCAACCATCAACCATCAACCATCAACCATCAACCATCAACGGTCAGCGTGCCTGCATGTCCCCCAGGTCCACGCCCGGCTGCGTGTCCGAGAGCGTGAAGCTGCGTTCGTCGCGGCGTTCGCCGGTTTCGCCGTAGATGCCGTTGCCGTTCAGGTCCTCGCCCGCCACGGCGCGGTAGATGCCGTCGCCCAGCCACGCCTGGAAGCGGCCCAGGGTGTCCAGGGCGGGCTGGTAGGTGCGGCCGCGCGCGTCCTGCAGGCGCAGGCCATGGCCGCTGCTGACGGCGGGGGCGTTCAGGGCGGCGGCGGCGTTGATCAGGCCGTACCCGAACTGGTCGTCGCGTCCGGCGGCGCCGAGGTCCGTGGCGGTGGCGTTCAGGCGGGCCAGGGTGCCGGCGGCGTCGCTGGTGACGCCCTTGGAGAGCAGCAGCGCGGCCAGCGCGGCGACCTGCGGGCTGGCCTGACTGGTCCCGACTTCCAGTTCGTAGTTGGGTTCGTTCTTCTGGTAGTCCCAGCTGGTCGAGAGGATCATGTCGGGCATGGGTTTGCCGTTCAGGGCGGCGCCGTTGAAGGTGCCCTGCGTGTATGGGTCGGCCCCGCCGGGCGCGGCGAGCTGCACCTGCGGGTAGGCGTTACTGAACGTCGAGCGGACCGGGGCGCTGCCGCCGGAGAGGGTGACGCTGGCCACGGCGACCGCGCCGGGGCAGGCGGCGGGGTAGTAGGGGAGGGTGCCGTAGCCGTTCCCGGCGGCGGCCACCACGAGACTCCCGGCGGCCGTGGCGTCCTGCACGGCGTCGCACATTTCCTGGGCGTTGGCGGCGCTGGTGGCCCCGCCGAGGCTGAGGTTGATGACCTGCGCGGCGTGCGGGGTGCGGGTCATGACGCCGTTCACGCTGACGGGCAGCCCGGCGGCGTAGCGGATGGCGAGCGCCACGTCGGATTCGGTGGCGTTGCCGGTCGCGTCGATCACGCGTACGGGCAGGACCTTCACGTTGGCGGTGCGGGTCGCGCCGACCACGCCGGTCAGGCTGCACGCGGCGCAACTGGCGTCGTTCAGGCCCCAGCGGGCGGCGATGATGCCGGTCACGTGCGTGCCGTGACTGCCGGTGCTGCGGCCGGGAACGGCCGGGTCGGTGGGGTCGGTGTCGGGGCCGTCGCCGTCGCCGTTGCCGGTGCTGGTGATCAGGTCCATGGCGCCCTCGCCCGGCTGCCACAGTTGCCCTTTCAGGTCCGGGTGGTCGAAACGCACGCCGGTGTCGATCACGGCGACGGTCACGGCTTTGCTGTACGTGCCGCTTTCCATGTCGCGCCACACGGCGCCGTACCCGGTGAGCGGGTACGCCCATTGCAGGGGCGCGTACTGGTCGGTGGGCGTGACGGGCGCGGCGGTCGCCTGGGCGCGCAGGATCACGTCCGGCGTGACGGATTCCACGCTGGGGTCGGCGCGCAGGGCGGCCAGCGCGGCGGGCACGTCACTGACCTGCACGGCCACGCTGCGGCTGCTCAGCGGGCGGATGGCCTGCCCGGTCAGACCGGCGCTGCTCAGGGTGCGGGCGACCTGCCGGGTCACGGTCTGCCACTGCGCCTGCTGGGTCTGCTGCGCCTGCCGGGTGTCCGGCGTGCCCTGGATGCCCAGGGTGTCCGGGGTGGCCCGGTAGCGCACGATCACGCCTCGCGCCTCCGGCGCCGTGTCGGTGCGGGCGGGCGGGGCGGCCGTGCCGATGTCGTTCCCCTGCGCCTGGGCGGGGGCCGTGACCCGGCCGGTCACGCTGTACTGCGCGGCGGTGACGGTCCAGGTGACGGTGCCGCTGCGGGCGGCGCTGCCGGTCCCGGAACTCCAGGACAGCGTCAGGGGCGCGCTGAGCGTCTGCTGATCCGCTGCCAGGGGCGTGACCAGCGACCGGTCGGCCGTGACCGTGAAGGCCACGTTCCCGCTGCCCGCCTGCTGGCTCAGGCGCAGCCACGCGGGTATGCTCACGGCCGACCACGTGCCGCTGAAGGGAACGTTCAGGGTGGCACTGGCGGCCTGCGCCAGCGGTACCGTCCGGTCGGCCAGGGTGGTGGGGGTGGTGGGAACCGGCGTGGTCCCGGTATCCGGCGGGTTCATGTCGGGCGTGAACGTGACGTCGCAGGCGCTGAGCAGGGTCAGGCCCAGCAGGCCCAGCAGGGCAGAGGCGGGGTGGCGGGACATGTGCCGTACAGCATGACGCACCGCACCTGACGTTGCATGAACCCCGGCGGGCGCGCGGCCCTCCAGGGTGAACTTTGGCACGGGCGCCGCGCCCGGCGGGTGGCACAATGACGCGCGTGCCCAGCGGACGTGTTCATAACCTCATCAACATCGCGGCGTACAGCGTCCTGGCGGCAGGCACGCTGGTCGCGTCCCGTCAGGAACTCGTGAGCGTCACCTCCGTGCAGGCCCTGAATTTCACGCTGGCGTACGCGGCCGGAACGTTCCTGCTCTCACCGGACCTGGACCTCGCCGAGGGCCGCGTGGACAGCAAACGCCACTGGGGCATCCTGGGCGTGCTGTGGGTACCGTACGGCATGATGTTCAGCCACCGTGGCCTGTCCCACACCTGGATTCTGGGTCCCCTGACGCGGCTGGCGTACCTGGCGGTCATGGTGGCGCTGGTGGTGGGCCTGCTGAGTTACGTGGTGCCGTCCCTGCGGTTCCCGGCGCTGCCTGAACCGCTGGACGCGGCGGTGCTCGCGCCGTTCGCGCTGGGGTACTACCTGAGTCAGTGGCTGCACCTGATTGCCGACGGGGTACGCCCGGACCATGGGCTGCGGCGCGGGTACCGCAAACTGGGGCAGTCGGGGCTGGGCCGCACTCTGAGCGGCAAGCCGGGTCGCGCGCGCGGGGGGCGGGGCCGCAGGCGCTGAGGTCCGGACGAGGTGCTGTGTCACCCCGCCCCTGCGCGCGCGTGACCCCCTTTGCTACACTGCCGGGACAGGGGAGGGCACGCCCGGTTCCTGCCCGGCCCGTCCGGATTGCTCGCGCCCGCTCCAGTCTCTTTTCATTGTTTGATCCGGCTTCGTCTGCTCGCGTCTGGGCTGCGCTGTCCGTTTGTTTCCAGGAGGTCTGTCATGATTCTGAACCTGTTCCTTGTTCTGTTCGCGCTGGTGTGCGTGGCGCTGGTGTTCTTCGTGCTGCTTCAGGTGCCCAAGCAGGCCGGTCTGTCGGCCAGCATGGCCTCCGGCGGTTCACTGCTGGGCGGCCGTGGGGTCGAGGGTGGCCTGGTGCGGATCACCAGTGTGCTGGGCGGCTTTTTCATGCTGCTGGCGCTGCTGATCGGCTTCGTCTCGCGCTGAGGTTCTGCGGGCCTCGCGCCGTGGGTGCGTGGCCGATCTGACCGGGATGCCCGTGGGGGTATCCCGGTCCTGTCGTGGGTGGTCTGTGTGCATGGTCCGTATGCAGGGTCTGCCGGGCGCCGCAGGTGGGGGGGCAGGTGGCCGTGTGCTGCCGCTCGCCGTCCATGCCGTCTGGACGGGGACTGGAAGGGCTGAAGCATGAAAGGGGCAGCTGGAATCATGACCGGGGTGCCCGTGTCTCTGGGTGCATCTTTATACGTCTGGTTTTTATACCAGTCATGACGACCTGGCATGAGGAATTCAGGCGTGTGTCAGGCCACCAGATAAAGGTCACAATTCGATCTGGCATACGCCAGGAAAGAATGGCAAACTGACGGCGACTGTAAACACAATTAAGCAAAACGCACCGAATTCATGAGAAGCGCACCCGTCAGTTTGTTCTTTCCTTGACCTGAACTAAGCCAGTCCATATATTGACCGGGCTGGAAACCCATTCAACCAAACGCGACGACCACGGCCCCTGCCGGATCGTTGCCGTTTTCCAGAACCACCCGGAGGCACCATGAATAAACTTCTGTTCGTAATGACCGCGATGGCGATCAGCTCCGCCGCCGCCGCCCCCTTCGTCGCGCCCGCCAGCTGGAGCAGCAACAAGCCCAGCGAAGTGCAGACCGGCGGCACGCTGCGCGCTGTCAACCTTCAGGACTTCAAGACCCTGAACCCCTTCGTCACCTCCGAGAGCCCCAGCCTGATTGGCCCGTCCGGCACCCTGAACGCCGGCAGCCTGCTGATTCAGGACCCCATCACCGACGATTTCCTGCCCTACATGGCCGAGAAATACACTCAGTCGGCCGACAAGCGCACATTCACCTTCGACATCCGCAAGGGCATGAAGTGGAGTGACGGCAAGGCCATCACCGCCGACGACTTCATCACCAGCGCCACCCTGCACAGCAACAAGGACATCGGCAGCAACAGCTACGACTCCTACTTCATCAACGACCAGCCCATCAAGGTCACCAAGGTCGACGCCGACACCATCAAGGTCGTGTTCCCCAAACCCGACGTCACCGCCCTGGAATTCCTGACCGGCCTGGAACCCGAACCTACCCACGTGTTCATGCCCGTCTTCAAGGCCAAGGGTGCCGACGGCGTCAAGGCCATGTGGAGCATCGGCACCAATCCCGACAGCATCGTCACCAGCGGCCCTTTCACGCTTGACCGTTACCTGCCGGGCGAACGCGCCGTCCTGAAAAAGAACCCTTACTACGGCGAGTGGAACAAGGACAGCGCGGGCAAGAGCCTGCCCTACATGGACGGCGTGCAGATCAACATCGTCGCTGACCAGAACGCCCAGCTGGCCCAATTCCTGGGCGGCAACGCCGACGTGTACGCCCCGGACAACCGCGACCGCCTCGCGCAGGTCAAGGCAGCCATCGACGGCAAGAAGCTCAGCGCGAGCCTGATCGCCAACGCCAGCGCCCGCGCCAGCAGCGACTTCATGGTCTTCAACATGGACGACAGCAGCAGCGCCAAGGGCAAACTGTTCAGCAACGTCAAGTTCCGTCAGGCCATGAGCATGCTCGTGAACCGCGACGCCATGGTCGACCTGACCCTCGGCGGTCTGGGCCAGCCCACCTACACCGGCGTGTACCCCGTGTACAAGGACTGGATTCCCAGTGGCATGGACCGCTTCAAGTACAACCCCGCCGCCGCCGCCAAACTGCTGGCCGAGATCGGCTTCACCAAGAAGGGCGCCGACGGCATCCTGGTCGACAAGGCCGGTAACAAGGCCGAGTTCACCCTGATCACCAACGCCGAGAACACCCGTCGCCAGGGCTACGCCAAGATCATCCAGGACGAGGCCAAGAAGGTCGGCGTGAAGGTCAACACCAGCTTCATCGCCTTCAACCAGATGACCAGCCTGCTCGACGCCAAGGAGGGCTTCGGCCGCCGCAACTTCGACGCGATCATCATCGGACTCGTCGGCGGCGGGAAGGTCTTCCCGGTGTCCGGCCCCAGCGTCATCGAGTGCAAGGACCTGCCCGACGGCGGCAACCTGCACATGTTCAACCAGAGCAGCAAGTGCCGCTTCCCCTTCGAAACGCAGACCATCAACCTGTACTGGAAGGGCCGCGCCGAGTTCAACCTCGCTGCCCGCAAGGCCATCGCCGCGCAGATCCAGAAGATCGAGTCCGACAACCAGCCGTACATTCAGCTGGCCGCGCAGACCGTCCACTACGCCTGGACCAACCGCGTGCAGGGCGAACTGCCCCGCGCCTCCATCAACTCCCTGAACGCCAGCGCCCTGTTCGGGCCGCGCGTCCTGGACCTGACCTGGATCAAGCGCTGAGCGCACGCCGGGTCCCCTGACCACCCCGCGTCTGCCCCTACAGTTCAGGTGCGTCGCCGTGCATACTTGAACAGAGAGGCGGGCAGGGGCGCGGAACGAACCCACCACCACCAGGGGCGCGGAGCCGGATTACACGGCCTTCCGCGCCTCCTTTTGCGGGATTCACGTCTCGGGCCCCACCCACTGAATTTTCCTCGCCGAGCCCAGTTACTGCCCAGTCATTCCATGAGGTCACAGTGCTTCAGTACATCGCGCGGCGCGTGCTGCATTTCATTCCCACATTCATCCTGGCCACCCTGGTGGCGTTCCTGATCACCCAGGCCGCCCCCGGTGACTTCCTGTCCGCCCTTAAGGAAAACCCCACGGTGCGGCCCGAGACCATCGAGCGGCTGCGCACCCAGTTCGGCCTGGACCAGCCGGTCCTGCTTCAGTACGTGTACTGGTTCAAGAACCTGCTGATGGGCGACCTGGGCGACTCCTTCCAGTACCGCCGTCCCGTGGCCGAACTGATCGCCGGGCCGTTCCTGAACAGCCTGATCCTGGTGGGTATCAGCACGGTCCTGCACTTCGCCGTGTCCATCCCCATCGGCGTGTACAGCGCCATGAAACCCTACAGCCTGGGCGACCGTTTCTTCACGGTCCTGGCGTACATCGGTCTGGGCGTCCCGTCATTCTTCTTCGGTCTGCTGGTCATCTACGGCATGCTGAAACTCAAGCAGAACTTTGGCTGGGACATGCCGCTGGGCGGTAAGGCCAGCACGGTCCTGCCCCCGGACGTGGACGGCCTACGCCGCTTCTGGGACGTCTTCCTGCACGCCCTGATTCCCAGCGTCATCCTGGTGTTGCGCGGCATCAGCAGCGACAGCCGCTTCATTCGCGGGCAGATGCTCGAGGTGCTGAACCAGGACTTCATCCGCACCGCACGCGCCAAGGGACTCACGGAACGCGTGGTGGTGTACAAGCACGCCTTCCGCCTGGCCATCGTGCCCACCATCGCCGGACTGGGCGGCCTGCTGCCAGCCCTGATCGGCGGCGCCGGATTCCTGGAGATCGTGTTCAACTGGCCCGGCCTGACGCCGCTGCAACTCAACGCCCTGAACAACCAGGACCTGTACATCCTGATGGCCGTCACGGCGCTCGGCACGTTGCTGTACATGGCCGGTAACCTGCTGGCCGACCTGCTGCTGGCCTCTGTCGACCCCCGCATCCGGTACTCGTAAAGGAAGGCTCTCCCTTGACCACCACCCTCCCGGCCAAAACGGCCCCCAAGAAATCCCAGAGTCAGTGGAGCATCGTCCGCACGCAGTTCCTGCGCAACCCGCTGGCACGCGCCGGCATGGTGATCCTGGCGTTCCTGTACCTGATCACCCTGTTCGCCGGTTTTCTCGCGCCGTACGGACTGGCCGAGTACTCCACCACCGACCGCATCTCGTGGGCGCCGCCCACCCCCATCCACTGGCGTGACGCGGACGGGAAGTTCGCGCCGTACGTGAACGGCCTGAAACGCGAGATCGACATGGAAACCTTCCGTGACAAGTACGTGGAGGACCCGGCCGTCGTGTGCCCCGTGAACTTCTTCGTGCGTAACCCGGACATTGAAGGACGCAGCTACCGGTTCCTGGGCTTCATCCCCAGCAGCCTGAAACTCTTCGGCGTCAGCGACCAGTGCAAACTGTACCTGTGGGGCAGCGACAACTACGGTCGTGACCAGTTCTCCCGCGTCATGTACGGTTCGCAGATCTCCATGACCATCGGCATCATCGCGTCGGTCTTCTCGCTCCTGCTGGGGCTGGTCCTGGGCGGCGTCGCCGGGTACTTCCGGGGGCTGGCCGACACCCTGATCATGCGTATGGTCGAGGTGCTGTCCGCCATTCCCGAACTGTTCCTGCTGATCCTGCTGCGCGCCATGTTCCCCCTGAACGCCAACCCCATCCTGGTGTTCTATATCGTGGTGGCGCTGCTGGCATTCGTCAGCTGGGGCGGCATTGCCCGCGTCGTGCGCGGCCAGATCCTGTCCGGACGCGAGCAGGACTACGTGCAGGCCGCCACCGCGCTGGGCGCCTCGGACGCCCGTATCATCGGGCAGCACCTGATCCCAAACAGTGCCACGTTTATCATCATCGCCATGTCACTGGCCATTCCCGGATACATCCTCACGGAAAGCGGCCTGAGCTTCATCGGGATCGGCATTGTCGAACCCTTCGCGTCGTGGGGCAGTCTGCTGTCACTGGCGCAGGCCGGGGGTTTCGAGACCCTCGATTCCCGCCCCTGGGTGATGATCCCGGGCCTGTTCATCGTCCTGGCCGTCCTGGGCTGGCAGTTCGTGGGTGACGGACTGCGCGACGCCTTCGACCCCCGCCGCCGCCGCTAACTCACCTAGGCGACGTAGTATCATGCTACTCGTGTTTAAATCGGAGGAACCATGACCCATCAGGGTGAAGTCCTGCTGGCCGTGAACGGTCTCAAGACGTACTTCAATACCGACGACGGCGTCGTCAAGAGCGTGGACGGCGTGACCTTCCACATCAAGAAAGGCGAGACGCTCGCCGTCGTGGGCGAATCCGGCTCCGGCAAGAGCGTGACCAGCCTGTCCGTCATGCGCCTGATTCCCATGCCGCCCGGCAAGATCGTGGAAGGCGAGATTCTGTTCACCGGCAAGGACGGCGTGCAGAAGGACATCGTGAACCTGAGCGAAGCCGAGATGCGCAAGATTCGCGGCAACGACATCAGCATGATCTTCCAGGAACCCATGACCAGCCTCAACCCGGTCTACACCGTCGGTGACCAGATCGCCGAGGCCGTCATGCTGCACCAGGGCAAGAACAAGAAAGAGGCCATGGACGTCGCGACCGACATGCTGCGCTTCGTGGGCATCCCCGCCCCCGAGAAACGCGTGAACGAGTACCCGCACCAGATGTCCGGTGGGATGCGTCAGCGCGTCATGATCGCCATGGCCCTGTCGTGCAAACCGGCCCTGCTGATCGCCGACGAGCCCACCACCGCGCTCGACGTGACCATCCAGGCGCAGATTCTGGACCTGATGCGCAAGTTGCAGTCCGACGTGGGCATGAGCATCCTGTTCATCACGCACAACCTCGGCGTGGTCGCCGAGATGGCCGACCGCGTGGTGGTCATGTACGGCGGCCGCGTGGTCGAGGAAGGCGACGTCGTCGAGATCTTCAAGGCACCCCGCCACCCGTACACCATGGGCCTGCTGAACTCCATTCCCCGCCCCGGCGAGGCGCACGAACCCGGCCAGCCCAAGGGCCGCCTGGAAGCCATTCCCGGCAACGTTCCCAACCCCCTGAACCTGCCCAGCGGCTGCGCCTTCGAGCCGCGCTGCAAGTTCGCCGTGCCCGACTGCTCCAAGGCCGTTCCGGCCCTTGAAGACACCGGCCACGGCCACATGTCCCGCTGCATCCGCTGGCGCGAATTCGAACAGGTGCAGGCCGAGGTAACCGCATGACCGCCACCACCGTCCAGAACCGCCGCGCCATGCCCGCCACGGGCGACACGCTGCTGGAAGTCAACAACCTCGAAAAGTACTTCCCCATTCGCGGCGGCCTGCTGTCACGCGTGGTCGGGAACGTCAAGGCCGTCAACGACATCACCTTCCGCATCGGACGCGGCGAGGTCGTCGGACTGGTGGGCGAATCCGGTTCCGGCAAGACCACCGCCGGACGCGCCATCCTGCGCCTGATCGAACCGACCGGCGGGCAGGTGCTGTTCAACGGCACCGACATCACCAAACTGTCCAAGGGGCAGATGCGTGACTACCGCCGCGAGATGCAGATCATCTTCCAGGATCCCTTCGCCAGCCTGAACCCCCGCATGACGGTCAGCGACATCATCGGCGAGGCCATGCAGATCCACAACCTGCACCCCGGCAAGGGCCGCATCGACCGCATCGCCGAACTGCTGCAGAAGGTCGGCCTGCGCCCCGAGCACATGCGCCGCTACCCGCACGAGTTCAGCGGCGGCCAGCGCCAGCGCATCGGGATCGCCCGCGCCCTCGCCGTGGACCCCGCGTTCATCGTCGCCGACGAGCCCGTCTCCGCGCTCGACGTGTCCATCCAGGCGCAGGTCGTGAACCTCCTCCAGGACCTGCAGGAAGAACTGGGCCTGACCGTGCTGTTCATCGCGCACGACCTCGCGGTCGTCGAGTACATCTGCGACCGCATCATCGTGATGTACCTGGGCCGCGTCATGGAGATCGCGCCCAGCCGCCAGCTGAACACCAGCCCCAAGCACCCCTACACCGAGGCGCTCCTCTCGGCGGCGCCCGTGCCGGACCCGACCATCAAACGCCAGCGCATCATCCTGGAAGGCGACATTCCCAGCCCGATCAACCCGCCGTCGGGTTGCGTGTTCCGCACCCGTTGCCGCTACGCGATCGCCGACTGCGCGAACATCGTCCCGGAACTGCGTGAAGTCAGCCCCGGCCACTTCAAGGCCTGCATCCGCGACGACATCCTGTAAACGTCCACAGAGTTTGGACAGCCCGCCGACCCGACTGGGAAGGCGGGTTTTTCTGTTCCTATTCTGACCGGACCTCTCACATCTCATAATGAGGGCCGGGTCACCATGCGGACATGAAAAACAGCCTGTCCGTCGCCGCTGCCGTCGCCACCGCCCTCGCCCTCGGAAGTGCCAGCGCCGCCGATCTGCGCATCTACCCCAGCTTCACCGAAGTCCGCCAGTCCGTCACCGCCACCGGCACCAGCCTGAACGTCACCCTGCCGCAGTCCGCCTGGGAAAGCGTGCTGCCCGGCAGCCTCGACCTCGAAGGCCTGCCGTTCAGCAGCGCCGCCCAGACCCTCCAGAGCAACTGGCTGAGCGGCCTCGAAGGCCAGACCGTGTTCCTGCGCCGCGGCGACACCACCGAACCCGTCACGCTCGTGCGCGCCCGCGACCTGCTCGTCAGGGACGCCCAGGGCCGGTTCTTCAACGTGCGCTTCGAGGACCTGTCCTTCAGCGCCGCGCCCCCCCTGAACCCCCAGAGCCCCAGCCAGACCCTGACCTACACCCTGCCCCGCGCCGGAACCGGCACCCTGACCTACCTGACCCGCGCCGTCACCTGGAGCCCCCGCTACACCCTGAACGCCAGCAGCGCCGGCGCGAACCTGACCGCCCTGGCCGACCTGCGCAACACCACCGACCTCGCCTACGACGTGCAGAACACCGAACTGTACGCCGGAGACGTCACCGTGCAGGCCAACCCCCAGGCCGAAGCGGCCGGATTCGCTGCCGACATGGTCATGCGCGCCGTCCCCACCGCCGCCGCCCCCGCCCCCAAGATCCAGAGCCAGGGCGAACTGCGCGGCCTGACCCGCTACGACCTCACCACCCCCTTCACGCTGCCCGCCAACTCCGTCATCACCCTGCCGTTCCTGACACCCAAACTCAGCCGATTCGAACGCTACGCCGGACTCGACACCTACTTCGGCACCGACACCCGCACCGGCACCCTCAACCGCTCCTACCGCCTGGAAGCCGACCAGCGCCTCCCCGCCGGACCCCTCACCGTCCGCGAAGACGGCCGCCTCGTCGGCCAGACCACCCTCCCCGACACCCGCAAGGGCGGCACCATCGACTTCTCCCTGGGCGAAGACCCCGACATCGAGTACACCCGCACCGCCGCCCAGACCGCCCAGGTCAAGGACGCCAAGGGCAACGTCACCAAAACCACCTACAAGGTCACCTACGCCTTCGAGAGCAGCAAGGACCGCACCGTCCGCGCCGAGGTCACCGAACGCATCGGCGGGCGCGTCATCATCATCGACACCAGCGCCCCCGTCAAGAACCAGGGAACCGCGAACCTGCGCGTGGACGTCCCCGCCAACGGCAAGATCAGCCGGACCTTCACGGTGGTCATCGACAACAGCTGAAGCTTCCCGATAGGAGCCTTCCCGGATGATGGGGGAGGCTCTTTTCGTTGGTGGCCCCACCCCCCAACCCCCATCCCCAGGGGGGACGGGGGAGCAGCGTTGCACTGGGCAAGAGTTTCTTTCGGCGCGGCGTGTTTGTGTTGGTCGGTGACGGGTCCGGCCTCGACGCCATCCTTCCGCCCCCCTTGCAGGCCCGCGCGCTTCGCGCACGACGGCCGGTGGCAGTCGGCGGTCAGGTGATCGGTGGGACGGTCCGGGGTGCTGATCTACTTTTCTGGCTTCAGCCGGGGGCCGGGGTCGTGTAAAGCCTGTCGCTCAGAGAATCCCTTCCAGGTACGCCTGCACGTCCACCTTCACCGGCATGAAGTACGCGTGCTGACCGCGCTCCCGCGCGAAGGCGAGCAGGTCGGCGGCGAAGGCACGGTTGCACTCCAGGGTGGGCGCGAAGGAGCGGGGGAACACGGCGTGATTCCGTGCCCGCCAGTAGTTCAGGCTGCTTTCCGTCAGGATGCTGGTCGCACCCCACCACATCTGCGCGCCGTCCGGGATCAGGTCGCTGTAGGCGTCCATGACCCGCAGATCGAAGAACGGTTGCGTGAAGAACCCGGCCGCGCCCGCATCCAGTTTGCGTTCCAGGTAATCGCGTTCCCGCGCGAACGACTGCCGGTACGGGTCCAGTCCGGCGTACACGGTCAGGTGCGGCGCGTCGCGGTGCAGGCGGCGGATCAGGTCCACGGCGTCCTGGTCGTACACCCGCGCGCTCATGTCGGCCGGAGCGTCGCCCGTCACGACCAGCACCTCGGTGATGCCGTGCTCGTCCAGCGTGCCCAGGAACGGCAGCGGCTCACGCGGATTGAAATCCACGGCCCGCAGGTGCGGCACCGTCCGGTGACCGGGCCGGGCGAACGCGCAGCCCAGCCACGACCGCAGCGAGTAACGCGTCAGGTCAGGAATGTTCACCGTATCCACGCCCGGCAGCGCCGCCGCCACCTGCGCGATCTCGGCCCGCAGGCCGCTGCGCGAGCGGGGCACGAGCTCCACGGACACGCGGGTCATGGGCGGCCTCCGGCCGCCGCAGAAGGCTGAAGGTCGATGGTCGAAGGCGCGGCCCTGCCATCAGCTATCTGCCTTTCGCCATCCGCCACCCCCGCGTCATACGCGAGGATCGGTCCCAGCCAGCGTTCCACCTCGTCCAGCGGCATGCCCTTGCGCCGGGCGTAGTCCTGCACCTGATCGCGGCCGATCCGGCCGACTGCGAAGTACCGGGAGTCCGGGTGCGCGAAGTAGAAGCCGGACACGGCGGCGGCGGGCCACATGGCGCACGACTCGGTCAGTTCCAGGCCGATCTCGGCGGCGTTCAGCAGGCGGAACAGGGTGCGTTTCTCGGTGTGGTCGGGCTGCGCGGGGTAGCCGGGCGCGGGGCGGATGCCGTCGTACCGTTCGCGGATCAGGTCGTCGTTGCCCAGCGTCTCGTCCGGCGCGTAGCCCCAGTGGCGCGTGCGGACGTCGCGGTGCAGTTTCTCCGCGAAGGCCTCGGCCAGCCGGTCGGCGACTGCCTTCACCAGAATGGAGTTGTAGTCGTCGTGCTCGGCCTCGAACGCGCGGGCCAGTTCGTCCGCGCCGTGAATGGCGACCGCGAACGCCCCGATGTGGTCACCGTGCGGCGCGACGAAGTCCGCCAGCGCGACGTTCGGGGTGTTCTGCTCGCGCTGCTGACGCAGGGTGTGGAGGCGGACGGCAGGCGGATGGCTGATCGCGGATGGCTGCCCATCTGCCTGAGGCCATCTGCCATCTGCTCCGACCACGATGTCGTCGCCGTCGCGCGTGGCGGGCCACAGGCCGATCACGCCGCGCGCGGTCAGGAGCTTCTCGTCGATGGCGCGCTGCAATAGCGCCTGGGCGTCGGCGAACAACTTGCGAGCTTCCTCGCCGCGCAGGGGGTCGGTCAGGATGTTCGGGTAGATGCCCTTCATCTCCCAGGCGATGAAAAAGGGCGTCCAGTCGATGAAGTCCAGCAGCTCCGCGATGGGCTGCTCGATGATCTGGCGGCCCGGTTCGCGCGGCGCGGGGGGCACGGTGGGGGAGAGGATCGGGGCGCGCTCGCGGGCGGCCTCGATGGGGATCAGGCGGATGGTGCGTTCGCCGTGCCGTTCACGCAGGGCGTCGTACTCCTCGCGCACGCGCTCCTGCACGCCGCGCGGGTCGGCCAGCAGGTCGGCGGTGGTCGTCACGGCGCGGCTGGCGTCCAGCACGTGCACGACCGGGCCGGGGTAGGCGGGGTCGATCTTCACGGCGGTGTGCGCGCGGCTGGTGGTCGCCCCGCCGATCAGGAGGGGCTGCGTCATGCCGCGCCGCGTCATCTCGCGGGCCACGGTGACCATCTCGTCCAGGCTGGGGGTGATCAGGCCGCTCAGGCCGATCACGTCCGCGCCGATCCGCTCGGCCTCGTCGAGAATCCTGTCGGTGGGCACCATCACGCCCAGGTCGGTGACCTGATAGCCGTTGCAGGCCAGCACCACGCCGACGATGTTCTTGCCGATGTCGTGCACGTCGCCCTTCACGGTCGCCATGAGCACCCTGCCCTTGCCGCCCGCCTCCTGCTTTTCCGCCTCCATGTACGGCGTGAGGTACGCCACGGCGCGTTTCATCACGCGGGCGGACTTCACGACCTGTGGGAGGAACATCTTCCCGGCCCCGAACAGGTCGCCCACGACGTTCATGCCGTCCATCAGCGGTCCCTCGATGACCTTCAGCGGCGAGCCGAGTTCCTGATACGCCTCCTCGGCGTCCGCGTCCACGAAGTCCGCGATGCCCTGTACCAGCGCGTGCTTCAGCCGCTCCTGCACCGGCAGGTCACGCCAGGGGCTGCCCGCGCCGACCTCGCGCTTGATGCCCTTGTAGCGGTCGGCGAGTTCCAGCAGCCGTTCGGTTGCATCAGGGCGGCGGGCCAGGATCACGTCCTCCACCGCGTCGCGCAGCTCGGGTTCGATGTCCTCGTACACGGCGAGCATCCCGGCGTTCACGATACCCATGTCCAGCCCCGCGCGGATCGCGTGGTACAGGAACACGGCGTGCATCGCCTCGCGCACGTGGTTGTTCCCCCGGAAACTGAACGACACGTTGCTGATCCCGCCCGACACGAGGGCACCCGGCAGGTTCGCCTTGATCCAGCGGGTCGCCTCGATGAAGTCGATGGCGTAGCGGTCGTGCTCCTCGATGCCGGTCGCGACGGTCAGGACGTTCGGGTCGAAGATGATGTCCTGCGCCGGGAAGCCCACCTCCTCGGTCAGCAGGCGGTAGGCGCGGGAGGTGATCTCGATGCGCCGTTCCAGGTTGTCCGCCTGTCCCTGCTCGTCGAAGGCCATGACGACCGCCGCCGCCCCGTAGCGGCGCAGCAGGCGGGCGCGTTCCAGGAACTTCTCCTCGCCGTCCTTCAGGCTGATCGAGTTCACGACCGCCTTGCCCTGCACGCGCTTGAGGCCCGCCTCCAGAATCTCCCACTTGCTGGAATCCAGCATCAGCGGCACGCGGCTGATGTCCGGCTCCCCGGCCAGCAGGTTCAGGAACTTCACCATGGCCGCCTCGCCGTCCAGCATGCCCTCGTCGAAGTTCACGTCCACGATCTGCGCGCCGTTCTCGACCTGCTGCCGCGCGATCTTCAGGCCCGCGTCGTAATCCCCGGCCAGGATGGCCTTGGCAAATTTGGGGCTGCCGGTCACGTTGGTGCGCTCGCCGACGTTCACGAAGTTCAGTTCCGGCGTGACGTTCAGGGGTTCCAGGCCGCTCAGGCGCAGCACGGCGGGCTGCTCGGGGGCGGTGCGCGGCGGCACGCCCTGCACCGCTTCGGCAATCGCGCGGATGTGCTCGGGCGTGGTGCCGCAGCACCCACCCACGATGTTCACCAGCCCCGAGCGGGCGAACTCGCCCAGCACGGCGGCCGTCTGCTCGGGCGTCTCGTCGTACTCGCCGAAGGCGTTCGGCAGGCCCGCGTTCGGGTGGACGGAGACCAGCGCGTCCGTGTTCGCGGCGATCTCGCGCAGGTGGGGGCGCAGCAGATCAGCGCCCAGCGCGCAGTTCAGACCCAGGCTGAACAGGTTCGCGTGCCCGGTGCTGATCGCGAATGCTTCCGGCGTCTGCCCGCTCAGCGTACGCCCGGATGCGTCTGTGATCGTGCCCGACAGCATGACCGGCAGGGTCTTTCCGGTGCGCGCGAAGGCCTCCTCGCAGGCGAACAGTGCCGCCTTGGCGTTCAGGGTGTCGAACACGGTTTCGAGCAGCAGCAGGTCCGCGCCGCCCTCGATCAGGCCCTCGGCGGCCTCGGTATACGCAGCCACCAGATCGTCGTAGGTGACGTTGCGGAACTCCGGGCGTTCCACGTCCGGCGAGAGGGTCGCGGTGCGGTTCGTCGGGCCGATGCTCCCCGCCACCCAGCGCGGCCTGCCATCACGGGCCGTGAACTCGTCGGCCACCTCGCGCGCCAGCCGCGTGCCCTGCACGTTCATCTCGCGCGCCAGCGCCTCTGTGCCGTAATCCGCCTGACTGATCGTCGTGGAATTGAAGGTGTTCGTGCTGGCGATATCCGCGCCCGCCTCGAAGTACGCCCGGTGCACGGCGCGGATCACGTCCGGCTTCGTCAGTTGCAGCAGGTCGAAGTTCCCCCGGTACATCCGCATGGGATCGGCCCCGTCCCAGCGGAAGTCGGCCTCGGTCAGTCCGGCCTGCTGGAGTTGCGTGCCCCACGCTCCGTCCAGAATCAGGATTCTCTTGCGCGCCTCGGCGCGAATGTCCGTGCTCATGGTCCACCCCTGTACTGCAGAAGGCCGCCCGGTGGCGGCCATGGAAAGTCCTTGCGCGAGTGCTGCGCCGCTTCTGGGCCATCGTCCCCGCTCGCGCCATCGTCAGCGCACCCACGCGGGTCTCTTCTGAAAGCACCGTTGCCGCAATGAGGGCCGGTTGCCTCGCCATCACAGGGCAGAAAATCCCCTCCGGCGATTCTGGATGACCGCGCCCGGCGGGCACGATACGGGCAGCATAGCGCACCCCCACCCCAGCAAAAGGGGGGTGGAGTGGACAGGCGCCCCTACCCGACCGTGCCCTGCGCCGCCGGGTACGACCCGATGATCTTCGCGTAACTGGCCTTACGCAGCACCCCCGCCAGCGCCTGCGCCACGCGCGGATCACGGGCGTCCCCCTCGATATCCACGTACATCAGGTAACTCCAGGCGCGGTCCCGGCGCGGACGGCTCTCGATGCGGCTCAGGTTCAGGCCGCGCAGCTCGTTCAGCGTCTCGACCAGGAAGCCCGGCGTGTGCCGCACCGCGAACACCAGACTCGTCTTGTGCGGCGCGTCGCTCGGCGCGGGCTCCGTACGCGACAGCACCATGAACCGCGTGAAGTTGTACGGCTCGTCCTCGATCTCGCGTTGCAGGACGTTCAGGCCGTACAGTTCCGCCGCGCGGCTGCTGGCGATCGCCGCGAGGTCCCGCTCGCCGCTCTGCGCGAGGTTCTTGGCACTTCCGGCCGTGTCGTGCGCCGCGACCGGCTGCCACCCGTGCTTGCGGATCAGGACGGTGCACTGATCCAGCGCCGGCTGCTGACTCGCCACGCGCCGGATGTCCTCCAGCGCCACGCCGGGCAGCGCCATCAGGCAGTGCGACACCCGCACCACGACCTCACCGGACACGTGCAGGTCCGTGTCGGTCAGCACGTCGATCGCCTGATGAATGGCGCCCATCAGGCTGTTCTCGACCGGCAGCACCCCGAAATCCGCCTCGCCTGCCTCCACGGCCCGCGCGACCTCATGAAAGGTCGGGTAGCCGCGCGTATCCACGTCCCGGCCCTCGCCCAGCGCACTCAGCGCGGCAATCTCGCCGTAGGAACCGGGGTTGCCCTGAAAGGCGATCGTCAGGCGGGAGGCGCTTGTGCTCATGCGCCCGAGGCTAGCGCACCGCGTTCCATCACACGGCACCGGCGCTTAGACGTGCGTACAGTGAGCAGCGTGACCCTGACCATGCCCGACCCGATCCTGGATCTGGACGCCTGCTCGCTGGCCGCCGCCACCCGCCGCGGCGACCTGACCGCCAGCGAGGCCGTCCGCACCTACCTGAGCCGCCTGAACGCCCTGAACCCCGCCCTGCGCGCCGTGATCACCGTCAACCCCGCCGCGCAGGCCGACGCCGACACCCTGGACACCCTGAGCGCCGACCGGCGCGGCCCGCTGCACGGCGTGCCCATCCTGATCAAGGACAACATCGACGTGGCCGGCCTGCCCACCACCGCCGGAAGCCTGCTGCTGCGCGCGCACGTCCCCACGCACGACGCGCCGCTCGTCGCGCGCCTGCGGGCCGCCGGGGCCGTGATTCTCGGCAAGGCCAACATGACCGAATGGGCGAACTTCATGACCGTCGGCATGCGCAACGGGTACTCCAGCATGGGCGGGCAGACCGTCAACCCCTGGCAGGCAGACCGGGACACCGGCGGCAGCAGCAGCGGCAGTGGCGTGGCCGTCGCCGCGCGCCTGTGCGCCGCCGCCATCGGCACCGAAACCAGCGGCAGCATCGTCAGTCCCGCCCACCAGAACGGCATGATCGGCCTGAAACCCACCCTGGGCCTCGTGCCCCGCACCGGTATCGTTCCCATCAGCCACAGCCAGGACACCGCCGGACCCATCACCCGCAGCGCCCGCGACGCCGCCCTGATCCTGACCGTGATCGCCGGACCCGACCCGCACGACGAGTCCAGCCGCCTCCTGCCCGTCCCGGACCTCCAGATCCGCGAGACGGCCCTCAACGGCGCGCACGTCGGCCTCATCCGGGACGAACCGCACGTCAGTCCGGCCGAGCAGGCCGCGTTCGACCACATCGCCGCGCTCCTGACCGACCTGAACGCCACCACCCACGACCAGACGTTCCCCACCCGCGCCGAACTCGACGGGACCGGCTGGAACATGGAAGTCCTCGAATACGAATTCGCCAGTGACCTGAACGCCTACCTCGCGGGCGTCACCGACGGCCCCCGCAGCCTCCGCGAGGTCATCGACGCGGGCGACCGCGACCCCGAACGCCTGCTGCGCTACGGGCAGACCCTGCTGCACGCCGCGCAGGGCACCCGCGGCGACACCAGCGAAACCAACTACCGCCGCGCCCGCGCCCGCGACCTGCGCCTGACCCGCACCCGGGGTTTCGATCAACTGTTCGCCGAGGGCCTCGATCTGCTGGTCTTTCCCGGCATTCACGGCTGCGCCCTGGCCGCCAAGGCCGGTTACCCCAGCCTCGCGCTGCCCGTCACCCCTCCCGGCACCGACACCGGCGCGCCCCCCAGCGGCGTCCTGCTGGTCGCCCCCGCCGGACAGGACGGCCGCCTGCTGTCCCTGGCTGCCCACCTGAACCGCGAACTGGGCGGCGTGCGCTTCCCGGCCATGTAGGAGGGAAGTGGGGAGTGGCTGGCCCTGACATGGCCGGCCTTGACGTAACTGGCCTTGACGTGGCCGGCCGGGCCGCGCACACGCTGTTGACCATCAGCCATCAGCCATCAGCCATCAGCCATCAGCCATCAGCCATCAGCCATCAACCTACTTCTGCGTGTCGATCTGGATGGTTCCGGCGTGCAGGCGGGCGACTTCGGCAGTGGGTTGGTCCTCGCGGTGGCGCATGTTGCTGAGGCTGCTGCCTTCGGGGGCGCGGGCGACGGCGTTTCCGATGCGCAGTTGCGGGCTGGCGATGGGTCTGGCCCACACGATGGCGTCGCTGTGGCCGCCCTGCCCGGCGTGCGCGAGGCCACGCAGCGCGCCGATGACGATCACGTCCCCTCCGGCCATGACTTCCGCGCCGGGGTTCACGTCGCCCAGCACGATCACGCTGCCGGGGTACTCGCCCCGGAATCCGGCGCGCAGGGTGTGCGGCACGATCACGGTGCGCCCGCCGGGCAGACCGGCCGCCGGTGCGGGCGCGGCCGGTGCGGCTGCCGGCAGGGTGGGGGGGGTGGGCGCGGGTATGGCGGCGCTGGCAGTCGGGGCGGGCGGGGCGGGCTGGCGGGCGGCGCGGACCCGGCCCGGCGTGCCCCCGGCGGCGCGGATGTGCAGCAGGGCTTCTTCCAGTGCGGCCGGGTCCACGTCCGACTGGAGTTCCAGCGTGATCTGCCCGGTCAGCAGCGCGGCGCGCACGCCGAGTGCCTCGGCGACCGACCCGGCCGTGTCCGTGGGTTCCAGCAGGAGGTTCATGCCGCCAAGCGTGCCGCGCAACTTCATGAGGCCAATCTAGAGCATCCGCGCCCCCCGACCGGCCCGCGCGGGCGGCGGTGCGGGCCGCGCTGGACCCGGTCCAGGGTGAGGTGGGAGTGCCCGTGCCGGAGGGCCTTTCTGAGAGGTCGGCTCAGGTGGCGTTCACGCTCGCACGGAACGTGTGCGGACCTGCCGCGCACGGGTGCGGGGGATGGTGTACCATGAGCCTCATGCTTTTCAAGGAGAACACCTTTGGTGCAGCTTGATTCCGGCGCGGTCGTGGAGGGCCGCGTAACGCGCGTGACCGACTTCGGCGCGTTCATCCAGTTCGAGAACGGCGAGACGGGTCTCGTGCACATCTCGCAGATCGCTCACTCGTTCGTGCGCAACATTCACGACCACGTCCGCGAAGGCGAGAACGTGGAAGTGAAAGTCCTGGGCCGCGACGAGCGGGGCCGACTCGACCTTTCGATCAAGGAACTGCTCGAGGAGCCCGAGGAGGTGCCCCGCCCCCGCGCCATCGGACGGCAGAGCCCTCAGTTCGAGGCCAAGCTCCGTTCCTTCATGCGTGACGCCAAGGAACGCACCACCGCAGGTGGTGGCAAGAAACCCGCAGGCAAACGCAAGAAGTAACCCCGCACCCCCGGCCCCGCGCCGGAAGAACCGCAGTGGCCGCCCCAGTTCCCCAGGACCGGAGGCGGCCTTCTGCATGCCCCGCCGAGACCTCCCCGGGCAGAGCAGACTGTTTTTTAACCGGCCTGTAACCAGCGCCCTGCACAATGCGCGCATGAAACGCTCGCTGTCCATCCTGGCCCTGACCGGAACCCTCGCTGTCGGTGGGCTGGTCGGTTACGAACTCAACGCCCGCACCACCCCCGCCACGGCGGTCACGCAGACCGCGCCGGACACGAACCTCAGCGCCGACAGCCGCACACAGGGGCAGATGGTGCCCGCCGCCAGCACCTACGACGGAGGCCGCGCCCGCACGGAATCCGAGGCGAACACTGTGCAGGTCGTCAAGGACCGCCAGGACGGACTGGTGTACGTGAGCGTCAAGGAAAGCAGCGCCGGCAGCGCCCAGGCGCAACTCCGGCAGCGCCTGCAACAGCAGTTGCCGTTCAGCCTCCCCGACGACGGCAGCGGTCAGGCGCAGACGGGCACCGGCAGCGGCTTCTTCGTGACCAGCAGCGGCGACATCATCACCAACAACCACGTCGTGGAGGGCGCCAGCGAGATCACGGTCCGCCTGCACGGCGACAAGACCGAGTACCGGGCGAAAGTCGTGGCCCGCGCCCCCGACTTCGACCTGGCCCTGATCCGCGCCGAGGGCCTGCCCGCCGGGGCCGCCCGGCCCATCCCGCTGGGCGACAGCGACCAGCTGGACGTGGGCCTGAAAGCCGTCGCGATGGGCGCCCCCTTCGGCCTGGACTTCAGCGTGTCCGAGGGAATCATCAGCAGCCTGGAACGCCGCGTACCGGTCGGCACCAAGGGCGTCGAGCAGAGCGTCATCCAGACAGACGCCGCCATCAACCCCGGCAACAGCGGCGGCCCGCTGCTGGACAGCGCCGGGCAGGTCATCGGCGTGAACACCCAGATCCTGACCGGCGGCAGCGGCCAGAGCGCCGGCGTGGGCTTCGCGATTCCCGTGAACACCGTCAAGAAACTCCTGCCGCAACTCCAGGCTGGCAAGGGCGGCGTGATCCAGACCCCCACCCTGGGCGTGCAGTTCACGGACCTCAGCGTCCTGAGCGAACAGCAGCGTGGGCAGGCGAACCTCCCCGCCCAGGGCGCCCTGATTCAGGAAGTCGCGCCGAACAGCCCCGCCGCCGCCGCCGGACTCCAGGGCGGCACGACCTCAGGGCTGCAACTGAACGCCCCGTCCGGCACGCAGGGCAGCGCGGACGCCCTGAGCACCGACGGGGACATCATCACCGCCGTGGACGGCCAGCCCATCAGCGAGGGCGACGACCTGCGCCGCGCCATCATCGGCAAACGCATCGGCGACCGCGTGAAACTCACCGTACAGCGCGCCGGGAAGACCCGCACCGTCGACGTGACCCTCAGCGCCTTCAGCTTCCCCACCAGCAACCAGTAAGCGGCGCGTGGACCGGGGCGCGGCCCACTCCTGCCATGGGGGTGGGCCGCGACGGGTTGCCAGCCCCACGTCCGGAAGGGTGCCCTGCTCCCAATCGCATCCGCTCGGACCCAGTGGCCTTTGCAGCCCATTCAATCGGAGTCCGTATGAGTATGAGTCAGCCGAACAGCGGGCCGAGGTCGGTCATCACGCCGGTCGCCTGGGCGGGCGTGAACACGTACGACCCGAACACCGCGTGGAATTCGTCGTGGGTCAGGTCGCGGGTCTGGCCGCTGGGTCCGGTGGCCTGCACCTGTTCGCCGCGCGCGGTCAGGCGGTACTCGCCGAGTTCGCGGACGCTGGCTTTCTTGCCGTGCCCGGCGCGCAGCAGGGCGGTCACGCGGTGCTCGCGGCCGCCCCTCACGTTCAGGAATTCCAGGAGTTCGGCGGGGGTCAACATCGGCTGGGAAGCATAGCACCCCCGTCCGCTCAGGCGGGAGAGGGTGCCATGGGGGAAAGCCGGTTTACGAGACGACGGTGCCGGCCCCGCCGAGCGCGGCGCTGATGGGTTCCCCGGCGCGGGCGTCGCCGAAGATCACGCGTTTCACGCCGCCCTGCACGGCCTCGGCGGCGCCCAGGACTTTCTTCTTCATGCGGTCCTGCGCGAATTCCAGGTAGGCTTCCACGTCGGTGGCGGGAATCTCGCGGATCAGGCTGCTCTCGTCGGGGTAGGCGCGCAGCAGGCCCGGCACGTTCGAGAGCAGCAGCAGCGCGTCGGCGTTCAGGGCGACGGCCAGTGCGGCGGCGGCGCGGTCGCCGTCCACGTTGATGGCGACACCCTCGTAGGAACTGGCGGGTGGCGTGAGGACCGGCAGGTAGCCCGCGCCGAGCAGCAGGTCGATCAGGCCGGTGTTCACCTTCTCGACGGTGCCGGTGTGGTCGCCGCGCAGGACCTTCGTCTTGCCGTTCTCGACGATCCGCACGGAGTCCTTGTGGCGGCCCTCGAAGATGCGGCCGTCCAGGCCGGACAGGCCGACGGCGTTCACGCCGAGGCGTTGCAGGCGTTCCACGATGCCCTTGTTCATCTTGCCGCAGTACACCATCTCGAAGATTTCGAGGGTCTGGCGGTCCGTGAAGCGGCTGGTGTACCCGCTGGGACTGGTGACGAAGCGGGGGGGGTGGCCCAGGGCTTCCGCGACGCGGTTGGTTTCGCCGCTGCCGCCGTGCACGAGGATCAGTTTCTCTCCGGCTTTCCAGCGCCGGGCGAGGTCCGCGCAGACGGCGTCGTAATCGATTCCGGCGCTTCCGCCGACCTTCACTACTATCATGCCGGGCATCCTAACGCATGACAGGAATGGAGGTCAAATGGTTTTCAATTGACAGGGAATGGGGGCGGGTCAGATCCAGACGACCAGCGCCAGCAGCGTCGCCCACGCTGCGGCCCACCACAGACAGACACGCCGGAAGACCCGCTGGTACGCCACCTTGCGCGTCTTGTGCCGGAAGAGCCGCTGCGCCGCCCACGACCCGGCCCAGCCGCCCAGCCGCTCGAAGCGGTGCAGCGTCGCCTCCGGCAGGCGACCCTCACGGGACTGCGCCAGTTGCTTGTCACGCCACACCGCCACGAACGCCACCAGCCCCCACACGACCTGCCACGCCACGAACAACCGGAACAGGAAGTCCAGCAGCGTGCCGAACGAGGTGGGGGAGATCACGGACCGCGCCCGTTCCGGCGGGCCGTCCGGGGAGCGAACGCACCAGACGGCGCCCGGATCACTGCTGGGTGCGGGGCAGCGCCTGCGTCGGCAGGATCTTCTTCGGCTCGCGGAACTCGATGTTCTCCCACTCGCCCTCCTCGATGACCTCCAGCGCCGGGTTCAGCGTCCGGAAGTGCGCCACGACCGCCTGCACCAGATCGTCCGGCGTGCTGGCCGCACTCGTGATCCCCACCGAGCGCACGCCCGCAAAATCCACGCCCGCGAGGTCCGCCGCCGTCTCAAGGCGCACGGACCGCCCGCACTCGGCCTCCGCGAGTTCCAGCAGGCGCATGCCGTTACTGGAGTGCGTGCTGGTCAGCACCAGGAACAGGTCCACCTGCGGCGCGATTGATTTCACGGCGTCCTGGCGGTTCTTGGTGGCGTAGCACAGGTCCTCGCTGGGCGGCACCACCAACGCCGGGAAACGGGCGCGCAGGATGTCCACCGTGCGGCGCGTGTCGTCCACGCTGAGGGTCGTCTGGGTCAGCACCACCAGCTTCTGCGGGTCCGGCACCTGCACCGTGTGCGGGTCGTGCAGGCCCTCGCCGGTCTTGCCGAGCACGCCCACCAGAATGGTGTTCTCGGGCGCCTCGCCCTGCGTCCCGATGACCTCCTGATGCCGGGCGCTGTCCCCGATCAGCAGGATGGTGTAGCCCTCACGGGCGTACTTTTTGGCCTCGGTGTGCACCTTGGTGACCAGCGGGCAGGTCGCGTCGATGGTCGCCAGGCCCAGCGCCCGCGCCCGCTCGCGCACCGCCGGGCTGATGCCGTGCGCGCTGAACACGACTGTCTCGCCGCCCTGCGGCAGGGCGTCCACGCCGTCGAGGTCCTCCACGAAATGCACGCCGTACCCGGCCTGAAGGCGGTCCACGACCGTGTGGTTATGCACGATGGAGTGGTACACCGTCACCGGTTTCGACTCGGTCTGCGCGGCCTTCTCGACCGCCTGGATCGCCATGACGACCCCCGCGCAGAACCCGCGCGGCTTGGCAAGGTGAACACGCTCAACCACGCGCGATCACCCGAACGGAACAGGACAGAAGCAAAGCGGACCTCATGCCCGACAGTGTAATACCCGCCTGCCGCGCAGACCGTGCCCGCACGCCGCGTGCGGGTCAGTCCACCACTTCGAAGCCCAGTTTCGCGGCCTGCTCCACGAAGAAATTGATGTTCTCGGTCAGCGTCTGCGGCCCCAGGCTCTTGCGGCCGTGCTCGCCGGTCGCGGCGATGATCAGCGTCTCCGCGAGGCAGGCGGGCACCTGCCCCTCCCCGAACTGCAGGTCGATGTGACTGGTCATGCCGCCCGGCGGGCGCACCACTCCCCCCGGAATGACCCGCACGCCGGGAATGGCCTGCACGCTCTCGTCCACGTCGGCCGGGCGGCCCTCGTCGAAGATCCACGCGCCACTTTTCACGTGCTGCGGGAAGATCACGGGGTTCGGGTCGCTGGTCGCCGTGAAGATCAGGTCCGCTTCCTTCAGGGTGTCGTAACTGGTGGTCGTGACGATCTCCGTGTCCTTCGCGGCGCGGCGCAACGTGGCGGCGCTGCGCTCCAGGCGTTCGAGGTCACGGCCGATCATGATGACCTTGCCCACCTGCGGCGCGATGGTCCGCGCGATCCCGAACGCGACCACGCCGTTGGCGCCCACCACGGCGGCCGTCGCCTGCTTCAGGTCGCGGCCCTCGGCGGCGAAGTGCGCCAGGATGCCCGGAATAGCGGCCTTGATCGTCCCGGACGTGTACGCCCCGCCGTTCGTGATGGTGATGTCCGGCACGGCCGCCTGCACGTCCACGCCCTTGTTCCCCACCACCGACCAGAACGCGCCCAGCCCGAACACTTCCGCCCCGAGTTCCTGCGCCAGCCTCGCGCCCTCGATGGCGCGGCGCGTGGCGAGGTCCGGGTTGTCGCGGAACACGTCCGGCAGCAGCGGACTGGACAGCAGGTAACAGCGGATGCTCTTGCCGTCCGTCGTGCGGATGCCCTGCAACTCCCCGACCTTCATGGGCCGCAGGCTCTCGGCCATCTGCCGCACGCCCGCCTCGCTGATCAGGCCCTTTTCCACCAGCGGACGCAGCCACGCGAAGCGCCGCGCACTCCAGAAGTTCTCCAGCGTCATGGGGTGAATCATGAACGCCGCGACCACCTCGTCACTGCGGCGGCCCGCCATGGGCACCGCCTCGCCCAGGCGCGGCTCGGTGCCGTCCAGCATGCGGCCCAGGTTCTCCTTGAACCGCCAGCCCGCCGCGACCAGCAGCCCCAGCGCCGCCAGTTTCGCCGCCGGTCCCAGCGGCAGCGCCGCAACCGCCAGCGTGAACGCCAGCACGCCCGCCAGGGTCGCGGCCGTCACGTACCCCCAGAAGCCCGCCACGCCCGCGTACACCACGACTGGCAGCGCCGCCACCCACAGCGGCACGGCGCCCGTCACGGCCAGTCCCGCCATGACGCCCAGCAGTACCAAGTTCCCCCGCCCGCGCGGCGGCGTCTGCCCGTACAGCGCGCGCGGCGGGTTCAGGTGCCCCAGGTACGCGGCCAGTCCCGCCAGCACCGACAGTTCCGGGCTGTTCACGCTGGACGCCATCAGGATCGCCAGGAAGCCCTTGGCGGCGTCCAGCAGGGCCGTCACGAACGCCAGGCCGGGGCCGACGCGGTGCAGCACGTTCTCGACCCCCAGGTTGTAGGCGTTCGTCACGCGGACATTCACGCCCGAGCGTGACAGGACCGCGTGCCCGACCGGGGCACTGCCCACCAGGAACGCCACGAGCAACAGCAGGGCCGACAGAAACAACATGTGGACCATTCTAGGGCAGCGGCGCCTCCCCAGGCAGGCAGCCGGTCAGATCAGGCGGACTACCGGATCATCCAGACTCCGGTTGAATGGTTTGCACAAACCGTTCAACCCGAGCGGACTCGTAGAGCCGCGCAGCAGAGCGAGTGGAATCCGGATCACTTCAGGTTCTGCTGCTCCCACACGAGGTCACGCAGGACCCAGCCGCTGCCGGGAAAGCGCAGCCCCAGGCGCAGTTCGCCCAGCAGGTAGTCACGCACCTCGTTCAGCGGCGTGCCCTGCGCCACGGCGTCCCCCAGGGTGCGTTCGCCGTCCAGGACGCGCGCCACCGGGTGCAGCGCGGCCCGCTGCCGGGTGGGCATCAGCCGCAGCCGGAACCACTCGAAGCGGTCCTCGGCGTGCAGGCGCCCGTCCCGCACGGCCTGCGACACGACCTGCGCCACCTGAAACAGCGGTACTTCCGCCTCTCGCGCCGCCGCCCGCACCGAACGGCCCTGCGGCACGTCGAACAGCGGCAGTTGCCCCTGGAACACGCGGCTGGGACTGCCGATCACGGCGCACACCTGCCCCCACTCGTCACTGATGCGCGCCCAGTCGGTCGAGAAGTGCCCGTACGCGCTCAGCGGCGTGCCCGTCACGGGACGCGGCTGGAACGTGAACATCCCACTCTCGGGCAGCATGGGACTGGCGTACAGCGCCTCGGCGCCCAGCCAGTCCAGAATGCCGCCCGACACGATCTCGCCGTTCACGAACGCCACCGTGAACGGCACGTCGGCCTGCACTTCCAGCACGCCGGTCTGCCGGGTCGCGTGAATCAGTTCCAGGACGCCCAGAAGGGGAATGTCGCTCAGCAGGCCTTGCATGAATACCAGCAAACTAGCACCTTTCCCGCCGGGGACGGTCAGGGAAAGTTCACGTCCGGCACGCGCCCGCAGGGTGTGCCCCCGGCAGCCGCAGCGGACTTCAGCGGGGCGGGCCTGACCGGGGCAGGGCGTCGCGCAGGTCCTGCCACGCCCCCCCGAGTTCCTGCGCGACATCCGATGCGCTCAGGCCGTACCCGTGCTGCTGCGCGGCGCGTTCCCCGGCGCGGGCGTGCAGACGAACCCCGGCCACGGCGGCGTCCGGGGCGCTCAGGCCCTGACCCAGCAGCGCGGCCAGAACGCCGGACAGGGTGTCGCCCATGCCGCCGCTGGCCATGCCCGGATGCCCGCCGCGCGACACGCTCAGGCCCCCGGCGTGCGCCACGACGCTGGGGCCGCCCTTCAGGACGACCGCGCCGCCCAGCCGCTGTTGCAGGGCGCGGGCGGCGCTCAGGGGATCGCGGGTCACGTCCTGCGTGCGGGTGCCCAGGAGCCTCGCGGCCTCGCCGGGGTGAGGCGTCCAGATGCAGCGGTCATGTCCGTGCCCCGCCAGTTCCGGTTGCAGGGCGTCGGCATCCAGCACGGTCGGGATGCCCCAGGTCAGCAGGGCGCGGGCCAGCTCGGCGGCGTCCGGTCCCAGGCCCATCCCGACGGCCAGCGCGTCCGGCCGCCCCGACTCTGGCGTGCCCAGCAGCGCTGCGCGCAGGTCCGGGTGCCGGTGAACCATCAGTTCCGGCATCAGCAGCGGCACCTCCGCCGCCGAGTGCACCGTGACCAGCCCCGCCCCCGCCCGCAGCGCCCCCACGCCGGCCATACCCGCCGCGCCCACCGTGCCGGGGTGCCCGCCCACGATCCACACGCGGCCCGCCGCGCCCTTGTGCGCGTCCGCGCGGCGCACCGGCAGCAGGGCCGCCACCTGCGCGTCGGTCGGCTGCTCCGCGACGGCCTGCGCCTGCACCCACTCGCCGGGCACCCGCAGCGGCACCAGTTGCACCCGTCCCGAGTGCCCGGCCGCCGCACCGAACAGCAACGCGGGCTTCAGGCCCATGAACGTCACGGTCAGGTCCGCCCCGGCCGTGCCCGGTAGGCCGTCCGGGCCCTCCGGAACCAGCGCCGACACTTCCTCCAGTCCGCTGGGCAGGTCGATCGCCACGACCGGCGTGCCGTGCGCGCGTGCCGCCGCCAGCGCCCCGATCACCCCGGTCAGCGCGGGCCGCAGCGGCGGCCGGAACCCGGTGCCCAGCAGGCCGTCCACGATCACGCCCGCCCCCGGCGCCCGGTGCGACACGGCGCTGGCACTCAGGGGCCGTGTCACGCCGCCCACCGCCCGCCAGCGCCGCCGGTTCAGGCGCGTCAGCGGGTGCCGGGACGGCAGCGCCAGCACCAGCACCTCGCGGCCCAGTGCCCGCAGGTGCCGGGCCGCCACGAACGCGTCCCCGCCGTTCGCGCCGCCGCCCGCCAGCAGCAGCGCCACGCCGCGCGGGAAGGCGGCGTGCGCGGCGTCCGCCACGGCCCGCCCGGCCTCCTCCATGGCGAGGTCCAGCAGCCCCGCCCCGTCCAGCCGCGCGTCCACCGCCCGCGCGCCCTCGCCGTTCAGGACCCACGGCACCGTCAGCCGCCCACGCCCCGCACGACCAGGAACACGATCAGCGCGGCCACGGCGATCAGCACCCAGCGCAGATTCTTCATGGCCGGATTCTGCGCGAACTGTTCCTTCATCTCGGCGTTCGTGTCTTCCTTCGAGCGTTTCATGCTCAGCTGCTGCCCGCGCCGGATGGACTTCACGCCCTCGGCCACACGCCCCTGGCGGCGCAGCGCCACGCCCAGGTTGTGGTGCCCGCCGTCGTAATCGGGATTCAGGGTCAGCACCCGCCGGTACACCGCCTCGGCCGCCGCGAACTGCCCGGCCTCCATGTCCAGGTTGCCCAGGTTCGTCAGGGCGCGGTAGTGCCCGGGATCGGCCTGCATGGCTTCCTCCAGCACGGCCCGCGCCTGCCCGGCCTCGCCGCTCACGGCGTGCAGGATGCCCTGCATGTTCAGCGCCTCGGCGCGCGTCAGCGGCTGCGCCAGCGCGCCCGCCAGCAGCGCCGCCAGTTCGGCCGGGTCCGCGACTTTCTGCCCGGCGTCCAGCGCCCGCAGCGCCCCGGTCAGTTCCTGCGGGTCCACCTGCGCCCGCAGCGCGCTTCCCTCGGGTTCCGGCACGGTCGGCAGCAGCGGCGCCAGTTCGGCCGCCGCCTGCCGCGCCGCCGGGTACCGCCGCGCCCGCACGGCACTCTGCACGGTCAGCACGGTGTCCAGCGCCTGCTCCAGATCCAGCGGCGCGCCCTGCGCCCGCGCGGTCGCCAGCGCCCGGCGCCACTCGCGCTGCCCGATCAGGTCAGCCAGCGACAGGACCCGCTCAGACGGCGCCGCCTGCGAGGAGTCCGTGTTCAGTTGCTCCGGCGTGACGTGCTCTCCTTCCGGCGTGGCCTGCTCTCCGTCCGGCGTGGCCTGCCCGGCGTCCGGGCGGCGCGCGGCACTCACCTCGTCCCCCAGCACGGACCGGAAACAGGGCAGACACGGGCGGCGCGCACGCGGACACTCAGGTGAAACAGGACACTCGGCCGGAACGGAACACTCACCCGCCGAGTATACTGACGCGTCTCCCCGCGCCGCGCGGATGAAGCTGCCCGCCCAGACACACGCGGGACACCCTGCCCCCGCCCGGAGCGGGCGGCCCCACCGGAGCTGAACCCCTTGAACGACCCGATCCCACCCACCAGTAGCGGAGCGACCGCCCCGCTGTACTCACCGGCCCGCGTGCGCGAACTCCTGACCCGCCACGGACTGAAACCCACCAAGAGCCTCGGGCAGAACTTCCTGATCGACGGGAACATCCTGCGCGCCATCGCCGAGGCCGGCGGAGCCGCGCCCGGCGTGCCCGTCCTGGAAATCGGCCCCGGCCTGGGCGTCCTGACCCGCGAGATCCACTCGCGCGGCGCGCAGGTCACCACCCTGGAAAAAGACGAACGGCTGCGCGCCGTCCTGAGCGAAACGCTGGGCGACACCGACGTGCAGATCATCTGGGGCGACGCCCTGGACTTCGACTACGCTGGCCTCCCGGACGGCACGCGCGTGATCGCCAACCTGCCGTACTACATCACGGGCCTGCTGCTCTCACGCTTCATGCGCGCGCCGGGCATCGTGTCCGCCACCGTGCTGGTCCAGAAGGAGGTCGGGCAGCGCCTCGCCGCGAAACCCGGCACCGACAACTACGGCTTCCTGAGCGCCATCGCCGCCCTGTACGGCACCGTCCGCCACGTCCGCGACGTGCCCAAGGGCGCGTTCCTGCCTGCCCCGGACGTGACCAGCAGCGTCATCCGCCTGGACTTCGACCGCAGCCGCCCCGCCCCGGAACCCGAATTCCTGAAGTTCATCGAGGCGGCCCTGCACCACCGCCGCAAGACGCTGCGCAACAACCTGCGCATGATCGGCCACGACGGCGAGGCCATCGACGCGGCGCTGGCCGGACTGAACATCCGTCCAGACGTGCGGGCCGAGGACGTCGCCCTGCACGATCTGCGTGACATGGCTGTGAAACTCGGCGTGATACGGTAAGCCCAGTTTCTACGCGCCTCAGCCCCACCCCAATTTCGATCTGCAAGGGCCACACCTGAGCCCTGGAGGTACTCCCGTGAAGTTCTACGTTATCGGCGACGTGACCGTTGACCACCTCTACCACCTGGACCGCCTGCCCTCACCCGGCCAGGAAGTCACGCCCCGGCACGCCAGCATGAAACCCGGCGGGGCCGGCGGGACCATCAGCGTCACCCTGGCCCGCCTGGGCCACAGCGTCACGCTGGCCGCCCGCGTCGGCCAGGACCCGTTCGCCGAGTACGCCCTGAGCCACGTCCGCGAAAGCGGCGTCAGCGAGAGCGCCATCCAGCGCGACCCGGACCTGCTGACCAGCACCATCACCGTCATGCAGACCGCAGGAGGCGAGCGCGCCATGATCAGCGACGGCGCCGCCAACCGCCAGCTGGACCCCGCCCACCTGAACGCCGCCGGGGTGCAGGCCGCCGACGCCCTGATCATCAACGCCTACGCCATGATCGAGGGCCCGCAACGCGAGTTCGCCCTGAACGCCATCGACGCCGCCCGCTCCGCCACCCCGCGCGTGCCGGTGTTCATCGACCTGGGCACCGGGGCCGTGAACAAGGCCGGGACCAGCCTGCGCGCCGACGTGCTGCGCGCCGACTACCTGATGCTCAACCAGCACGAACTGCAGGCCCTGACCGGCACCAGTTCCATCAGCGCCGCGCTGGCGCAACTCGGCGAGGCCGGCGCGAAGCAGGTCATCGTGAAGGTCGGCAAGATGGGCTCCATCACCTGGACGCCCACCGAGACCGAACTGGTCGACGCTGTGCGCCCCGAAGGCAAGGTCGTGGACTCCACCGGCGCCGGTGACACCTTCACGGCCGCGTTCGCGCACGCCATCCTCAGCGGGTGCAGCATGCCCGAAGCGGCCCGCGCGGCGAACACTGCCGGGGCGCTCGCCGCGACCGGTATCGGCGCGCAGGAAACCCTGATCACCGCCGCCGACCTGGGCGGGAAGGGCGCGGCTCCCGCCACCCCGGCCCGCCAGGCCCCAGAGAAGAACCCAGAGAAGAACTCGGAGAAGAGCCCGGAGGCAAGTGCCGGGAAGGCCGCAGAGAAGGTGCCCGAGCAGGCGCCGGACCAGGTGCCGGAACAGGTGGCGGAGAAACCGGCCGGGAAGGCCGCAAAGGCCCCCCGCGCCGCTGCCGTGGCCGCCGCTGCGGAGGCGGAGCCCGCCCCGGCCCCCGCGCGCCGCACCCGTAAAACCACTGCCAGCTGATACCGTCCCTACCCGCGCGGCCCGCACGTTCCTGACTGGACGGCGGGCCGCGCCGCTGTACCCTGAACGCATGACCCATCCTGCCGACGCCCCCCTGACCCGCGCCCTGCACCACGAGGCCGCAAGCCGTGGCCTGCGCAGCGACCAGGGCGACCTGCTGGACGTTCCGGCGGTGTTCGCGCTGGTGCGCGACATGCCGTACGCCCGCGCCGCCTCGCACGACCCGCAGGACATCATCGGCGGGTGGCGCGGCACCTGCTCGACCAAGCACGAACTGCTGGCCGCGCTGCTGGCCGAGGCGGGCCTGCGCAGCACCGTCATGGCCTGCACGCAGGAGATCCGGCCGCCCGCCCACGCGCCAGCCGAACTGCTGGCCCTGACCGGCGGGCAGGCGGTCGTCGACGTGCACAACTACCTGATCGTGCACGCCCCGCAGGGCGACATGACCGTGGACGCCACCTGGCCCCTGGCGGCCCGCGAGGCCGGACTGCCCGTCAACGAGCAGTGGGTGTGGGGGCAGGATCAGACCATTGCCTGCACGCCCATCGAAACCTGGGCCGTGCCCGATGGTCAGAGCGTCGCGGCGTTCAAGGACCGCCTGCTTCAGGAACGCTACACCCCGGAGGAACTCGCGCGGCGCGACGCGTTCATTCAGGGCGTGGGCCGCCTGTTCCTGGCGCAGACCGCCACCGGAACCCCCTGAGCGCTGCACCCCCGCAGGGCGCCGTTACAGCGCCCGCGTGCTGAACACCATCACGTCGCTGCCCGACTCCAGCGGGCCGCCCTGGAACGAGCCGGTCACGCGGGGACTCTCGAATCCCGCGAAGCGCAGCAGCCACTCGACCTCGTAGCGGGTGTAGTAGCGCTGCGTCAGGGTGTAGTGGCGGCGTTTCAGGGTGCCGTCCGCGTGCGTGGTGTCCACGTGGTACTCGGTCGTGATGTGCTGGCGGGGCCGGTCGTGCCGCTGCACCAGGAACACGTCGGTGCGGCTGCCGTCCGGCGCGTGGAAGGTTTCGCCCTCGTGCCGGACGGTGTTCGCCTTCCCGAAGCGCGGCACGTACAGGTCGAACACGAAGCTGCCTCCGGTCTTCAGGTGCGCGTGAATGTTCTCCAGGCCCTGCAACTGCTCGTTCGGGGTGTACAGGTGCATCAGCGCGTTGAACGGCGCGATGACCGTCTCGAAGCGTTCATCCAGGCGGAAGGTCCGCACGTCGCCCTGCACGAAGCGCATGTTCAGGCCGTCCTTCGCGGCGCGTTCCTGGGCGCGTTCGATCATGCGGGCGCTGGGTTCCAGGCCCGTGACGTTCACGCCGCGCCGAGCCAGGAACGACGTGACCCGCCCGGTGCCCGCCCCGACCTCCAGCACCGGGCCGCCCGCGCGTTCCCCCACGCCGCCGTAGAAGTGCAGGTCGTCACGGTACACGTCGTACTGGTGGTCGTACAGGTCGGCGAACTCGTCGTAATTCACGCCGCCCAGCGTAGCGCGCCTGTGCCTACTGCGGCACTCTTACTGCGGCGCCTCGCCGTACAGCCGCAGGAAGTCCTCGCGGCTCAGGACACTGAGTTTCGGTTCCTGTGCGGGCGCGCGGCTGCCGTACGCGCGGCGCAGCACGTTCGCCCAGACGCGCAGGCGGCGCCCCGTGGCGGGCGGCAGGTCGTGCGTCTCGAAGCCCAGGCGTTCCAGGATGGGCGTGACCGCCGACTGGCAGTACACGGCCTGCGCCCCGCGCAGTTCCGGGCGGCGTTGAAGGTCGGCCGCCACCCGCCGGAAGTCCTGCCGGGCCACCCGTACCGTGCGGACCGGCCCGAGCTGCGACATCAGAGCGTTGTTCGCGTGGTACTCGGCGGCCGGGACGCCCGCGCGCAGGGTCAGGCCGCCGCCCGGTACAGAGCCGCCCCGTGCAGAGCCGCGCAGCGTCAGGTCCGGCCCCGGAAAACGGGTGGGGGAGACCCGCAGGATCGAGTCCTTCAGGTCCCCGGCGGGTTCAGTACGCGTGAGGCGGTCCAGCAGGCGGTCCAGGGTGCCCATCAGGCGGGGCGGGAGGTCGGCGGGCCGTTCCGCGCGCAGGTCCTCCAGCCGCGCGAGGCTGGTCGCGGCGTACCCACGCGCCTTCAGGTCGGCCAGCACGCCGGGCAGGGCAGGCACGGTGACGCGCGCGCCGGGCCCCGCGTCGTGCAGCACGATCACCGCCCCTGGTTGCAGCGCGCGACGCAGGTGGGCGCGCAGGCCATCCGGGGTCTGCCCGGCCCGCCAGTCCTGCCCTTCCAGACTCCAGTGGGCGCCGGTCAGCCCGGCGGCGCGCTGGCCCAGCCGCGTGAACAGGCTGTACGCGCCGTGCGGCGGGCGGTGCAGCGTCACGGGCTGCGTGCCGCCCACCTGCCGGATGACCGCGCCGATGCGGGCCGCCGCGTCGCCCGGATCACGGTACGCGCCCCGGGGGGTTCTCAGCCACGCGTGCCGGTGCCGCACGGCGTGCGCCTGCACCTCGTGCCCCTCGCGCAGCATCCGCGCGATCAGGTCCGGGTGCGCCTCTGCGGGCGCAGCCAGCACGAAGAACGTGGCCTGCGCGCCTGCCTCGCCCAGGGCGTCCAGTACCGCCGGGGTGCTGCGGGGGTCCGGGCCGTCGTCGAAGGTCAGGGCCACCACCCGGCGCGTCTGCGGCCCGGCGCGCAGCAGGCCCAGGTTCGCGCGCTGCCACAGCAGGAACGGCCCGCCGATCACCAGCAGGCCCGCCGCCGCGACGCCCAGCGCCGCGCGGTTCAGGGTGGACTTCATGCGCGTCCCAGGCGGCCCAGCACCGCCTGCGCCACGCGGTCGGCGGCGTCCGGGATGCCCAGTCGGCGTGCGGCGGCGCTCATGGCGGCGTGCGTGTCGGGGTCCAGGGCGCGCAGTACGGCAGGCCGCACCTCGCGCAGCTGCCGCGCCCAGAGGGCCGCGCCGTGGCGCTCCAGCAGGTCGGCGTTGTGCTCCTCCTGCCCCGGAATGGGTTCGTGAATGACCATCGGCACGCCCAGCGTGGTCGCCTCGGCCACCGTCAGGCCACCCGCCTTGCCGACCACCAGGTCCGAGGCGGCCAGCAGTTCCGGAAAGTCGGTCGTGAAGCCCAGCCGGTGAACGGTCGCGCCCCCCACCCGCTCCACGCCCTGCCCGTCCGCGCCAGCCAGCACCAGAACCTGCACGGGCCGCCCCAGGTTCGACAGTTCGCTCAGCACGCCGCGCAGCGCCCGGAACGTGCCGGTCCCGCCGCCCGAGATCAGGATCACCGGCTGGTCGGAGCGCAGGCCGTGGCGTTCTCGCAGCGCCGCGCGGTCCGCGCCGATCAGGGTGCGGAACACCGGCGCGATGGGAATGCCGGTCACGACCACCCGCTCCGGCGGGATCTTCCAGGCGTCCATCTGCCCGGCTGCTTCGGGCGTCGCCACCATCAGCAGGTCCGCCTCGGGCCGCGCCCAGTGGTGATGCACACGGTAATCCGTGACGATCAGCGCGTTCAGGAAGTCCAGCCGCAGGCGCGTGCGGGCCGCTGCCGCCGCCGCCACCGGAATGGGGTAGGAGCTGACGACCACCTCGGGCCGCACCTCGCGCACGTCGCGGACCGTGCCGCGCAGCCCCATGTGGTGAAAGGTGCCCACCACCGCGCGCGGTTCGCTCTCGCGGTCCGTCCAGTTGTAGAACGCGCGGTAGATGCCCGGCGCGTACCGCAGCCACAGGTCGTACGTGCCGGCCGTGACGGTACGCTCGACCGGGTTCAGGTACGTCAGGAAATCCGCGTGCCGGGCGTGCAGGTTCACGCCGCGCGCCCGCAGCGCCGTGTCCAGCGCCCGGTTCGCCTGATGATGCCCGCGCCCGAAACCGGTGGACATGATCAGTGTCCGCAGTTCCGGCCCGGTCGGCCCGGTGGAGGGCGGTGGGGGTGCGTTCAAGTGCGCCTCAGCTGCCACAGGCCCGCCCCGGCGAACAGCACGTTCGCCAGCCACACGCCGGCCTCGGGGAAGTCCGGGATCAGGCCCGCCACGGTCAGGCCGACGAAGAACAGCAGGTAGTACGCCACGGCGATCATCAGCGCGATGCCCAGGCTGACGCCCAGCGTCCGACCGAAGCGCAGGGCGAACGGCAGGGCCGCCAGCACCAGCACCAGGTTCGCGAACGGCAGGGCCAGTTTGCGGTTCAGGTTCACGCGGGCGTCGGCGCGGTCGGCGGCGCTCACGCCGGGCGCGGTCAGCTTGGTGATCAGTTCGGGCCAGCCCTGGGCGTCCGCGCCGATCGCGTCGGCGTACTGCGCGAGCGTCTGCTTGCGGCTCAGGCCGGTGTCCACGTTCAGGGTGTCGGTGGCCTTCTCGGGCACGATCACGCTGGGGAACACGTCCTGCACGGCCGCGCGGAAGGCGGCCGGGTCGTTCTCGGGGATGCGGGTCAGGGCGGCGACCGCGCCGTAATCCACCACGAACGTCGAGTACCCGCTGAGGCTCAGGCGGTTGTTCTCGAAGGTGCCGCGCTCGGCCAGGATGACCGTGCCGCGCGCCTCGCCGTCCGGTTGCCACTTCTGCACGCGCACGCCCCGCAGTTCCCGTTTTGCGGCGTCGTAGCCCTGCATGGACAGCGTCAGGTTGTTCCCAAGGTCCACGGTCTTGCCGACCAGTTGCGACAGGCCCGCGCCGGTCAGGGCGTCCCAGTACAGGCCGCGCGTCTCCACGTTCGCGCGCGGCGCGACCCACAGGCTCAGCCACACCGACAGGGCCGTGACGAGCAGCGCCACGACTGCCGCCGGGCGTGCGATGCGGCCCAGGCTGATCCCGCCGCCCTGCACCGCCACGAGTTCCCGTTCGGTGCTCATGCGGCCGAACGCCACGACCGTCATCAGCACGACCGCCATCGGGAAGACCTTCACCAGCGTGTCCGGCATCTGGTACCCGATCCAGCGGGCGATCAGCCCCACCGGCACCCCGCTGAGCCACTGACTGGAGATGAAGAAGTAACCGAAACTCAGGATCGCCGTGAACAGCAGCGTGCCCGCCAGCAGCGGCGGCAGCAGTTCCGCCGTCACGTAGCGCGTCAGGCGCGTCAAGCGGCGCTCACCCCTGCGCGACCGCGAACAGGATGGTCGCCTCGGCCACCACCACGCCGTCCACCTCGGCGCGGCAGGTGGTCTTGCCCAGGCCCCGGCGCAGGAACTCCAGTTTCGCGTGCAGGTGCAGCTGATCGCCGGGAATCACCTTACGTTTGAAGCGCGCGCCCTCGATCCCGGCGAGGTACCCGACCGTGCCGGGCTCCAGCTGCCCATGCAGGCAGAACATGCTGGCCTGCGCCAGCGCCTCGGTGATCAGCACGCCGGGCATCACGGGCTCCTGCGGAAAGTGACCGGGGAAGAACGGCTCGTTGACGGTCACGTTCTTGATGGCGTGCACCGCGCCGTCCTCGATGGACAGCACGCGGTCCACCATCACGAACGGAAAGCGGTGCGGCAGGGTCTTCAGAACGTCCTGAATCAGGATGGGGTCCATGATGGGTCTCCTTGAGGGGGGTGCGGGGGACGGGAGCGGCAAGAAAAGCGGGAGAGGCTCGACGGGCCGTCTCCCACATCTTCCCGCAACAGCTTCCCGGAACAGCGCTGTGCTCCGGGCCTGTTCCGAATCCGTCAGCGGCGCAGGTAGTTGTCGCTGGACACCAGCGAGTCGCCCAGCACCGGAATCATCTCCAGGGCCATGCCGGTGCCGACCGCGACGGCCTCGACGGCGTTCTCGGCCACCGCGACCGGAATGCCGGTCGTCTGGCGCAGCAGTTCGTCGAAGTTACGCAGCAGCGACCCGCCGCCGGTCATCACGATGCCACGGTCGATGATGTCGCTCACCAGTTCCGGCGGGGTGATTTCCAGCACGCGCTTGACGCCGTCCACGATCTTCGTGACGGGTTCCGAGAGCGCCTCGACCACGTCCGTGCTGTCCAGGCTGATGGTCTTGGGCAGGCCGTTCACGAGGTCACGGCCGCGCACCTCGGCGGTCAGGTTCTCGGCGTCGTCGAGCAGCATGGCCGCCCCGACCTTCACCTTGATCTCCTCGGCGGTGCGTTCACCGATCAGCACGTTGTGCTTGCGGCGCACGTAGCGGATGATGCTCTCGTCGAACTCGTTGCCCGCCACGCGCATGCTCTCGCTGACGACAATGCCGCCCAGCGAGATCACGGCCACGTCCGTGCTGCCCCCGCCGATATCCACGACCATCGAACCGATCGGCTCGGCAATGCGCAGGCCCGCGCCGATCGCGGCGGCCAGCGGCTCCTCGATCAGGAAGGCGCGCTTGGCGTTGCTGTTCAGGGCGGCGCGCAGCACGGCGCGTTTTTCCACGTCGCTGACGTTGCTGGGCACGCCGACCATCAGCTGCGGTTTGAAGCCGAACAGGCGACCCGCGCTGCCCTGCACCTTCTGCAGGAACATGGTGATCATCTTCTCGGTCAGGCCCTCGTCGGCGATCACGCCGTCCTTGATGGGCCGCACGGCGACGATCCCGCCGGGCGTGCGCCCGATCATGCGGTAGGCTTCCTCGCCGACAGCCTTGACTTTCTTACTGTCGCGCGCCATGGCGATCACGCTGGGTTCCTGGAGTACCAGGCCGCGGCTCTTGCTGTAAATAAGGAACGTTGCCGTTCCAAGGTCAATTCCAATGTCTTCTGACAGCCTCACACTCGCCCTCCGGTCAAAACGTCCCAATCGTAGCACGGTGCATGAGGCGCACTTAAAGCGTTTCTCATACCCTGCCCGCGCCGCCCCGCACGGGCACCCACGCGCCCCGCCGCGCCCGGTTGCCTGCGGGTGAGGGGACCGGTCAGGCGCGGGGCTTGAGGTAGGCGGCCAGCCCCGCGCAGACACTGGTGAGCAGCATCAGCGCCAGCGCCTGCTGGATGCTGCCCAGTCCCGTGACATTCAGCGCGCCGCTCAGGGTGCTTTCCAGGCTGCCGATAGAGCGCAGCCACAGCGGCCCGGTGCCCGCCAGCGAGGCGAACGTCCCCAGGGACAGCAGTGCCAGCGCCAGCGTCACGCCGAACAGCGCCAGCGACAGCACCCAGCCCAGCACGACCCACAGGCGGCGGGCGTTCAAGGGCACTCCAGGCGCGGGCGGGTCGGGGCGGGGCCGGACAGCAGGTCCGGGCAGAAGTGGGGCGCGGTCATTCGGGGCATTCTAGTGACGCTGCCGCAGAACGCCGTGAGGATTTTCACAGCGCCGCCTGGCAGGCCAGCGCCGCGGCGGGGCAGACCAGCGCCGCGTCGGGGCAGGCCGGTGCTGGTCTGGCCGGTGCTGGGCTAGACTGCGCGGGTGAATCTGCCCGCCCGTGTTCGCGTGACCCGCCCCCCACTGCCGCTGGCCCCGGCCCTGCAAGCCGCCGCCGCCCGCCTGTGCCCGGACGCCCCGCAGACCCTGAGTGCCGCCGCCCTGGCCATTGCCGGGGGCAGCGTGATCGGCGCGCACCTGCGCTGGGACGGGGGAGAGGCTGCGAACGTCGAGACCGGCTGGCGCGGGCGTGGAATCGAGGAAGTGCTGGCGCAGACGGTCACCGGGTAGATCACCGGGAAGATTGGCGGGACTGGGGGAACGGACGCACGCCACCCTAACAACCGTTTGGTAGCCTGAAGGCATGACCACCACCGCCCCCACCGCAGCGGACACCGGCATGAGCTTCGGCCTGACCGACGAGCAACGCATGATCGTGCAGCACGTCCGCGAGTACGCCCGCGCCGAGATCGCCCCGCACGCCGCCGCCTTCGACCGCAGCGGCGAGTACCCGCGCGCGCAACTGCGCGGCCTGGCCGAACTGGGCCTGATGGGCGCCACCATCCCCGAACAGTGGGGCGGCGCGGGCCTCGACTCGGTCACGTACGCCCTGTGCCTCGAAGAGATCGCCGCCGCCGACGCCAGCGTCGCCGTGATCGTCAGCGTGCAGAACGGCCTGCCCGAACAGATGATCCTGCGCTACGGCACCGACACGCAGAAAGAAACCTACCTGCGTCCCCTCGCCACAGGCGAACACATCGGCGCGTTCTGCCTGACCGAGAGCGGCGCAGGCAGCGACGCCGCCAGCCTGTCCCTCAGGGCCACCCCCGACGGCGACCACTGGATCCTGAACGGCACCAAGGCCTGGATCACCAGCGGCGGACAGGCCGACACCTACCTCGTCATGGCCCGCACCGGCGGCCCAGGCGCACGCGGCGTCAGTTGCTTCATCGTGCCCGCCAGCACCCCCGGCCTGAGCTGCGGCCGCCCCGAGGAGAAACTCGGCCTGCACGCCAGCCACACCACCACCGTCACCCTCGAAGACGCCCGGATTCCCCACGCCAACATGGTCGGCGAGGAAGGCCAGGGCCTGATCATCGCGCTGGCCAGCCTGGACGCCGGCCGCATCGGCATTGCCATGCAGGCCCTCGGCATCGCCCGCGCCGCGCTGGAACACGCCGCCCGCTACGCCAGCGAACGCGAGCAGTTCGGCAAGAAACTCCGCGAATTCGAAGGCGTGTCCTTCAAGATCGCCCGCATGGCCGCCCGTACCGAGAGTGCCCGCCTCGTCGCCCTGAAAGCCGCGTGGCTCAAGGACCACGGCCAGCCGTACGGCAAGGAAGCCAGCATCGCCAAACTCCTGGCCAGCGAGGCCGCCGTGGACGCTGCCCGCGACGCCATCCAGATCTTCGGCGGCAACGGCTACAGCCGCGAGTACCCCGTCGAACGCCTGTACCGCGACGCCAAGGTCACGGAAATCTACGAGGGCACCAGCGAAATCCAGCAACTCGTGATCAGCCGCGCCGTGTTCGGCGAACTCACGTAAGCGCGCCTGAAGGCTCCCCGGGCGCCCCACTCACCGGGCCGCGCCACACTGAACCATGCCGACCCTGCTGCTGGCCCTCGCCGCCACCGCCAGTCCCTTCACCCTGGGCGACAGCGCGGGCCGCCCCTGGTCCCTGAGCAGCGCCCTGGGCCGCGAACGCATCCTGATTGTCCGCAACCCCAGCGCCGCGTACCTGAACACCGTCCGCGCACAGGACACGGCGTTACAGGTCCGTGACCTGCGCGTCGTGGCCCTGCTCCCACCAGACGACGCCCGCCTGAACGGCCCCCGCACCCTGATGCTCACGCTGCTCGCCGACCCCGGTGGACGCATCGGCGCGCAGTACGGCCCCGCCACCCTGATCGGCAAGGACCGCGGCATCAAGGCCCGCTACCCCGCGCCGCCCGCCCTGAACACCGTCGCCGCCCTGATCGACACCATGCCCATGCGCCAGCAGGAACGCCAGCAGCGGGGCCGCTGACCTACCCCCGCTGGCGCGTCAGCAGCAGCACCCGGTCGTCCGGGCCTCCCGCCTCGCCGGTCACCGTGAAGCCCACCCTCGCCGCCAGCCGCAGTGACGCCGCGTTCCCCGGACTGATGAGGCAGAACGTCTCCCGGCCCGGCACGTTCGCGTCCCGCCAGTCCAGGGTCGCCGCCACGGCCTCGCCCGCATACCCCTGCCCGTGCGCCCAGGGCAGCGTCACCCAGCCCGCCTCCGGAAGGGCGTCCAGTTCAGGGTGCCCGGCCAGCAGATCCCGCTTGAACCGCCCCAGCCCCACCTCGCCCACAAAGCGCCCGGACGCCCGTTCCTCGACCACCCAGTATCCGAAGCCCAGCAGCGCCCAGTGCCCCGGGTGCCGCAGCAGCCGCGTCCACACGTCCTGCCGCGCCAGGGGCCGCCCGCTGGTGTGCCGCGTGACGACCGGGTCCTGCCACAGTTCCACGCAGGCGTCCAGATCGTCCATGCGGTGCGGGCGCAGCCGCAGGCGCGGGGTGGTCAGGATGGGGGCCTGCATACGGTCCGTAGCGTACTGCCCCGACCGAACGGGGGCCGCCCACCCGGAGGTGCAGCGGCCCTGTCGTTCATACGTGGCAATCGGCGGTGGTCAGTCCGTGTACGCGCCCACCGATGCGCTGCTGACCAGTTTGGCGTACTTGGCGAGCACGCCGCGCTTGTAGCGGGGTTCGGGTTGCACCCAGCTGGCGCGGCGGCGGGCCAGTTCGGCGTCGTCCACATGCAGGGTGAGTTTCAGGGTTTCGGCGTCCAGTTCGATGGTGTCGCCCTCATGCACCAGGGCGATGGTGCCGCCCACGAACGCCTCGGGCGCGACGTGACCGACGACCAGCCCGAAGGTGCCGCCACTGAAGCGCCCGTCGGTGATCAGGCCGACGCTGTCGCCCAGGCCCTTGCCGATGATGGCGCTGGTGGGGGAGAGCATCTCGCGCATGCCGGGGCCGCCCTTCGGGCCTTCGTAGCGGATGACGAGCACGTCCCCGGCGCGGATGCGGTCACCCATGATCGCTTCCATGCATTCTTCCTCGGAGTCGAACACGCGGGCGGGGCCGGTGATCTTGATGCTTTTCAGGCCGCTGATCTTGGCGACCGAACCTTCCTCGGCGAGGTTGCCGCGCAGGATGGCGAGGTGTCCCTCGGTGTACAGCGGGTCGTTGAAGGCGCGGATGACGTCCTGCCCCTCGCTGGGCGCGTCGGGTTCGTCGGCGAGGTTCTCGGCGATGGTCTTGCCGGTGACGGTCAGGCAGTCGCCGTGCAGCAGGCCTTCTTTCAGCAGCATCTTCATGACGCGCGGAATACCGCCGACGACGTGCAGGTCGGTGGCCACGTACTTCCCGCTGGGTTTCAGGTCGCAGAAGACCGGGGTGCGTTCGCGGATGCGTTCGAAGTCCGCCAGGGTCAGGTCGATGTCGCAGGCGTGCGCGATGGCCATCAGGTGCAGGACGGCGTTGGTGCTGCCGCCGACGGCCATGATGACCGTGATGGCGTTCTCGAAGGCTTCTTTCGTCAGGATGTCCAGCGGGCGGATGTCCTGCTCGACGAGGTTCAGCAGGGCGCGGGCGCTGTCGGCGCTCGACACGGCCTTCTCGGCGTCCACGGCGCTCATGGTGCTGGAGTACGGCAGGCTCATGCCCATCGCCTCGAAGGCGCTGCTCATGGTGTTCGCGGTGTACATGCCGCCGCACGAGCCGTTGCCGGGGCAGGCGCGTTTCTCGATCTCGGTGAAGTCCTCGCGGCTGATCTTGCCCGCGCCGAACGCGCCGACCGCCTCGAACACGCTGACGATGGTCAGGTCCTTGCCGTCGTAGTGGCCGGGTTTGATGGTGCCGCCGTACACGAAGATCGCGGGGATGTTCAGGCGGGCGATGCCGATCATGGCGCCCGGCATGTTCTTGTCGCAGCCGCCCACGACGATCACGCCGTCATGGCTCTGCCCGCGCGACACGGTCTCGATGGAGTCCGCGATCACCTCGCGGCTCACGAGGCTGCACTTCATGCCCTCGGTACCCATGCTGATGCCGTCCGACACGGTGATCGTGCCGTAGATCTGCGGCATGCCGCCGCCCTCGCGGATGGCCCCCGTGATGTGATCGGCCAGTTCGCCCAGGCCGTTGTTGCAGGGCGTGATGTTGCTCTGCGCGTGCGCCACCCCGATGATGGGTTTCTCGAAGTCGCCGTCCTCGAAGCCCACGGCCCGCAGCATCGCGCGGTTCGGGGCGCGTTCGTCACCCTGCGTGATGTGGTGGCTGTTCCAGTTCAGTTTCTTCTTCTGCGCCGTGTCGGTCATGCCTCACCCTACGCCCACACGCGCGGGCCGGTGCGAAGTGGCACAGACAGGCGCGCGCCGCGCACGCTACCGTGCCGGGCATGACCCGCCCGCACCTGCTGTTCGTGTACAACGCCGACGGCGGCCCCCTGAACGCCCTGAAGGACCTGTGGCACAAGACGGTGTCGCCCGCCACGTACGACTGCCAGTTGTGCGCGGTCACGTACGGCCCGCTCGGCATGCGCCGCGAGTGGCGGGACTTCGTGCGGTCCCTCCCGGCCAGCGTGACCTTCCTGCACCGCGACGAACTGGCCGCGCAGCACGGCGTGCAGGGCGTGGCCCTCCCGGCGGCGTTCGTGCTGGACGGCGCGCAGGTTCACCCCTGGCTGGGTGCCGCGCAGGTCAGGGAGGCGCGCACCCTGGACGACCTGATGTCCCTGGTGCGCGCCTCCCTGCCGACGACCGGGCCGACTGCTGGGCCGACTACCGGGCCGACCTGACTGGGCCGACCTGACTGACCGGGGCGGCCGTCAGCCGATGTTCAGGCCGATGTCGAACGTGGCCGCGTACCCCTTCGTGGGGTCGCCCTTGACGTTCAGGAGGAGCTGGCTGCCGCCGTTACGGTAGATGCCGTCCTGCGCGTTGGGCGTGTCGGCTTTCGTGCCGTGCGCGTTGTACGGCGCGCGGGCGAACACGGCGCTGTTCACACTTTCCGGGAAGAACAGCTGCGACGTGAATTCCCCCGTGGCCTTCCCGCTGGCGTCCAGGGGCCGCAGTTTGAAGTGAATGTGCACGGCCCGCCCACGGTACCAGCCGGGGTAGATGGTCGTGAATTTCGCGCGGCCCTGCGCGTCCGTGACCTGCGAGCCGCGCAGGAAGTCCCCGCTGTTGCCCTGCACGTCTGAGTACACGCCCTGCGCGTCGCAGTGCCACACGTCGATCAGCACCTGCCCGCGCGGCGTGCAGCCGCCCACGGCGACCCGGCTGACCTCGAAGTTCAGGGTCAGGGGCACCCCGGCGCTCAGCTTGCCGGTCGTGGTGTCTCGGCGGATGTCGCTGCGGCGTGGTTCGCTCTCCACGAAGTACGGCCCCTCGGTCATGGCGGGCCGCACCACGCAGCCGGGCAGGCCGCTGCTGGCGCTGACCGGGGCGCTGCTGGCGTTCCCGGCGCCGCGCTGGGCCAGGACACCCCCGGCACCCAGCGCGGCCGCCCCGGTCCCCAGGCCCAGCAGGCGCAGGGCGTGGCGGCGGCTCAGGAGCGTGCCGATCATCTCGTCGTCGTTGTCCTCGTCGGGGGCGTGGGTGGGGGCGGCGGTCGGGTTCGGGCGGTGCGGGTCGTTCGGCATGTGGTGTCCTCCGGTGGGATGGGTGGTGTCCGGTATGGATGAATACCCGGTCAACCCATCCTGCCCCACCCCGGTTAACGGAACGTTGACGCGGCCCCCGGCAACAGCAGGCGCGGCCCCCCTTTCACTGGAGGGGAGCCGCGCCTGCTGAACGGAATCCGTATTACTTGTCGGCGGGGGCGGGCGCGGCGACCGTCACGACGTCCGGGAAGCTCTCGGTGCTCAGGCGGGCCACCTGCGCGTCCAGGTACTTCTGCGCGGCGTCCTTGCCCAGCTGGTCACGGATGACCGGCGCGGCGTCCGCCAGCGGCACGGTGCCGGCCTCGGTGCGTTTCGTGACGACCAGCACGTGCCACCCGAACTGCGACTGCACGGTCTGCACGGCGTTCACGGGACCCTTGAAGCTGGCGGTGTCGAAGGTCTCGACCATCTGGCCGGGGCCGAAGCAGCCCAGGTCGCCGCCCTGCGCGGCGCTGCCGGGGTCCTGGCTCTTCTCGGCGGCGAGTTTCGCGAAGTCCGCGCCGCCCGCCAGGTCCTTCGTGATGGCCTGCGCTTCGGCCTGGGTGGGCACCAGGATGTGCTTCACGCAGGCTTCCTGTTCACGGGCGAAGTCCGCGCGGTGCAGGTTGTAGTACCCGGCGACCAGTGCGTCCCCGAACGTGAAGCGTTCCTGCACGCCGCCCAGGTACGCGCCCACGATCAGCTGCCGTTCCAGTTCGCGGCGCAGGTCGGCGGTGTCGGTGTACCCGGTGGCGTTCAGGGCCTCGGCGAACTCCTCGTCCGTCTCGAAGCCGGAGCGGGCGTCCGCGATCTGCCGGTCCAGTTCGGCCGGGTCGGCCTGCTGGCGGGCGCGGGCCAGCTGGTACACGGCGCGGTCACGCACGAACTGCTTCAGGAAGTCCGGGCGGGCCTCGGCGAACTCGGCCAGGTAGGCGTCCTCGAAGGGAATGCCCTGCGAGTTCACCACGCGCGCCGCCGCCAGCCGGAAGGCACGGTCGAATTCGGCCAGGGTCAGGTCTTCCTTGCCCACGCGGCCCACCAGCGTGGCGGGGTCCTTGGCGGGCGCCGGGGTGGTCGCGGCCGCGCTGGCCGGGGTGGTGGCCGGGGCGGTCTGGGCGCTGGCGGTCGTCAGGAAGGCGGCGCCGCTCAGCAGCGCTGCGGTCAGGAGCAGTTGTTTCACGCCTGATACTGTAGCGTGCCCCGCGCCGCTGTCCATGACAGTCTCCTGTGACGCGCCCCGCGCCGCAGCGTGCCTGCTACAATCCCCCCCGTGCGCCTGAGCCTAGTAGAAACCACCGATCCGCGCGTGTACGACGACGCCGTGAGCCGCATGCCCATCACCAGCGCCCTGCAGGGCTGGGGCTACGGTGAGGCGCGCCGGACGCTGGGTCAGACGCCCACGCGCTACCTGATCATGCAGGACGGCCGGACTGTCGGGGCCGTGCAGTTGCTGCGTAAACGCCTCGTGCCGGGCTTCAGTACCCTGTACGCGCCGCGCGGCCCGGCCCTGGAAAGCCTGGACCTGCTGCCGGCCTTCGCGGAGGCCGTGCGGCGCGTCGCGCGGCCCACCGACGCCTTGCTGAAGATCGAGCCGCCCGTCCCGCTTCCAGCCGGTGACAGCGCCGACCCCGAGGGAACGGGCCTGGCGTACGACGCGCTGCCCGCCGCGTACGGTCCCTTCCAGCGGGCCGAGACCGAGCAGCCCGAGCACACCATCATCGCGGACCTGAGCCGCAGCGAGCAGGAGATCTTCGGGGCGCTGTCCAGCATGGCCCGCCGGAACATCCGCACCGCCGAGAAACTCGGCGTGATCGCCGGACGCGACGACGACTTCGACGCGTTCTGGGAGATCTTCACCGCCACCAATGAACGCGCCCAGCTCGGCGCGTACCCGCGCGAGTACTACGAGACCATGCTGCGCGAATGCAACGCGCACGGCGGCGAGGCGTACATCGTGCTGTCCCGCTACCAGGGGCGCGCGCTGGCCGGAGGGTTCTTCATCAGCATGGGCAAGGGCACGTACTACCTGTTCGGCGGCAGCGTCCGCGACGACCGCGTGGACGAGCACGGCAAACCCCTGAAAGACGCCAAGGCGCCCGACGCGTTCTACTGGAGCGCCATGCTGGACGCCAAACGCCACGGCTACGAACTGTTCGACTTCTGGGGCATTCCGCGCGTGCTGGACGAAAGCAAACACTCGTACGGGGTGTTCAAGATGAAACTCAAGTTCAGCGAGCAGCGCGTCTGGTACCCCGCCTACGACCTGAACCTGAACGCCGCCGCACCCGCCATCGTCCGCGCGCTGCGCTGGCGTAAGACCCGCAACAACGTCCGTAAACGCGGCACTGCCGACGACGTGCTGTAACGCCCGCCCCGTAAGAACGACAGCACAACGACAGCCCAGCCGGAGCGAATCTTCCGGCTGGGCTGTTTCTGTGGCCGGTCAGTTCAGCAGTTTGGCTTCGGTGGGCACCAGCCCCAGCAGCAGTTCCAGACGTTCGAGCACCGTCGCGGCGTGCAGGGCGTCCTCGCGCTGTTCGGGGGTGGTGGGCAGCAGCGCGGCGGCGAAACTGGCCAGCAGCAGCGGATCTTCCGGGGCGGCCTCGCGGACCGTCCCGGCGTCGCCTGGGCGCAGGCGCAGCAGCGCGGCCAGCAGTTGCGCCGCCGTGGCCGAGACGACCTCCTGCGGCAGAGGATCGGGTTCCAGGGGCCACAGGCTCACGTCGGCCGACAGGTAGGGGCGGTCCAGGTGAAAGCCGTCCACCCGGAAGCGTTCGCCGCCGACCACCGCGACCGTGCTGGTGCCGTCCTCGTGCAGGTTGGCCTGCCGGACGTGCGCGAGCGTCCCGACCCTGGAGACCCGCTCGTGAAACGGAAGACCGGACGTTTCGGAGGACTGCACGATCCGCACGATCCCGAACGGTTCGCCGCTGGCCTGCACGTCGGCCAGCAGTTCACGGTAGCGGGGTTCGAACACATACAACGGAAGGACCACACCCGGGAACAACACCAGTTGCGGCAGAGGAAACAGCGGAACGCGCATACCCGCGTATCGTGCGCCCAACCGCGCCCGGCAACATGGGTCAAACCCACAGAACCCGTGTGTGAAGACGCACAGGTCGCGGTCTACGCGCGCGGACGACCAGCAGGGCACACCCGCACGGGACTGCCTGTGCACCCTACCTGGAGCGGAACCCCGCCCGGATCAGGCGCAGCGGATCAGGATTCGCTGGCGTCGGGCGCAGCCGGGGTGCGGCGGCGTCTGGAGCGCTTTGGAGTCGGGGCCGGGGGCGCGCCCCAGTCACTCAGTTGCTCGGGGGTGGCGCCCAGGCCGCTCAGGGTGACCGTGTCGGCGGGCGTGAGGGGAGCGCCCCGCAGCAGGTCCGGGCGGCGGGCCAGGGTGCGTGCCAGGGCCTGCTCTCGCCGCCACGCGGCCACCGCGCCGTGATTCCCGCCGCGCAGCACCTCCGGCACGCCCTGACCTTCCCATTCGGGCGGACGGGTGAATTCCGGGTAGTCCAGCAGGCCAGAGCTGAAACTGTCCGCCTGATGCGACTCCGGGTCGCCGATCACGCCCGGCACCAGCCGCGCCACGGCTTCCAGCACGCAGGCGGCGGCGGCCTCGCCGCCCATCATCACGAAATCCCCGATGCTGAGTTCCCGCGTGACCAGTCCCTCGGTACGGGCGTCGAACCCCTCGTAACGCCCGCACAGGAACACCAGGTGGCGCCGCGTGGCGAGGTCCTCGGCGACCGCCTGCGTGAAGCGCTCCCCGGCCGGGCTGAACAGGATGACCTCGTCGGCCTGTGGGAGGCTGGCCAGGGCGCGCCCGGCCACGTCCACGCGGATCACCATGCCCGCCCCGCCCCCGTACGGGGTGTCGTCCACCTTCTGGTGGCGGTTCCCGGCGAAGTCCCGCAGGTTCACCAGATTCACGTCCACCAGTCCGCGCTCACGGGCCTTGCCCACGATCGCCTCGTCCGCGAACGGTGCCAGCAGTTCCGGGAACAGCGTCAGGAACGAGAAGGTCAGCGGCGCGGCGTCCTGGTGTGGGACAGTCTGCGGGTCCTCACTCACTCGGTGCGCCCGCCTTCCTCGGCCTCGGCGAGGTCCAGCAGGCCGCCCGGCGCGTCGTCCGTCAGGGTCAGGGACAGCGGGCGGCGTCTGGCGTTCAGGTTCACGACCACGTACGGCGCCTGAAGCGGCACGAACGCCTCGCCCTGATCGGCCGCGCGGCGCACCACCAGCAGGTCCTGGTGACCACTGTCGAGCACGTCCGTCACCTCGGCCAGCACCTCACCCGCCGCGCTGCTGAGCGTCAGGCCACGCAACTCGTGGTAGTAGTACACGCCGTCCTCGGGCGCCGGGAGTTCATCGTCGGCCGCGAACACGTTCAGGCCCCGCAGGTCCCCGGCTCCCTCCGGCGTGGTGACACCCGCGAGGTGAAGCACCACGCCCGGCGCGAGCATCTCGGCGCGACGCACGCGCAACCAGCCGCGCTTCTCGACGTACACGCGTTTCAGGCCCGCGAACTGCCGCTGGTCCCCCAGCACGAACACCTTCACGCCGCCCTTCACGCCGTGCGGTCCCAGCACGTACCCCAGGCGGGTGCGTTCCGCCTCTGACATCGTGCCGGTCACGCCTTGCGGGGGGCGTCCAGGTCGACGTTCAGGCGTTCGCGCGGGTCGCTCGCGGCGCGCACCAGCGTGCGGATCGCCTGAATCACGCGGCCCTGACGGCCGATCAGGCGACCCTCCTCGCCCGGCCCGACCCGCACGATCACGGTCGGCCCCCGGCGGGACACGCGCACCTGCGACGGCTGATCCACCACGCTCTGGGCCAGGAAAAGAGTCAGATCAAGAGGATCAGTGTTCATCCGGGCATTCTACAGCATCCGCCCCCACCGCGCGCGGCTCTTTCGCGCTGCGGCACGCTAAAAAGCCCGGCCAGCCGCCCCGGAACCCGCCCTGCTCCTGCTCGCCTGCGCTCGGAACCAGCGGCTTTGTAAGCCATTCAATCGGAGTCCGTATAAGGCATGAAAAAAGGCCCCGCGTGGGGGCCTGTTCTTCGTGCCTGTGGGGTTCGCTTACGCGACCTTCACGCCCTGGCTTTTCAGCAGGCGGCGGGCGGTCTGCGTGGGCTGCGCGCCCTGGGCAATCCAGTACGCGGCGCGCTCGGCGTTGACCTTCAGGTAGTTCTCGGTGGTCTTGCGGGGGTCGTAGTGGCCGAGGTTCTCGATGTAGCCACCGTCACGGGGACGGCGGGCGTCGGTCACGACGATACGGTAGTGGGGGTTGTGGGTAGCACCGAAACGGGACAGGCGAATCTTGACCATGATGGAAACCTCGGGGGGTGGGTGATTGAGGGTACAGCTCCCGCTAGGATCACGGGGTTCATGCGCCCGTCAGCAGCCAACCGGGGTGCGCACCGAACAAGAGTATCAGCACGGCCGCCACTCGGCAAGGGGGCAGGCCGGTCAGAATCCCGGCGGGACCGGCACGCCCCCCCGGCGCACCTGGAAGGCCATGCTGTCCGGCCCGATGATGGAACTCCCGCCGACCGTCCCGACCGGCGTGCCGCGCCCCACGCGGTTCCCGACGCTGACCAGCGGCTCACGCAGCCCGAAGTACGCCGTGACGCTCGACCCGTGATCCACCAGCACCACCCAGCCCAGCGACGCGTAGTACGTGACGGCCAGCACGTTCCCCTCCTGCGCGGCCACCGCCTGCGGGCCACCGCTGAGCACCACCCACGGCGACCCGCCAGCCCCGTACGGCGTCTGCACGCGCCCGCCGGGCAGCGGGAATCCCAGCGGTCCGCTCAGGGTCGGCAGGGGCGCGAGTTGCTGCTCGACCTGCACCTGCGCCTGCTGCACCTGCTGACTGCGCTGCTGCAACGCCGCCTGCTCGCGCTGCACCTGCGCTTCCCGCTGGGCCTGCGCCGCCTGCTGCGCGGCGCGTTGCCGGGCCGCCTGCGCGGCTGCCTGGGCGTCGGCGGCCCGCTGGCGCGCCACGCGTTCCTGCTCGGCGCGGATGCGGGCCAGTCGCAGCGCCTCCTGCCGCGCGCGTTCCTGCGCCTCCGCGATCCGGCGGGCTTCCTCCGCCCGGCGGCGGCGTTCCTCTTCCAGGCGGCGCTGCCGCTCGGCCTCCAGCCGGGAGCGCTCGGCCACGACCTGCCCGACCAGCTGATCGATGGTCTGCGCCGCCAGTGCCTGCTCGGCCTGCCGCTGCGTGGCCAGGGTCCGCTTGCCCGCCTCGCTGGAGCGCAGTTGCGTCAGCAGCGCCGTCTGCTCGGCGCGGCGGGCCGTGAGGTTCTTCAGGGCCGCCGTGCGCTGCGCCTGCAGGGCCTTCAGGTCCTTCGTCTGCTGCGCCTGCTGCGCTTTCTGCCGGTCCAGCACCTCGATCTCGCCCGCCAGCGTCTGAATGACGCGGGTGTTGTACTCGCCCGCCATGTTCGCGTACCGCAGCCGGATCAGCAGGTCCGACAGGCTGCGCGACTGGGACAGCAGTTGCAGGTACCGGCCGCTGCGGTCCCGGTACTGCAACTGCAGGATCTCGCGCACGTCGTCCTGCAGGCGGGTCACGCGTGCTTGCGTGACGTCCAGTTGCGAGGTCGTGTCGGCCAGTGCGCGCTCGGCCAGCGCCACGCGCGCCGTGACGGTCGCGATCTCGTTCTCCAGTTTCGAGGCGCTGGCGGCCAGGGTGTCCAGCCGCGCCAGGGTCTTGCGCTGCTGCGCGCTGAGGTTCTGAATGCTGCGGCGCAGGTCCTCCAGTTCACGGGCCTTGGCGGCGCTCAGTTGCCGCTGCTGTTGCAGGTCACGCTGCAACTGCTCCAGCCGGTCACTGGTACTCAGGTCGGCGGCCGGGCCGGTGGCCGCCTGCTGCGCCGCCACGCCCTGCCAGCGGGACACGCCCGGCGCGGCCGTCAGCAGTGACGCGCCCAGCAGCAGCGCCGCCCGGCCCCGGCGGTTCACGCGCACTCCGGCGAAAGGGGAGGCTGCCCGGCACGCCTGCGGGCTGCGGGCACCACGCACGGAGTCCTGATCATTCCAGCTCCCGCAGGTAACGGCGCGTGGCGAACAGGCTGCCCAGCAGCCCGATCAGGATGCCCAGCAGCGCCACGCCGCCCAGCAGCGGCAGCAGCGTCCCGGCGTCCTGCACGACCGGGAACACCGGCGCCAGCTGCTGCACGCGCCGCGCCAGCCCCAGGTACGCCGGGGTCAGGATGCCCAGCGACAGCGCCGCCGCCGCCGTGCCCACCAGCAGGCCCTCGATCACGTGCGGCATGCGGATAAAGCCCCGCGTGGCCCCCAGCAGCCGCATCACGCTGATCTCGTCCCGGCGGGAGTACATCGCCACGCGCACCGCGTTCAGGATGTTGAACAGCGTGCCCAGCAGCAGCAGCCCCACCAGCGCGTAGCCCGCGCCGCGCACGGCCGTCAGGGTCTTCACGGTCGGGTCCACGTACCCCGCGCCGTACTCGACGTCCTCCACGCCGGGCAGGGCCGACACGGCCGCCGCCACGCTGCGGGAATCCTCGACCCGCGCCACCCGCATGCGCAGCGTGTCCGGGAAGGGGTTGCCCACCAGCGCCGCCGCGTCCCGCGTGTACGGCGAGTCCTGCGTCATCTCGGTCAGCACCTGCTCGCTGGTCACCAGCGTCGCCTGCGTCACCTGCGGCAATGCCTGCACCTGCGCGAGCAACTGCTCGTCCTGCGCGTCGGGCCGCAGGAACGCCGCGACCTCCACCTGCGATTCCAGCTGCGAGAGCGTACGGTTCACGTTCAGCGTCAGCAGCAGCACGAATCCCAGCATCAGCAGCGTCAGCGTCATGGTCATCAGGGTCGCCAGGGTCGCCGTGACGTTCCCCCGCATCGCCAGCAGCGCCTCCCGGAAGTGGTAATTCACAGCGCGTACCCGCCGTACGGATCGTCCCGTACCAGTTTGCCCTTGCGCAGCGTCAGGGTGCGGTGCCGGAACGTCTCGACCAGATCGCGGGCGTGCGTGGCGACCACCACGGTCGTGCCGCGCAGGTTCACGTTCTGCAGCACCTTCAGGACCTCGCGGCTGTTGTCCGGGTCGAGATTCCCGGTCGGCTCGTCGGCCAGCAGCAGCGGCGGGTCACCCACGATGGCCCGCGCGATCGCCACGCGCTGCTGCTCGCCCTGCGACAGTTGCAGCGGCAGCGCGTACTTCTTGTGCTCCAGGCCCACCGTGCGCAGCGCCGTCGTGACCCGCTGCGGCCACTCGCGCTGCGGCACGCCCGTCACGCGCAGCGTGAACGCCACGTTGTCGTACGCGTTCAGGTGTGAGAGCAGCAGGTTGTCCTGAAACACCGTGCCCATGCGGCGGCGCAGCAGGGCCGTCCGGCGACCCCGGTACCGGGCCAGCGGCTCGCCCGCCACGCGCACCTCGCCCCGGCTGGGCAGCGCCCGCTTGAGCACCAGACTCATGAAACTGCTCTTCCCGGCCCCGGAATGCCCGACCAGGTACACGAACTCCCCCTTGCCGATCTGCAGGGACACGTCGTCCAGCGCCAGGGTGCGGGTCACGGGGTACTCCAGTGAGACGTTCTTGAAATCGATCACGCCGACCACCCGGACAGGTAGCGCAGCGACGGAAGAAAAGGACCTGTCATGCTCGCGGCACAGCATAGCCCACCCCCGCCCCCACACCATGAAGCCTTGCGCAACAGCGGCGCGCCCAGTCACCCGAACCGCGCAGCAAACAGGGTGAAATCCTCAAACGCACTTCACCTGCCAGCACTATCCTGCGAGGCGTGAACGCCAAACGCCTGACCACCGTCGGGGTTGCCCTGTCCGCCACTGCCGCTGTCGCCTACGCGCAGTTCGGTGGGTACACCCAGGCGAACCTCGGCAGCACCGCCACCGGCAAGACTTTCCTGAAGGTCATCAACGACCTGAACACCCTGTACCTGTACCCGGTGGATCAGGACAAACTGCTGCGCGGCGCCATCACCGGCGCGCTGGGCAGCCTGGACGACGAATTCACGTACTACAGCCAGCCCGAAGACAACGCCATTGACGCCGAGAACCTCAGCGGCGAGTTCTACGGCATCGGCGTGCAACTCGTCGCCGCGAACCCCGACGGGACCGGCGGCAAGATCGACAACGTCTTCCGGACCGGCGCGGCCAGTAACGCCGGCGTGCAGATCGGCGACGTGTTCGTGAAAATCGGCGACAAGGACGTCCTGACCGGCAAACTGAACGACATCGTGCGCCTCGTACGCGGCCAGAAAGGCACCACCGTCACCGTCACGTTCGCCCGCGACGGCAAACCCTACACCGTCAAGATGGAACGCCAGCCGGTCGCCATCGTCAGCGTCGAACAGACCGTCCTGCCCGGCAACATCGGCTACATCGCCCTGAACACCTTCTACAACGAGAAGGCCAGCGAGCAGTTCCGCGCCGCCGTCGCCGACATGAAAAAGAAGAAGGTCAGCAGCCTGATCCTCGACCTGCGCGACAACGGCGGCGGCCTGCTGAGCGCCGGCGTGGACGTCGCCGACCAGTTCATGCAGAGCGGCCCGATCGTCAGCCTGCGCGACCGGAACAAGAAAACCACCGTGTACGGCCGCGCCACCAACGCCGCCAGCGACTACACCGGCAAACTGATGGTCCTGGTGAACAAGAACAGCGCCAGCGCCAGCGAGGTCGTCTCCGGTGCGCTGCAGGACGTGGGCCGCGCCACCATCGTCGGCGAGCAGACCTTCGGCAAGGGCGTCGCGCAGATCCCCGAAACCCTGCCCGACGGCGGCAAGGTCGCCATCGTGAACAGCGAGTGGCTGACCCCCAAGGGCCGCCAGATTCACAAGAAAGGCGTCACGCCCGACGTGATCGTCAATGACACCCGCTACACCACGCCCCCCAACCTGACCGGCAGCGGCGTCACGCCCGGCGCGAAACTCACCTTCACCATCGAAGGGAAACCCGTCACCGTCACCGCCGACAAGGACGGCAAGTTCAGCTACACCGGCGAGATCAAACGCCCCAGCCGCAGCGCCGCGCAGGGCGAAGCCGTCGTGGACCTCCAGACCGACGCCATCCTCAAGAAAGCCGTCGAACTGCTCAAGAAGTAAGCCCCACCGCAGCACGCAGGCCGTCTTCCCGGGCGTGGGAGGCGGCCTGCGTTGTCAGTCCCAGTCCCATTCGCGCCAGTCGCTGGCTTTCGCGTCTGCTGTGCTGGTGGCGGGGTGTGCGGCCCGCCTGTCGCCCTGCCCGGTCTCTCTGCCCGGCGCCGGGTACCAGTCGTACGCGGAGGCCAGCGCGAGGTCCAGCCGCCCGCGCAGCAGCCCGTGCAGGTGGCTGCGTTCACGGTCCGTGACCCGCCCGATTTCCTGCGCGACGCGGTCCAGTGCGGCGTCCAGGGCGGGCAGGTACGGTTCGCGCGCCTTGCGGACCGCGCCGCGCCGCAGCGGCTCCGGGTGAATGACCGGATGGTACGACCCGGCGGCGGCCTCCAGCAGCAGGGCGCGGCGCTGCTCGCGGGTCTCGCGGGCGCGGGCGGCCCGGTCGCGGGCGTCGGCGGCGCGGGCCTGCGCGGCCAGGAAGGCATCCTGGCGTTCCACGTCCAGCACGCGCGCCTCGGCGTACAGTTTCACGGGCGGCAGGCGGCGGCGGCCCATCTTCAGGCCGTTCGGGCGGGTCCCGTCGTGCTCGCCCAGGAAGCGGGTGATCAGGGCGGGTGTCCAGCCACGCTCCTTGAGGTCCTGGGTGGCCAGGAAGCCCGGCGGGTTGACGGGCGCGGTCTTCTTTTCTGGTTGCTGCGGCGTGTCGGGTTTGCTGTCTGACCTGGGGGGTGTCACGGCAGTGGCGTCCACTCGCGGCGCAGCAGGTCCAGTTGCACGCTGTCGTGCCGCACGCCGCGCACCAGTCTCGCCTCGCGCACGCGGCCCGCCTCGCGGAAGCCCAGGCGGTGGGCGGCGCGGATCATGCGTTCGTTGCCTCCCCAGGTGCTGAAGGTCAGGACGTGCGCGTCCGTCTCGTTCAGCGTGGCGTCCACCCACAGCGCCAGCGCCCGCGAGCCCACACCCCGCCCCCAGAACTGCGGATCGTGAATGATAATTCCCAGGTCCCACCAGCCGCCGTCCTCGGGCGGTGTCTCCGAGCGGTTCACCATGCCGATGCACTGCCCGTCCAGCGACACGACCCGCTCGTTCGGGTTGGGCGGCGTGCGTTCCAGTTGCTCCACGTACGCCGCCAGCGATCCGGTCGTCTGCACGGCGTGCAGGTACGGGGCGTCCCAGTCACGCCACTGCGCGTGCGGGTCCGTGAACCAGCGGCGCAGGGCAGGCAGGTCACGCGGGCGGCGGCCCCGGATACTCAGGGTCGACAGGTCCAGCCCCGGCGCGCCGGACACGCGGGTGGGGGAGAGGCCAGCAGGAAGGTCGGTCACGCCGGTATCCTGCCACGCGCGCCGCCCCGCACACCGTCAGCGGGTGCCCAGATGGGCCAGCAGGGGCGGCAGCAGCGTGCCCACTCCCACCAGGACCGCGCCCGCACTGCCCAGCAGCACCGCGCCCGCTGCGGCGTCCTTGGCGACCTTCGCCAGCGGATGCCACTCGGGGCTCACGAGGTCCACCACAGCTTCCAGCGCCGTGTTCACCAGTTCCAGGCTCAGGACCAGCGCGCAGGCCAGCGCCACCGGCGCCAGCGGCGCACGCAGCCACACGCACAGGCCCAGCGCGACCAGCGCCGCCCAGCACTCCACCCGGAAGTTCGCCTGCGTGTGGTAGGTGTGTGCCGCCCCGGCCCACGCGAACCGCGCCGAACGCCACCAGCGGCGCGGACTGCGTGCCGAGGGTCGCCGGGCCGCGCCCGGTTCCGGCGGCGTGCCGGGTGCGGGCGGGCTCATGCGCCGTCAGGCAGGGCTGCGTCAGGCGCGGCTGTTCCGGGCAGCGTCTCGGCAGGCAGCGCCGACTGCGCCGCGCGCCACGCCGCGTGGAACACCTCCCACTCCGGCCCCTGCGCGCCCTCCTCGAAGCCCAGGCCGTCCGCGTGCGGGTGGTCGTTCCCGACCAGGTGGGTCAGGCCGTGACTGGCGAGCAGCGCCACCTCGCGCGTCAGGGAGTGCCCGCGCGCGTCCGCCTGCCGCTGCGCGGTATCCAGGCTGATCACGATGTCCCCCAGGTGCGGCGGCACGAACGGATCGCCCGGCTCCCAGGTGGGAAAGCTCAGGACGTCCGTCACGGCGTCCTCGCCCCAGTGCTCGCGCTTCAGGGTGCGGATGGTGCGGTCGCCGACCAGCACGACCGTCACCTCGCGGTCCGGCACCTCGAAATGCGCCATCACCGCCTCCAGACTGGCCCGCAGCGCGGGGCGCAGACCGGCGGGCGGGGTTTTACGGACGATCAGATCAATCACTTGATAGAGGATAGTGGATGGCAGATGGCAGATGGCGGGTGGCAGATGGCGGGTGGCGAGAGGCCCGGCTTACCTGCTCGCCGGGCCTCTGCTTGCATCAACCATCAACCTTCAACTGTGGACAGTGTTGTCCCCGTCGCCTTCGGGGATGCTGGCGAACTCGCCGCGACGGGCGGCGCGTTTGTCCTGTTCGGCGTTCTCGGCCGTCTCGTATGCCTTGATGATGCGGCCCACCAGCGGGTGACGGACCACGTCCACCTCGGTGAACTCGTGCCAGGCGATGCCCTCGATGGAACTCAGGACGCGTTTGGCGACGGCCAGTCCGCTGGTGATGTGGCGCGGCAGGTCGATCTGCGTCACGTCGCCCGTGATCACGACCTTGCTGGAGAAGCCCATGCGGGTCAGGAACATCTTCATCTGCTCGCCCGTGGTGTTCTGCGCCTCGTCCAGAATGATGAACGCGTCGTTCAGGGTGCGGCCGCGCATGAATGCCAGGGGCGCGATCTCGATCACGCCGCTCGTCAGGTACGACTCGAACTTCTCCTGGTCCAGCATGTCCTGCAGCGCGTCGTACAGGGGGCGCAGGTACGGGTCGATCTTGGCCTGCAGGTCGCCGGGCAGGAAGCCCAGTTTCTCGCCCGCCTCGACGGCCGGGCGGGTCAGGATGATGCGTTTGACCTTCTTGGCTTTCAGGGCCTGCACGGCCATGGCGACCGCCATGTACGTCTTGCCGGTCCCGGCCGGACCGACCCCGAAGGTGATGTCGCTGCGTTCGATGCTGTCCAGGTACAGTTTCTGCCCAGGCGTCTTGGGTTTCAGGCCGCGCGGCAGGTTCAGGCCCGTCACCTGCGTCTCGGCGGCCAGACTGCGGCCCTCGCCGCTCAGGCGTGCGGAGCGCAGCAGGCTCTCGGGCGTCAGTTCGCCGCCGCCGCGCACCACGTCCAGCGCGTCGCGGACCATCCGTTCGGCGCCGCGCACGTCGGCCTCGTCGCCCGTGATGGTGATGGTTTCGCCCCGCGCGACCAGTTTCGCCTTCGTGAGTTCACGCATGCGGCGCAGGTTCGCGTCCCCGGCCCCCAGCAGCGAGTACGCCTCGCGCTGGTTCTCGATCTGGATGGTGGCGGTGGTCGGGGCGGTCGTCGCGGCCGGCACGGGCTGGCCCGACTCGTGTTGGGGGTGTGTCAAGTGTTCTCCAGTCGCGCGGCGTGGCGCACCCTCCCCCCGTGACCGGGTGGGGAGGCAGGAAGGCGTCGGGTCATCGGGATGCCCCATTCTGTGCGGGAAGGCCCCCTGCTGGCCGTGTCCCGCAGCACATTCTCCGGCGGTGCCGGGCCGCGCGGCATCCGCCAACTGGACAGGTTCGGCCCCGCGCAGGTGGCCGGGTGCGGGGTTCTCGGGGGGGATGCTCTAGACTGACCGCGTGAGTCTGCCGGACGGAACCCCTGCCTTTCACGCCTTCCTGTACGCCGACCCGGCCGCGCATTCCCTGTCGCCCCGCATGCACCGAGCAGCGTTCGCCCACGCGGGCCTGAACGGCACGTACGACGCCCTGCGGGTCGCTCCGGCCGACCTGCCGGGCGCCGTCGAGGCCCTGCGGCGGCCCGGCGTGCTGGGCGCGAACCTGAGCCTGCCTCACAAGGAGGCCGCCCTGCCGCTGCTCGACAGCCTGAGCAGCGCGGCGCGGGCGGTCGGAGCTGTGAACACCATCGTTCACCGGGACGGCCAGTTGCACGGCGACAACACCGACTCGCCGGGCCTGCGTGACGCCCTGTACGACGCCGGGTACATCTGGGAAGAGGGTGCCGAGGTGATCGTGCTGGGTGCCGGCGGGGCCGCCCGCGCCGCCGTACACGCCCTGAACTGCGGCCAGCAGAACGTGACGGTCGTGAACCGTACCCTGGAACGCGCGCAGGCCATCGCCGCCGACTGGCACGCCCCGGACGCCCACTTTCAGGTGACGGCCCTGCCCGCCCACGCGGCCCCGTGGGAGTCGGCGGCGCTCGTCGTGAACGCCAGCAGCGCCGGACTGAACGACCCGGACCAGACGCCGCTGGACGCCACGTTCCTGACCCGCCTGCCCGCCCGGACACTGGTGTACGACATGGTGTACAAACCCGCCGAGACCCGCCTGATGCGCGAGGCCCGCGCCGCCGGACTGAACGCCGAGAACGGCCTGGGCATGCTGGCCCACCAGGCCCGGCTGGCCTTCCGAGCCTGGACCGGCGCGGACGTGCCCGTCAGCGTGTTCCTGAACGCCCTGACCGATCTGACCGACCCCGGACCGGCCCCGGCGGGCAGCGCGTGATGCGCCGCACCCTCGGCCAGCGGGCCCCGGTCATGGTGCTGATCCTGATCGCGGGCCTCACGCTGGCCGCCGCGCTGGTCGTGAACGCCTTCGTGCGCGACCAGCAGCGCAGCCGCTTCGAGCGGGAGGCCGCCGTGTACACCCAGGCCCTCCAGGACCGGCTGTCGGTGTACGAGCGGCTGCTGAACACCATGCGCGCCTCGTGGCAGGCACAGGGACCCGCGCAGGACGAGGCGTCGTTCTCACGCTTCGTGGAGGGCATCGACCTGGCCAGCCGCTACCCCGGCGTGCAGGCCGTCGGGTACGGGCAGGCCGTCCTGGCGGCCGACACCGCCGCGCTGGAGCAGGAGCGGCGCCGCGCGGGCAGCCCGGACTTCCGGGTCACGCAGGGCAGCGACCCGCACCCGGAACGCATCGTGATCTCCCTGATCGCCCCGCCCAGCCCCGAGAACCTCGCCGCGCTGGGCTTCGACATGAACAGCGAACGCCTGCGCCACCAGGGATTCCTGGCGGCCCGCGCCCGCGAACTCGCCCAGGCGACCGACCTGCTGGACCTCGCGCAACTCGACCCGTCCGGACGGCCCCTGCGCGGCTTCCTGGTCATGCTGCCGTACCGCAGCGACCCGCGCAACCCCGCCCCGGACGGCTACCTGTACCTCGCCGTGCGCGCCGACACCTTCCTGCAGGACCTCTCGCCCCTGCAGAGCGGCGCGACCCTGCGCACCCAGGCCCTGCTGGACGGCCAGTCACTGCAACTCGAACCGCCCAGCCTGACGGGGCTGCCGTTCCGGTACACCTCGACCCTCAGCATCGCCGGGCAGCAGTGGACCCTGAACCACGGCGCGGACGCCGACTTCGGCCGCGACTTCGCCTCGACCATCCCGCTGCTGATCGTGCTGGTCGGCCTGGGCACCGCCGGCGTGGCCTTCCTGCTGGTCAAGGCGCAGGTGGACGCCCGCACCCGAGCCGAGAACCTGAACGTGTCGCTCGCGCAGGCCCGCACCCGCCAGGAACAGGCCCGCGCGGAATTCGAGGCGATCTTCCAGTCCATGCAGGACGCCGCCGCCTTCACCGACGAGGGCGGCCGCATCCGCATGGTCAACCGCGCCCTGACCGAACAGTTCCGCGCCGGGCCGGACAGCCTGAACGGCCAGCTGCTGGGCGTCATTCACCGCGACCGCCGACTCGACAACCGCTCCACCTTCCAGGCGCTGACCACCACCTTCGAACGCCTGGACGGCAGCAGCTTCCAGGGCGAAACGCAGCGCGGCGAGGTCCGCAGCCCCGACGGCGCGCTGCTGGGCCTGCTCGAAACCATCCGCGACGTGACCGACCGCGTGCAGGCCGAACGCGCCCTGCTGGCCGGCGAACGCCGCTCACGCGGGATCCTGGACGCCATCCCGCACATGATCCGCGTGAGCCGCACAGACGGACAGGTGACCTTCACGAACGGTCAGTTCAGCGCCCAGCTCGGCCCTCAGGGCCTGCACGCCCAGCTGGACGCCGCCGGACGCGCCGCGTACAGCCAGATGCTGCGCGAGGCCGAGGAAAGCGGCGACGGCGCGCAGTGCGAGGTGCAACTGCACCTGCCGGGCGGGCCGCGCTGGGCCGTGCTGAAACTCGTGCCCATCCGGGACGAACACGGCCAGATCAGCGAGTGGGTGACCAGCGCCACCGACATTCACGACCGCGTGACCGCCGAACGCCTCGCGCAGCGCAACGAGCAACGCTACCGGGGCGTGATCGAGGGCATGCCGCAGATCGTGTGGCTGACCGATCCCATCGGCACGCCCGTGTACTTCAACCGCCGCTGGAACGAGTTCGTGGGAACCGCCCGCAGCGGCTCGGGCTTCCTGGGCCTGCTGCACCCGGAAGACCGCGCCGACTACTCCCGCCGCTGGGCAGACGCGCTGCGCTCCGCGCGGCCCTTCGAGGCCGAACACCGCCTGCTGCGCCAGGACGGCCAGTACCGCACCTTCGTCACGCGCGGCCTGCCGGTCCGTGACACCACCGGCCGCATCATCGAGTGGGTGGGCACCAGCACCGACGTGGACGACTCCGTGTACGCCGAGAACGCCGCGCGCCTGCTGGCCGACGTGACCGAACAGCTCAACGCCCGCAGCGTGAACGCCGCCCCGCTGCGCCACGACCGGTACCGCGCCGCGCTGGGCCGCCTGTCCAGCCGCTTCGCGGACAGCGCCGCCCTCTGGAGCGTCCACCCGACCACGCTGCTGGCCACCTCCAGCCCATCGGCCACCTGGCACGCCGCCGCCTTCCAGGTGGTGGCCGGGCAGGCCATCGAACGCATTCTGGACACCGAGGACCCGGTCTTCATCGACGCGGACCCCGCCCTGCACCGCGTGAACGCCACGGGCGCGCTGTTCTACCCGCTGATCGGCCGTGACGGCACGCTCGTGGGCGTGCTGGGCCTGCTGTACCGGCAGGCGCTCACCAACCGCGACCAGGACCTCGCGCAGGACCTCGCGCAGCGCTTCACGTCCGCCCTGAGCAACGACCTGCTACAGGAACGCGTGAACGCCGCGCAGGCCGACCTGCACCAGCTCAACCAGTCCCTGGAGGACCGCGTGCAGCGCCGCACCCTGGAACTCGAGGCCGCCAACCGCGAACTCGAAGCGTTCAGTTACAGCGTCAGCCACGACCTGCGCACGCCACTGCGGCACATCGTGGGCTTCGGGGACCTGCTGCACAAGGAGACCGGCGAGGCACTCAGCCCCAAGGGCCAGCGCTACCTGAAGGTCATCATGGACTCGGCCGGACGCATGAGCCAGCTGATCGACGACCTGCTGTCGTTCTCCCGCATGGGCCGCCAGGAACTGCGCCGCGTGCCCGTGAACCTGCGCGCCCTGATCGGCTCCGCCTGGGCAGGACTGGAACCCGACCGGGCCGGGCGGAACGTGACCCTGCACCTGCCGGACGACCTGCCGGGCGTCAGCGCCGACCAGAACCTGCTGGAACTGGTGTTCACGAACCTGCTGAGCAACGCCGTGAAGTACTCGCGCGGCCGCGAGGAGGCCCACGTGTGGATCAGCGCCGGGCAGACCCCGGACGCCGTGACCGTCACCGTCCGCGACAACGGCGTCGGGTTCGACCCGCGATACGTGGATAAACTGTTCGGTGTGTTCCAGCGTCTCCACCGCGCCGATGAGTTCGAAGGCATCGGCATAGGCCTCGCCAACGTGCGAAGAATCATCAACCGTCACGGCGGACAGGTCAGCGCCGACGCCGTTCCAGGCGAGGGCGCGACCTTCACCGTCACGCTCCCCACACACCCGGAGGACGCGTGAACCCCACCGACCAGACCGACCCCCACACCACCCCCGCCACCCTGACCCCAGCCGCGCCAGTCACCCACTTCGACCCCGGCCAGGGCGTACCGGAACGCGGCGAACCACTGCGCATCCTGCACCTCGAGGACAGCGAACTGGACCACGAACTGGTCACCATGCACATCGACACCGACCTGCCCTGGCCGGTCGAGATCACCCGCGTGGAAGACGAGGACGGCTTCCTCGGCGCCCTGAGCACCGAGCCACCCCACCTGATCCTCAGTGACTTCGCGCTGCCCAGCTACGACGGCCTCAGCGCCTACCGCGCCGCGCACACCCGCCTGCCCAAGGTGCCGTTCATCATCGTGACCGGCGCCATGGGCGAGGAAACCGCCGTGGACACCCTGCGCGAGGGCGTCACCGACTACATCCTCAAGCAACGCCTGGAACGGCTGGCGCCCAGCATCCGCCGCGCCATCGCCGAGGTCGAGAGCCGCATCCGCCGCGAACGCGCCGAACACGAGATCCGCCAGCTGAACGCCTCCCTCCAGGCCCGCCTCGAGGAAGTCGAGCGGCTCCGCAACACCGCCGAACGCCAGAGCCAGCGCCTGGAAATCCAGGCCAAGCAACTCGAGGAGGCCCTGAACCTCCAGAAGACCTTCCTGGCCGAAACCAGCCACGAACTCCGCACCCCCCTGACCGCCCTGCACGGCTACCTGCGCCGCGCCGAACGCGAGGCCGGCGGCAGCCAGACCCTGCTCGACGCGCAGCGCGTCGCGGAGAACATGACCCGCCTCGTGAACGACCTGCTGCAACTCTCACGCGGGGAACTCGTGCAGAGCATCGAGATGCACTTCATGAACCTCGGGCAACTGCTGCGGCAGGTGGGCCGCGACTACGGCGTGAACGCCCCGGACGGCGTGTACGAGATCGTCGGCGACCCCGGCCGGCTGAACCAGGTGTTCATCAACCTCGTCACGAACGCCATCCGCGTGACCGGCAGCCCCGACAAGGTCTCGCTGGAGATCGTGCCCCGCCCCGGCGAACTGGAAGTCCGCGTGGTCGACCACGGCCCCGGCGTGCCGGACGCCGTGAAACCCCGCATCTTCGACAAGTTCTACCGCGGCAAGGAAGCCGGTTCCGCCGGACTGGGCCTGACCATCGCGCAGCAGGTCGTGACCGCGCACGGCGGCACCATCGACGTGGTCGACACGCCCGGCGGCGGCGCGACCTTCCGCGTGCGCCTGCCGCTGCCCGAAGAGGACGACGGCCTGGACGAACCCACCCCCTGACCCGACCCCGCCAGGGCGCCAGGACCGACAGACCCACGCTGGGGCCAGCTGAACAGACCCGCCCGGACAGGACGGGCAGGATGGACAGAGCGACAATCCGCCCGCCGGGCGCGCGGTACGCTGCGCGCATGAAAAAGACCCTGAATGTCACGTGGCTCGGAGAACAACGCTACCTGGGCGTCAGCGAGAGCGGCCACCAACTGCTGATCGACAACAGCCCCACCAAGGTCGGCGTGTCCCCCATGGAAGCCCTGCTGGGCGCCCTGGCCACCTGCACCGCCTACGACGTGGTCGAGATCATGAAAAAACGCCGCACGCCCCTGGCCTCCTACCGCATCGAGGTCGAGGGCGAACGGGCCGACACCGACCCGAAACGCTACACGCACATCACCGTGCGCCACATCGCCAGCGGTGAAGGCGTGACCCCCGAAGCCCTCAGCAAGGCCGCGCACCTGAGCCACGAGAAGTACTGCTCGGTCGCCGCCACCCTGAACAGCGAGATCGTGGTCGAAACCCAGGTCGAGTAATGACGGACTCCGATTGAATGGGCTACAAAGGCCATTCAATCGGAGTCCGTATAACCCGCACCCGGCCACCGACCGGACACAACACAGGGGAGGGAGGCGCGTGACCGGCCTCCCTCCCCTGTGTTGTCCCGCGCGACCGGGCGCCAGGGCTGCCGGGCCGTTCGGGTTTGCCGGGCCGTTCGGGTTTGCCGGGCCGTTCGGGTTTGCCGGGCCGTTCAGGGTTGCTGGGTCGTTCCGGCCTTCTTCGCGGCGTTCTCGGCGCGCTGCGCCCTGATCCGGTACACGTCGTGCATCTGGCTCAGTTCGCCCGTGCAGGGCTGCTGGGCGCTCAGGGGCAGGGCGCTGCCCTGGTCGTTCAGGGTGACGCACCAGCGCGCGGCGAACATCTTCTTCACGGCCTTCAGGGCAGGTCCCGAGCCTTCGCCGCCGTTCTGGAAGAACGCCACGACCGCGAAGTTCGGACTGGACAGCGGCCCGTACCCCTCGTACCACGCGTGCGTGTACGCGTACCCGCCCCGGCGGCTCAGGCCGTTCTCGGCCGTTCCGGTCTTCCCGCCGGTCCGCACCGGGAACAGTTCCGGGCCGACCTCGTGGCGGGACGTGCCGGTGGGGATGCTGGTCGTCCAGGTCATGCCTTCCTTGACCAGGTCGAAGGCTGCGGTGTTCCCGTTGCGGACCACGTTCACGGCCGGTTTGCGCGGCACCGGCGTGCCGTCCACGGCCTTCATGACCGTCAACGGACGTTTCTGGCCGCCGTTCACGATGGTGGACATGACCGACACCACCTGCGCCGGTGTGACCAGCACGTCCCCCTGCCCGATACTCATGTTCAGGCCGAAGCCCGGATACCACGGCGCGGCGGGACTGGTGTAATCGTCGGCGTCCAGCAGCAGGCCGGTCTTCTCGCCGACCAGTTCCACGCCAGTCTCGCCGTTGTACCCCAGTTCCGTCAGGCGGGACTTGAGTTGCCGTGAGTAGTCTTCGGGACCGGCACGCGCCGCCGAATCGTAGTACCACGGGTTGCACGAGAACGCGATGGCCTTGCGGCCGTCCACCGGCCCCAGCCCGTACCCCGCCCAGTTACGGAACGCGGCCCGCCCGAAGTAGTACGTGGGCGCGCAGTTCATGGTGAAGTTCCCCCACTTCTCCACGTACATCAGGGTCGTGGCGATCTTGAACACGCTGCCCGGGTTGTACGCCTGCACCACGCGGTTGGTGGTCACGGCGTCCAGTTCTGCCAGCGGGCGGTTCGGGTCGATCGCCCAGTTCTTCGCTGCCGGGTCCGGGCTGGGCACGCGCGAGAACCAGTTCGGGTCGTACGCCGGACTGCTGGCCATCGCCAGGACCTCGTTCGTGCGCGGGTCGATGGCGATCACCGCGCCGCGCGTGTACGGCTCGGCGGGTTTGCCGTACTTGGCGCGGCCCTTGTTCACGTCGGCCAGCCCGGTCCGCAGGGCGTCCTCGGCGGCGCGTTGCAGGGTCGAGTCTATGGTCAGGGCCACGTCCTTGCCCTTCTGGCCGGGGTCGATGACCCGCTCGGTCTGCGGTTTGCCGCCCGCCGTGACCTCGCGGCGCCGCAACCCGTTCTTGCCCTGCAGGGTCTTCTGGAGGCTGTACTCCAGTCCGCTGCGGCCCACCAGGTCACCCAGCGTGTACCCGTCCTCCTCGACCTGCTTCTGACTGGCTTCCTGCACGTACCCCAGCAGGTGCCCGGCCATCTTGCCTTCCGGGTACACCCGCTCGACCCGTTCACGCAGTTCCAGGCTGGGGACCAGCACCGTGTACTCGTACAGCGCCGACAGTTTCTCCTGGGGGATGTTGCGTGCCAGGACCGTCTCGGCCTCGCGTTGACGGTCCGGTTCGCGCGGCTGCCCGTCACTGAGCGCCTCGGGCTTGATGCCCGCCAGGTACACGATCTTGTCCCACGACGGAATGGCCTGCTCCGGATCGCCCGGGTCGCGGCGGCCCGTGTACACCAGGTCCACCGCCAGCCGGTTCGTGGCGAGCAGCACCCCGTCGCGCGTGCGGATCTCGCCGCGCAGCGCGGGAATGACCTCGTCACGCTGGTAGTTGCTGGCCGAACGGACCGCGAACTGGTCGTGCTGCACGATCTGAAGCTGGTACAGCCGCCCGCCCAGGCCCAGCAGGCCCAGGCTGAACGTGAACGCCGCCCACTTGACCCGCGCGGCCCCCTCGTGCGCGGAACGCCGCGTGCGTGACCGGGCCGCCGCGCGCCGGCGACTGCGGGCGCGGCGGTCGATGGCCTCCCCGGCGCGACTCACGCGAGTTGCTCCTCGGGACCGCTGCGGGAACCGAACGTCCAGGACAGCAGGCGGTCCCAGACCGGGAAGACCACCAGCGTCCCCACGAACAGCAGCGGCACCGTGGTGCGCAACAGGTCCACCGTGATCAGGTCGGCGCGCAGCCAGTAGTTCAGGATCAGGAACGCCAGCCACTCGCCGGTCACGGCCAGCAGCACCGTCAGCAGCGACTGGAACAGGCCGCTGTCGGCCACGTAACGCCGCACCAGCATCGCCATGAGGGCGCCGCCCGCCACGCCCGCCGCGTGCAGGCCCAGCGCGCCGCTGCCCAGCACGTCCTGGCCCAGGCCGACGCCGTACGCGGCCACCAGCGCCCACGCGGGCGGCAGCCGCCAGACCAGGGCCGCGCCGGTCAGCAGGAACAGGTCCGGCGCGGGAATCCCGGCGGCGTCCGACAGGCGCGACAGGACGCCCTGCGCGGCGATCAGCAGCGCGGCGTACACCAGCAGCTTGACCCAGCGCAGCGGCCCGCGCGGAACAGGGTAGGTGCTTCTCATACGGACTCCGATTGAATGGGCTGCAACGCCCGTTGGGTCCCAGCGGATGCGAGTGGGAGCCGGGCGGGTTCCGGACGTGGAGTTGGCAACCCGGTGCGGGGGCGGGTTGCCAGCGAAACAAACGGAATCCGTGTCACAGGCCCTCCAGCAGCGTGACGTCCTCGACCACGCCGACATCCACGCTGGGTTTCACGATCACGGTCCGGCTGATGTCGTTCGGGCCGAGCGGCATGACCTTCTCGACCGTACCCACCCGGATCCCGACCGGGAAGACCCCGCCCAGGCTGTTCGTGACCAGCACGTCCCCGACCTTGATGGGCACGCTGCGCGAGAAGTCGGCGCGCATGCGGTCCGGCGGCACGCCGCGCGCCAGTCCACGCCCGCCCTTGTTGCCCTGGAGCGTGACGCCCACGCTGCTTTCCGGGTCCACCAGCGCCACCACCGTCGAGCGGTGATCCGACACGCTGGTGATCTGCCCGACCAGTCCGGCCGGAACGGTGACCGGCATGCGCAGCCGCACGCCGTCCAGCGCCCCGATGTTCAGGTCCAGCCGCGCCAGCAGCGGGCTGGGATCGACAGCGATCACCTGCGCGATGCCCAGCGCGTTCGGAGCCTGCGTGGTCGTGATGTTCATGACCTGCCGCAGGCGCGCGACCTCACGTTGCAGCAGTTCGTTCTGCTGGCGCAGCACGTCGTTCTGCCTGCCCAGCGTGCCGACCTCGCGCGACAGGTCCCGTTCGTCGACCAGCGTCACGTACGCCCGGCGGATGTTGTCGGCCACCACGACCGACGCCCGCGTGATGGGCGCCGTGCCGCTCCGCAGGGCCGACGGCGCCACCACCTGAAAGCGGGTGGTGACCATGCTGAGAAACAGCAGGCCCAGCGTGACCAGCAGCAGTCGGCGGCCCTCGCTCACGCCCCGGCGCTCTCCGGGGTGACGCTGTCCGGGGTGGGGTGCGGCGCGGCGCTGTCCAGGCTGCCCCAGACCGGCACGCCGCAACCGCGCAGCAACCGGATCACGACCGACAGCGGAAAGCCCACCACGTTCGAGTACTCGCCGTCCAGCCGCTCGACCAGCGCCATGCCCAGGCCCTGAATGCCGTACCCGCCCGCCTTGTCCAGGCCCTCGCCCGTCGCGGCGTAATGCGCGATTTCCGCGTCGTTCAGGGCGCGGAAGGTCACGCGGGTGCGGGCCACCTCGACCGATTCGGCCGCGCCACGCAGGGCCGCCACGCCCGTGTACACGTCATGCGTGCGGCCCGACAGCTGGCGCAGGAACGCCTCGTTCTCGGCGGCCGTGGCGGGCTTGGCCAGCAGGTCCGCGCCCACCGCCACCACCGTGTCCGCCGCGAGCACCACGGCGTCCGGGTGCGCACGCGCCACCGAACGGCCCTTGAGCAGCGCGAGTTCCGCCGCCAGCGCGCGCGGGTCCGTCTGGGTGCTGTCCTCGTCCTCGCCGCTGACGATCACCTCGAAGGTCACGCCCAGGCCGCCCAGCAGCTCCCGCCGCCGGGGACTGCCGGACGCCAGCACCACCCTCGGCGCGGTGAGGTCCGCGCCGCCTGAAACGCCCGGCATTAGTACCCCTCGCCGCTCTGCTCGCCTGCCACGAGCGCCACGCCGCCCGACGTGCCCAGGCGCGTGGCCCCGGCCTCGATCATGTCCAGGGCGTCCTGGGCGCTGCGCACGCCGCCCGCCGCCTTGATCTGCGCGCGGCCCGCGATGACCTGCGCCATCAGGCGAACGTCATCCAGGGTCGCGCCGCCCGTGCCGAAGCCCGTGCTGGTCTTCACGAAGTCCGCGCCGCCCAGCACGGCCGCCTCGGTCGCGCCGCGCTTCTGATCCTCGTTCAGGTAACAGGTCTCGATGATCACCTTCAGCACCGAGTCCGGAATGGCGCGGCGCACCGCGCGCACGTCGGCCTGCACGGCGTCCCAGTCGTTCGCCAGGGCGGCCCCGATATGAATCACCATGTCCACCTCGTCCGCACCCGCCTCGACGCTCAGGCGGGCCTCCACGGCCTTCTGGTCCGGGCTGACGGCCCCCAGCGGGAAGCCGCACACGGTCGCGACCTTCACGCCGCTGCCTTCCAGTTCGGCCTTCGCCAGCGGGATGAACACCGGGTTGATGCACACGGCGTAGAACGAATGCTCACGGGCCTCGGCACACAGTTTCTGAATATCGCCAGCGGTGGCGGTGGGTTTAAGCAGGGTATGGTCAATGTACGGCGCAAGCTTCACCCCCCCAGCATACGCAGTGAACGCTAAGAAGATTGAACCCGCAGATTGAATCCGCAGATTGGACCTGCGCCGCACCCGCCGCCGCCCGGCCCACGCGCAGCTTGCTGGCGTTACCCTGTGAAGGCCATGACCGAATCCATCACCCCGCCGCAGGTCGGCCAGCCGTTCCCCGCCTTCACCCTGCCCGACGCCCAGGGCCGCGCCCACTCCCTGAGCGACTACGCCGGGCAGTACGTCGTGCTGTACGTGTACCCCAAGGACGACACGCCCGGCTGCACCAAGGAAGCCTGCGATTTCCGCGACAACGCCACCCTGAAAGCGCACGGGGCCGCCATCCTGGGCGTCAGCGCCGACGACGCCGGTAGCCACGCCAGTTTCGCCGAGAAGTACTCGCTGCCCTTCCCGCTCCTGAGCGACGACGGCGCCGTCTTCCTGCGCTCCGTCGGGTCGTACGGCACCAAGAACATGTACGGCAAGGTCACCGAGGGCATCAAACGCCAGACGTTCCTGATCGCCCCGGACGGCACCCTGGTCAAATCCTGGCTGGCCGTGAAGGTCGATGGGCACGCCGACCACGTGGCCGCCGCCATCGAGAAACACCGCGCCCAGGAGAACGCGTGACCACCGACCTGGAAGGTCTGAAAAAGGAGGCCGCCATCCGCGCCGTCGCCCTGGTCGGCAGCGGTATGCGCGTGGGCCTGGGCACCGGCAGCACCGCCAAGTACGCCATCGAGGAAATCGGCCGCCGACTGGCCGCCGGTGAACTGAGCGGCATCACCGGCGTCGCCACCAGCGAGGCCAGTGACGCCCTGGCCCGGCAGGTCGGTATTCCCGTCGAGGCGCTCGACCCGCGCCCGCTGGACATCGCCATTGACGGCGCCGACGAGATCGACCCGGCCCTGAACCTGATCAAGGGCCTGGGCGGCGCGCTGCTACGCGAGAAACTCACCGAGGTGCAGGCCCGGCAACTCGTGATCATCGCCGACCACACCAAACTCGTAACCCGCATCGGCGAGAAATCCCCGCTGCCCATCGAGATCGCCCGCTTCGGCTTCCTGAACACCATCGAACGCCTGCGCGCCGTGCTGAGCGCGGGCCGCCTGCGCCAGAACGGCGCGCAACCCTACGTCACCGACAACGGCAACCTGATCTTCGACGCGCAGATCCCCGAAGGGCACGACATCCACGCACTGGAACGGCAGCTGAAAGGCACCCTCGGCGTCATCGACACCGGCCTGTTCCTGGGCATGGCGCAGGTGGCGTTCGTCGCCGCGCCCGACGGCGTGCAGGAACTCCGCCCGCAGTAACGCAGGAGGGAGGCCCCGGACTTCAGTTGTCGGGGCCTCCCTCCCTGTCATGCGTTCCTGCCGCGAACAGGGGAGAGCCGCGCCTCCCCCAGCTCCCCGGATCAGCCCAGGCGGGCCAGTTGCGCGTCGAACGCGGCCGCGTCCCGGGTGGGCAGGTCGCAGGTTCGGTTCACGCACACGAAGCCCAGGCCGCCGCCGGGGCGGGCCTCCAGTACGGGCAGGTCGCTTCCGGCCTCCGTGAAGGCCAGCGCCGTGAACGGCAGCGCGTGCCGGGCCGCGACCACCTCCAGCGGCGCGCGTTCCCCGGGTGTGCCGATGATGGCGACCTCGGTGTGCGGGGCGTGCAGGAACGCGGCGGCCTGCCACAGCCCCCCGAAGCCGCTGGTGGCGGCCAGCATGTCGCCCCGGAAGCTCTGCACGGTACGCCGGGCCGTGTCCTCAGCGCCGGGCAGCGCGAAGTAGCGGTCCATCCACAGGGCCAGCAGCGCCCCGGCGGCGTTGTCGCTGATCACGGCGCTGTCGAAGCCCTGCGCCTGCCGGGTCAGCAGCGCCTCGGCCTGTCCGCCAGACGCCATGAACACGCCCGCCCCGTCGTTCCAGAAGTCCCGCTGCGTGACCTGCCACAGCTCGCGCGCCCAGTGCAGGTCGGCAGGGTCGCCGCCCGCCTGGAACAGCGCGACCAGTCCCAGCGCGTACAGCGCGTGGTCTTCCATCAGGCCCTCCACCCGCGCCTGGGCGCCGCTCCAGGTGTGGCGCAGCGTGCCGTCCGGCTGGCGCAGGTGCGTGCGCACGAAGTCGGCGTTGCGGCGCGCGACCTCCAGGTACGCGGGTTCGCGCAGGATGCGCGCCGCGTCCGCGAAGGCCGCCAGCGCCAGCCCGTTCCAGGAGGTCAGCACCTTGTCGTCCGTGCCGGGCTGCGTCCGGGCCTGCCGCACTGCCAGCAGCCGTGCCTTCAGGCCGTCCACGCGGGCCTGCACGTCCGCTTCCGGCTGGCCCAGCCCGGCCGCAAGGTCCGGCACGGGCACGGCCACGAACGGCACGGAGCGCCGCCCGTACGCGCGCTGGTGCGGGTCCTCGAAGTTTCCGGGGTCCGTGATGCCCAGATGCCGCGCGATCAGCGCCGCGTCCTCCTCGTGGCCCGGCCCACCGGCCGCCAGCGCGGCCTGCACCTCGGCGGGCGTCCAGGTGAATGTCAGGCCCTCCACGCCGCCGTGCTCGGTGTGCGTGTCGGCGTCCTGCGCGCTGTAGAACCCGCCCTGCGGGTCGAGCATCTCGCGGCGCAGGTACTCCAGCGCGCCGCGCGCCGCCTGCGCGAACGCCCCGTCACCGCTGACCTGATAGGCGCGCAGCAGCGTCCGCGTGAGCTGCGCGTTGTCGTACAGCATCTTCTCGAAGTGCGGCACCCGCCACGCGTCATCCACGCTGTAGCGGTGAAAGCCGCCGCCCAGCTGGTCGTGCAGGCCGCCCGAGAGCATGCGCCGCAGCGTGTGCAGCGCCATCAGCCGCCCGTCCGGGCGGGTCAGCAGGAAATCCAGCGTGGTCGGCGCGGGGAATTTCGGCGCGCCGCCGAAGCCCCCCCGGTCCGCGTCGAACGCGCGGCGCAGGTTCTCCACGCCCCGCTCCAGCAACTCCGGCCCGAACGCCCCGTCGGACGGGCGGGGACGGGCGGCCTCGCGCACGTGCTCGGTCAGCGCCTGCGCGTTCCCCAGCAGCTTGTCGCGTTCCTCACGCCACGCGCGCTCCACGCTGCCCATCACCCGCATGAAACTCGGCAGGCCGTGCCCGTCCTGCGGCGGGAAGTACGTCCCGGCGTAGAACGGTTCGCCCGACGCGGTCAGGAACACCGTCATGGGCCAGCCGCCCTGCCCGGTCATGGCCTGCGTGGCCGCCATGTACACCGCGTCCACGTCCGGGCGTTCCTCACGGTCCACCTTCACGTTCACGAAGTGCCGGTTCATGAACGCCGCCGTCGCCTCGTCCTCGAAACTCTCGTGCGCCATCACGTGACACCAGTGGCAGGTCGAGTACCCCACGGACAGCAGCACCGGCACGCCGCGCCGCGCCGCCTCCGCGAACGCCTCCTGGCCCCACGGCCACCAGTCCACCGGGTTACCGGCGTGCTGCGCGAGGTACGGACTGCTTTCCTGGGCCAGTCGGTTCATACGCCCCACCCTAGAGCATGGGCCCCCGCTCACCCACCGGGCAACATGAACTTCCGCCCGTCTGGCGTTCACACCCACACGCGCCCGCGCAGGCCCCACACTGGAGCGCATGTCCGAGCCCACACGCGCGACCCCCCCGGAATCACAGCCTGAGTTCCTGAACCCCGTCCGGATTCGCGCGGGCTTCCGCCTGACCTTCGACGTGCCGTTCCCCACGCCCATGCTATTCGTCGTGCAGCCCGCCGACCGCCTGCACCCCACCGGCACCCGCCAGCGCATCGTGCAGCAGCAGGCACTGGGCGCGGCGCAGGGCATCCACACCTTCACGGACCAGCACGGCAACACCATCTGGCGCGCCCTGGCCCCCGCCGGGACGTTCACGCTGGGGCACGACCTGATCGCCGAGATCACCCGCAACCCCGACCCCATCCTGCCCGACCTCCCGAAAACCCCGGTGGAAGCCCTGCCGGACGAGACCATCGCGTACCTGCTGCCCAGCCGCTACGTGGACAGCGACCTGATCAGCAACGACGCCTGGACCCGCTTCGGGAACATTCAGGGCGGCTGGGCGACCGTGCAGGCCATCAGCGACTTCCTGTACGCCAGTTGCCGGTACGGGGCGGGCAGCACCAGCAGCACCACCGCCAGCCAGGCGCTCGACAGTGGCCGCGCCGTGTGTCGGGACTTCGCGCACATGGGCGTCGCGTACTGCCGCGCCCTGAACATCCCCGCCCGGTACGTCTGCGGGTACCTGCCGGACATCGACATCAAGCCCGACCCGGTCCCCATGGACTTCCACGCGTGGTTCGAGGCGTTCATCGACGGGCAGTGGCGCACCTTCGACGCCCGCCACAACCGCCCCCGCGCCGGGCGCATCATCATCGCGCAGGGCCGGGACGCCTCGGACGTGGCCTTCACCACCACCTTCGGGAACGCCCGCCTGACCACCATGACCGTCTGGGCCGACGAGGCCCCGGACGGCATGACCCTGAACGACCCACCCAACCCGCGCGTGTTCTGATAAGGCCTCCGATTGAATGGGCTGCAAAGCCCGCTGGGTCCGAGCGAAGCGAGTGGGAGCGGAGCGGGTTCCGGGCGTGGAGTTGACCACCCGGTGATGTTCCGGGTTGTCAACGAAACAGACGGCAGTCCGTATGACACGGGGCAGGAGCCCGCACGGGGTCCGCCCGCTGGTAAACTCCCAGGTTATGGACCTCAAGGCTCAACTCAAACAGGCGGTCGAGACGGCCGCCGCTGCCCTCGGCGCGCCGCTCGACGTGGCGATTCAGGAAACCCCGGCCACTAAACCCGGCGATTACGGCACGCCCGCCGCGTTCCAGATCGCCAAGGCGATTGGCGGCAACCCCGCGCAGGTCGCGCAGCAGCTCGCGCAGACGGTCGTGCTGCCGCAGGGCATCAGCCGGGTGGAGGCCGCCGGGCCGTTCCTGAACTTCTTCGTGGACGTGGCCGCGTTCGTGCGTGGCGTGGTCGAACGTCCCTTCGAGATGCCCGCCCTGGGCGGCAAGGTCGTGATCGAGCACACCAGCGTCAACCCGAACAAGGAACTGCACGTGGGGCACCTGCGCAACGTGGTGCTGGGCGACTCCATGGCCCGCATCTTCCGCGCGGCCGGGCACACGGTCGAGGTGCAGAACTACATCGACGACACCGGCCGTCAGGCGGCCGAGAGCCTGTTCGCCGCCGCGCACTACGGCCTGACCTGGGACGGCACCCAGAAGTACGACCACTGGATGGGCGAAGGCTACGTGCGCCTGAACGCCGACCCCGCCAAGGCCGAACTGGAAAGCGGCATCACGGCGATCATGCACCGCCTGGAAGCCGGTGAACTGCGCGGCGAGGTCGAGAAGATCGTGCACGCGCACCTCCAGACCTGCTTCCGCCTGGGCGCCCGCTACGACCTGCTGGCCTGGGAGTCCGACGTGGTCGGCAGCGGCTTCCTCGGGCACGGCCTGAACATCCTGGAAGGCAGCCCGTACACCAGCCACCCCACCGAGGGCAAGTTCGCCGGGGCGTTCGTGATGGACGTCTCCGCGTTCATGCCGAACCTGGAGGAATCGAACGTCGTGCTGCGCCGCAGCGACGGCACCGCCATGTACGTCGCCAAGGACGTCGGCTACCAGTTCTGGAAGTTCGGGCTGTTCGAGGGCATGAAATTCAAGCCGTTCACCACCGACCCCGAAGGCAACACCATCTGGACCAGCGCCCCCGACGGCCAGCCCGACACCGAAGGCCGTTTCGGGCACGCGCAGGAAGTCATCAACGTGATCGACTCCCGCCAGGAACACCCGCAGAAGATCGTCAAGGCGTCCCTGGGCGTGGCGGGCGAGACCGAGAAGGAAGCCCGCAGCATTCACCTGTCGTACGCCTTCGTGACCCTCGAAGGGCAGACCATCAGCGGCCGCAAGGGCGTGACGGTCAGCGCCGACGCCGCCATGGACGAGGCAATTGAAAGGGCTGCGGTAATGTTTGTTTTGAAAGAAGCTGCTACAGATAGGCCTGTCTTATCGGTGGAGGAGTCAAATGAGGTTGCAAGGCGAATTGGCATTGGCGCACTTCGTTTCGCCATGCTGAAGGCCGAACCCACCCGCAAGATCGACTTCCGCTGGGAGCAGGCCCTCGCCCTGAACGGCGACACCGCCCCCTACGTGCAGTACGCCGCCGTCCGCGCCGCGAACATCCTGCGCAAGGGTGCCGAGGCCGGGTACGCCACCGACGGCACCGGCGCCGCCTGGGACGCCCTGCCCGATATCGACCTCGCGCTCGCCAAGACGGTCGCGAAACTCCCGGAAGTCGTCGCGCAGAGTGTGCGCGCGCACTCCCCGCACGTCGTCGCGCAGTACGCGCTGGACCTCGCCACCGCCTTCAACGCCTGGTACAACGCCAAAGACAAGCAGGGCAAACCCGCCACGAACGTCCTGGCCAGCCCCGAGGGCCTGCGTGAAGCCCGCCTCGCCCTGGTGGCCCGCCTGCGCGTGGCCTTCGAGGAGACGCTGGCCCTGATCGGCATCGAGATTCCCGCCGCGATGTGAGACAGACTCCGATTGAATGGCTTGCAAAAGCCGTTCAATCCGAGCGGATGCGAGTAGGAGAGAAGCGGGTTCCGGGCGTGGAGTTGGCAGATCGGCGGTGTTCCGATCTGTCAACGAAACAGACGGAATCCGTATGAGCGGACTCGGGTGGATGGTGTTCAAGGACCATTCCACCCGACACAGTTGAGATGGGCGGCCCCGTGCAGAACCGGGGCCGCCCATCTGCTGTCAGGCCTGCGTCAGTTCACGCGGACGCTGTTGGCGAGGTTGCGCACGACAGCCTCGTTGCGGCTGTAGTCCTTGACGTTCCCGGCGATGGTCATGACCAGCATGCGGCCGCCGACGCTGGTGACCATCAGTTCGCGGCGCAGTTCGTCGCCCTGGCTGGGGGTGGTGAACACGAACTGCGCCCACGGGGAGCCGCCGAGCGTGACGAGGTTCGCCTTGAGGCTCTTGACGTTCGGTACCTGCGCGCGGATCACGCCGGGGAACTGCTCGACGAGTTTGGAGACCTCGTTCGCGGCGAGTTTGCTGGCGCGCCACTCGAAGGCGACACTGACCTTGCGGTCCTCGGTCATGAACACGGCGTCGGGGCGGCCGGCGGCGCTGGGGAAGGCGCTGCGGATGCCGGCGGCGCTGAGGGTCAGCAGTTTCGCGTTGGGTTCGACGGTCACGGGGACGTTGCCGAGCTTCACGGGCACGGCGGCTGCGGCGCCAGTCAGGATCAGGCCGGCGGCGAGCGTCAGGGTCAGGGAGCGGGGCTTCATGTCGTTGTTACCCTACGCGGTCCCCCGCCGGACCTCATGAACTGAACATGAGGATCGTGCGGGGACCGTCACCTGCCCGTCAGCCGGGGCGCGGCGGCGACCGGGAACGGTCATGCCTGTTGCAGCCCGCGCAGCACGAACCCGGCGGCGCGGCCGCCGATCATCATGCTCGTGGAGTTGGTGTTCGCGTGAATGATGCGCGGCATGACGCTCGCGTCCCCGACCCACAGGCCCCGCGTGCCGTGCACGGCCAGCGTCCGGCTGACCACCGCCCCGTCACCGTCGCCCAGCGCGGCCGTCCCGACCGGGTGGTACAGCGTGGCGCACTCCTGCTGCACGTGGCGGCGCAGGCCAGCGTCGGTGCGTACGCCCTCGCCGGGCAGGACCTCGGCGCCGCGCAGGCCCGACAGGGGAGAGGCGGCCGCCACCTCGCGCGCCTGCCGCACCCCGGCGATCAGGCTCTGCATGTCCCGCTCGTCCGACAGGTACGCCGGGTCGATGACCGGCGCGGCCTGCGGATCGGCGGACGCCAGCGTGATCCGCCCGCGACTGTGCGTGTCGACCAGCACCGGCCCGACCGAGAAGTGATTGCCGGGTTCGGTCGTGTCCCCGTGATTCCGGAAGTACGCCGGGCCGAAATGAAACTGGATGTCCGGGTCGTCCGTGCGCGGGTCCAGGCCGGGCCGGGCGTGCGAGAACGCACTCGCCTCGGCCACGTTGCTGCTCAGGGGGCCGCTGCGGTTCCAGAGGTAACGGGCGAGCGCCTCGGCCTGCGGCACGCGGTCCAGCGACGTCAGGCGCGAGCGTGTGATGACCGGTACCGCCAGGTGATCCTGAAGGCCGCCGCCCACGCCGGGCAGGTTCACGTGCGTCTCGATGCCGTGCCGGTCCAGTTCGGTGCGTGGCCCGACGCCCGAGAGCATCAGCAGGTGTGGAGTCTGCACCGCGCCCGCCGCAAGCAGGACCGCGCCCGCCGGGGCGTCCAGCGTGCGCCCCTGATGCCGCAGCCGCACGCCCACCGCGCGCCGCGTGGTCCCGCTGCCCGACCACAACACGCGCAGGACGTGCGCGCCGGTCAGGACCGTCAGGTTCGGGTGGTTCAGCACCGGCTTCAGGAACGCCCGGAACGCGCTGTAACGCTCGCCGCGCAGGTGGTTGCTTTCCAGCAGCGCCGCGCCCTCCAGCACCCCGTCATTGAAGGAACCGACCAGCGGCACGCCCAGCCCCAGCGCCGCCGAGCGCACGAACGCCTCGCTCAGCGCGTGCGACCCGGCCCGCGCGCCCGCCGGCATCGGGCCGTCCGTGCCGCGCGCCGCCGACAGCTCACCCCGGAACGACTCCTGCGCCCGGAACTCCGGCAGCACGTCCTCCCAGGTCCAGCCCTCGCCCCAGCTGTCGAAATCCCGCCTGGAACCGCGAATCCAGATGGTCGCGTTGATGGCGCTGCTGCCGCCCAGCACCTTCCCGCGCGGCCAGTAGAACGCCCGCCCGCCCGCATGCTCCTGCGGGGTGGTCGTCAGGTTCCAGTCCACGGCGCTGCGGAACAGTTTCGGGAACGCGCCGGGCGCGCGGATCAGCGGGTTGGTGTCCGGCCCGCCCGCCTCCAGCAGCAGCACCCGCGCCCCCGCGTCCAGCAGCCGCCTCGCCGCGACGCACCCGCCCGACCCGGCACCAACGATCACGACATCCGCGCCCCCGCGCGACTCCAGAGGATTCAGCTTCATTTGCACCGAGTATAGACCCGACCCCGACCTGCGCGGCCCGCCGCCCGCTACACTCCCCTGCATGAGTGGCCTGACGTTCCCCACCGGCTTCACCGCCGCCGCCATGGCGGCCGGTATCAAACCCAGCGGCAAGACCGACCTGAGCGGCGTGACCAGCCGCACCGACTGCACCTGGGCCTTCGCGGGCACGCGCAGCACCACCGCCGCCGCCTGCGTCACCCGAAACCGCGAGCTGTACGCGCACGGAGCCCCCATCCGCGCGCTGCTGGTCAATGCCGGGAACGCGAACGCCGCCACCGGACGGCGCGGCGCGAACGACAACGCCGACATGGCCGACGCCTTCGGCAGTGTCCTGAACGTGGACCCCGGGGCCGTCCTGACCGCCAGCACCGGCATCATCGGGCACCTGCTGCCCATGGACAAGGTCCTGAGCGGCATCGAGCACCTGCCGGACGAACTCGGCAGCGCCGCCGACCCCTTCGCCGCCGCGATCATGACCACCGACACGCACCCCAAGACCGCGACCGCCACCCTCAGCAGCGGCGCGCGCATCGTCGGGACCGCCAAGGGCAGCGGCATGATCCACCCGGACATGGCCACCATGTTCGCCTTCGCCTTCACCGACGCCGCCATCGACCAGACGGCGCTGCGCGAGGCGTTCCCCGCCATCGTGAACCGCACCTTCAACGCCGTCACCGTCGACGGCGACACCAGCACCAACGACATGGCCGTCGTCCTGTGCAACGGCGAGGCCGGACCCGCCGACCTGACCGAGTTCCTGACCGCACTGGAAGGCGTCATGCGCGACCTCGCCCGCCAGATTGCCGCCGACGGTGAGGGAGCCACGAAACTCCTGACCGTGCAGGTCAGCGGCGCCCGCACCGAGGCCGAGGCCCTCGCCGCCGCCCGCACCTGCTGCGTCAGTCCCCTGCTGAAAAGCGCCGTGCACGGCAACGACCCCAACTGGGGCCGCGTGATCATGGCCGTCGGCCGCAGCGGCGCGCAGGCCGACATCGAACGCCTGACCGTCAGCGTGCAGGGCCACCCCGTCTTCGGCGGCAAACCGCTCCCGTACGACGACGCGCAGGTCAGCGCCAGCATGAAAGCCGACGAGGTCATCTTCACCATCGACCTCGGCGTCGGCGACGCCCACGGCGAAGCCTGGGGCTGCGACCTCAGCGCCGAATACGTCAGCATCAACGCCGACTACACCACCTGAACGGAAGGCGTTCACGGTTTCTTACCCGTCAAGCGGCCGTGTCTGCCGCACGGCGTAGGGTGCGGGCATGTCAGGTTCTGCTGCTCCCCTCGTTCGTGGCTCGGCGCTGGCGCGTCCGCTGGACTTCTCGTACCCGTCCAACCGGGTTGCGGCGGCCGGAAGTGCCGGGGCGGCGCTGCTGGCCCTGGCGTTCGGGCGGCCCTGGGCGCAGGCGGCAGGTGTGGGGGGCGCGGCGTTCCTGGCGTGGGCGACGGCGCGGGAACTCGACCCGGACCACCCGGTCACGGCGAATGCGGCGCTGCCAGTCGCGGCGGCCGTGGCCCTGCTGGGCGGCGCGGGCAACCCCCTGGCGGGACTGGCGGTCCTGAGCGGCCTGCGCCTGATCGCAGGCACGACCGGCGAGTCTGCCACCAGCGCCGACCACGCGGGGCTGCTGCTGCAAAGCCTGCTGGCCGGAGCGTCGGGTGAGCGGGCGGCGGCGCTGCTGGTCGGGGCAGCGCCCCTCCTCACGCCGGAGGCGCACAGCACCCTCCCGGCCGCCGGGGCGCTGATCCCCACCCTGGCCCGCCCCGCCGGGTTCTCGTGGGGGTCGGCGCTGCTGGCCGTGTCCGTCCTGCCGCTGGCCCGCACCCTGACCATGCCAGAGAAAGTCACGAGCGTCTGCGACCGCGCCGAGCGGCCCGTACGCGCCGCCGAGGTGCAACTGGCCCGCCACGCCGCCGTCCTCACCCTGGGGGCCGGACTGCTGACGCGCCGCACGCAGGGACTGGTGCCGCTGGCCGCCGCCCTCCTGACCGTCGCCGCCCGCCGCGCAGGCAGCACCCCCTGATTGTTTCGCTGACCATCCGGAACCCGCTTCTCTCCCACTCGCATCGGCTGGGACCCAGCGACCTCGTAAGTTCAATCCGGGTCCGTATGGGCGTCACCGCCGCCGCGCCCTGCGGTCCGGCCCGTGTTTACGTGCTCTTCATGCGGGGAGCGGCGTTCACGGAACCGTCAGCGTTCTGACACCTTGCCCGCCGCGTCCCCTCCTACCCTGAAGGCATGACAGGAATCGCCCGGCAGGTCACACTGGTGCTCGCCACCCTCCTGACCCTCATCATGAATTACCTCAGCAACGCGCTGCCCCTGTTCGGGAACTCGAACAAGGAGGTCAGTGACGCCCTCCCCAACGCCTTCACGCCCGCCGGACTGACGTTCGCCGTGTGGGGTCCGATCTTCCTTGGCCTGCTGGTGTTCGCCGTGTACCAGGCGCTGCCCGCCCAGCGCGGCGAGCGGTACGACCGGCTGTTCTGGCCGTTCCTGCTGGGCAACCTGCTGAACGTGTCCTGGCTGCTGGCCTTCCAGAGCCTGAACTTCGCGCTGAGCGTGCCGGTCATGCTGGCCCTGCTGGGCAGCCTCGTGTGGCTGTACCTGACCGTCCGTGACCTGCGCCCCCAGGGTGCCGAGGTCTGGACGCTGCAACTGCCGTCCAGCATCTACCTCGCGTGGATCAGTGTCGCGACCATCGCCAACATCACGGCGTTCCTGGTGAGTGCCGGGGTGACGGGCGGCGCGCTGGGCATCAGCGCTCCCGTCTGGAGTGCCCTGCTGGTCGTGATTGCCGCCGTGATCGGCGTGTTCTTCCTGACCCGCTTCCACGATTACGCCTTCGCGGCCGTGCTGCTGTGGGCCTTCTACGGCGTGTACGTCGCCCGCCCGGACGCCGCCACCGTCGTCACGGGAGTGGCTGTCGCCGCCGTGATCGTCGTCCTGGGGGCACTGCTGAGCCTGCGCGGCCGCCGACCCCTGATGTAACGCGGGCCACGGCAGGGAATACAGGTGGGGGGGTGGGGCCGGAAAGTGGCCCTGCCCCCACTGCTTTCCCGGCCACCTGTGGGCCGCGCAGCCGGTAGACTGCGGGTCAATGCCTGCGTCCGACACGCCCCTCGCCCTGATCGGCTACCCCGCCCCGGCGGCCCGCGCCCTGCGTGACCTCGGCCTGATCGCCGTGAACGTCCCCGTAGACGACCCCCGCGCCGTCATGGACGCCTGCCGCGCCCTGCACTTCACGGGCGCGCTGGTGCACGACAGTCAGCAGATTCACCTGCTGGACGCCGTCACGCCCGACACCACCGCCCGCCGCGTGGGCCGCGTGGACGCCATCTCGTTCGCGGGCGAACCGCACGGCACCTTCGCGCTCAGCGACGCCCTGACCGACACCCTGGAAGCCAGCGGGTACGCCACGCGCGGCGCCGCCGCCCTGCTGATCGGCACGGACGCCCACGACCTCGCCCTGGCCCTCCCGCTGGCCCGCCTGGGCTTCACGGACATCGGCGTGGCTGCCGAGAGCCTTCCGGAAGCCGAACGTGCCGTGCGGGAACTCCCGGCCGGACTGCGCGCCTTCGCGCTCAGCCGCCGCGACCCCACCTGTCAGGGCTTCGCGGAACGCGCCGACCTGATCGTCCTGACCGGCGGTTCCCTGCCCGCTGGCCTGATTCAGCCGTACCACACCCTGATCGACCTGACCGGCCGCATCAACGCCGAACGCAGCGGCGCCAGCCGGGTGGACCTGAGCCGCCTGCCCCTGCGCCGCCTCGCGCGGCAACTCGCGCACGCCACCGATCAGCGTTTCCACCCGAACGAACTCGAACCCGTCCTGCCGGCGCTGAGCAGCTGACAGAGGTCAGACACCGATCCACTGTCCTCAGACGCCCACCTGCTCAGACGCTCAGTTGCACGATCAGGCGTTCGAGGGCCACTCCGGGGTCCAGGCCGCGTTTCATGGCGAGGTCGGCGGCCAGGATGCGTTCCAGGTGCGTGCGGATCCTGGCTTCGTTCAGGCGGCGGGCGACTTCCAGGGCTTTCTTGGCGGGGTAGGGTTTCACGCCGAGTTTCTGCGCGGCGACGGCGTCGGTCACGCGGCCTTCCTGCTGTTGCAGTCCGACGCAGCGGGCCACGAGGCTGTACTGCCAGACGACGGCGCCCATCATCTTGAAGGGGTCCTCGCCGGAGGCCAGCAGGCGGCGCAGTTGCGTGACGGCCTCGCCGGGGCGGCCGGCGGTGGCGGCGCCCAGCATGGCGAAACTGTCGCCCGGCGGTTCGCGGCCCACGACGCGTTGTACGGTCTCGCGGGTGAACGGGCCGTCCAGCAGCGCGAGTTTGTTCAGTTCTCCGGCAATGCCTGCGAGGTCCGCGCCGAACACCTCGGCGAGGTAGGCGCTGGCGTCCCGGTCGAGGTTCAGCTTCTGTTTCTTGCAGCGTTGCACGACCCAGCCGGTCACGTCGCCGGGTCGGCTGGGGGCGGGGGAGGGCACGATCTCGCCGCGCGCCTCGTACACCTTGACGCGCGTGGCGGGCGGACTTTCATCCAGGATGGCGACCGTGACGGCGGCCGAGGCCAGCAGTTCCAGCAGGGCCTTGTCGGGTTTCACGCCCGCAAAGTCCACGATCACGCCGCCGTCCCCGAACAGGCCGGGGCTCAGGTGCGGGCTCAGGGTGTCGGGCGTCACGTCGTCCCCGGCCAGCCGGGGCAGGTCGCGGGCGTTCAGGCCGCGTGCGCGCAGGGTGTCACGCAGGGTCTCGTCGGCCAGGAAGTGGTTACCGGTGAACGCGATCAGGCTCACGCGGGGGTGTCCGTGGCGGGAGCGGCAGCGGCGTCCGGTGTGGGCAGCGGCAGCGGCGGCAGGTTCAGTTCCAGTCGCGCCGAGGTCAGGTGATGTTGCATCTCGGCGGCACTCAGCGGGCGCTGGGCGCGGTCACGGGACAGCGCCGAACGCATCAGCGGGTGCAGGGGCTCCGGGCCGGGCAGTTCCGCGCGGCGGTCACGGATGCCTGCCAGCCAGCCCAGCGCGTCCTCGTACGGGGGGTGTCCGGCCAGGCAGTCGAACAGCAGCACGCCCACCGAGTACAGGTCGCTGCGCGGGTCGCCGCGCACCCCCAGGAACTGCTCGGGGGCCATGAAGTGCGGGGTGCCCATGCGGGTGCCGCTGTGAATGTCCAGCGGCAGTGCCCGCGAGTGGCTCATGCCGAAGTCGATCAGGCGCACGTTGTTCCAGCGGGGCTGACCGCCCAGCAGCATCACGTTCTCGGGTTTCAGGTCGTGGTGCGTGACGCCCTGCGCGTGCAGGTACGTCACGGCGCACAGCACGCCGCTGGCGACCTCGGTGGCCTGCTGTTCGTCCAGCGGGCCGCGTTCCAGGCGTTCGCGTAGCGTGCCGCCCTCCACGAACGGGAAGATCAGTTGCGTGGGCGTGATCGCCAGCGGCGACACGATCAGCGGGTGGCGCAGGCTGGCGGCCACGCGGCCCTCATGCTGAAAGCGGGCCAGCGAGTCCGGGTCGTCGGCTGCCAGGGTCTTCACGAACACCGGCTGCCCGCACCACTCGGCGGATTCGCTGTACACGCCGGGCTGCTCGGCCAGCGGGGCGCGGTTGCTCAGGGGTTGGGTGGTCTGGAATTCCTGCATGAAGCTCACTGGCGTTAAGTCTTTCACATTCACCTGCCGGTATGGCGCCGCGTCACACAGTTGCCCGGCCCGGCGCGGCCCGCACGGCTCCGGGCGTCCTGCCAGGTGGGCGGCGTATCAGAAGGAGTCATACGGAATCCGATTGAATGGGCTGCAAAGCCGGTTCGATCCGAGCAAAGCGAGTGGGAACAGACGGAATCCGTATCCGTGTCGGCGGAGTATGGCTCAGGGTCGTTCGGCCGTCTCGCCCGGCCCGGCACCTCGCAGCGGCAGCGTGGCCAGCCGGTCGAAGAAGTTCACCAGCCGCTGCGCCACGGCGGGCGAGAAGCGGTTCCCGCCCAGGTGCGGGCCGCTCAGCGGAATGAACTCGCTGACACCCTGCTGCGCGTGCCCCAGCAGCCGGTCGGTGTTCAGGCTGGCCTTCACGGTCGTGTCGTCCAGGCTGTTCACGATGAACAGGGGCATGGGCGGCGCGGCCAGCACCTTCACCATGGGGTTCAGGTCAGGGATGGGCCGCGCGTCCGGTCGGTAAGCCGTGTTGATCTCGCTCCGGCGCACCAGGTCCGACCCCCAGGCGCGGTCCAGGTCCACCCACGCGTCGATCAGGGCCACGCCCGACACCTGGTACGGCGAGCCGGGCAGGGCGCTGCGCAGCGCCATCAGGCCGCCCATGCTCAGGCCCAGCGCGTACGTGCGGCCGTTCCAGTGGAAGCGGCGCGTGGCGGTCGCGTGCGCCACGCCCACGGTACTCAGGGCGCTGGGGCTGCCCCACGTGACCGGCCCGCCGTCACTGGACAGCAGTACCGCGTAGTTCGCGCGGAGCAGTGCCTCTATGAGCGTGCCGACCTGCGGACTGTCCCGCAACCGCTCGGCCGTCTGCGCGCGCGGATGGGACACCACCACGAGCGGGCACGCGCGTTCCGGGCAGCCCGCCGGGGCCTGCAGATACGAGGGCCGCGCGCCGCCCAGCGACACCCACTCGCCGGGCCGCACCCACGCGCCGGGCATGGTTTCGGTGGCCGTGCGGGGCGGCGTGGCCGGGATGGGCGGGCGGTTCGGGGCGGGTGGCAGGGTGCCCAGCACCTGCGTGGCGGCGCGCGGCGCGGTCTGAGGTGCGGCGGCGGCCGCGGACGCGACCGGGGTCAGGCCGAACGAAAGCAGAGACAGGAACAGAGCGGAGACCTTCACAGAGCGTGACTGTAGCGCGTCCGACCCACCCGAATCTGACTCGAACCCGAAGCTGACCTGAACGAACCGGCCTGAACGAACCGGCCGGGCGTCAGCGGCCGAACAGCAGGGTACTGACGCGGCCGAGCGGTCCCTTCAGCAGCAGGCGGCCCAGCAGGGCGGGCAGCAGCAGCGCGGTCAGGGCGTACGCGGCCGACAGGAGCGCCACGTCCAGGCTGGTGCCGGCGGGCGCGTGGCGGCGTTCCAGCCATTGCAGCAGCGCCGGGTGCAGCAGGTAGATCTGCAGGCTGACGGTCCCCAGCACGGCCAGTCCCCTGCGGAGGCGCAGGCGGCTGCCCTGAAGCCACTGCGCCAGCCCCAGCAGCGTCACGGCCATCAGGGTCGTGAAGGCCCACGTGGCCGCGTTGTACTCCAGCGGCGCGACGGGCGTGCCGCGCACGAACGACATGGCCGCCGGGAGGTACCACGCAAAAGAGGCCAGCAGCAGCGGCAGGATCACGACCCGGCGCCTGCGCCACCACGCCGGGAACTCGTCCAGGCGCGCGCCGACCGCCATGCCCACCAGGACCGGCAGCAGGTACCACAGCACCGTGCTGGCCGGGAACGGCAGCTGCAACTCGCTGCGGTTCAGGAAGTACGCGCCCATCTGCACGGCCGCGCCGACCAGCAGCGTCAGCGAGATGCTGGGTTTCAGGCGCGCCAGCGGCAGCAGCAGCGGAATCAGCACGTACACCTGCAATGCCACCAGCAGGAAATACAGGTGGTAACTGGCCTTGCCGTACAGCAGGTACAGCGTGACCTTGTCCGGGTCGGTCAGCGTGGAGGCTGGACGCTGCCCGGTCCACACGTACCACAGCATGTACAGCCCGCTCCACAGCAGGTACGGCCACGCGCCGCGCGTCAGGCGCCGCGAGAAGTACCGGCCCGGCGCGAAGCGTTTCAGGAGACTGCGGGTCAACACGACCGCCGACAGGAACACGAACGCCGGAACCGCGAAGTGCAGCGTCCGGTTGATCAGCGCCACCAGTTCGTGCATCTGCGAGCCGGGAGTCAGGTGCCGCAGCGCCATGCCCGACGCGTGGTGCAGCACCACCTCGATGATCGTGAGGCCCCGGAACACGTCGATACTCGTGAGCGGCGCGGCCCGCTTCGCCTCGGACGGCGGCGCGGCCTGCTCCGCCGGAAGGCTGGGGGAGGGCAGGGACGGTGCAGATTCGGACTGAGCCGGAACAGCAGGAATGGAGGATGGGGGAACGGACTCAGGCATGAACCCCCCTACCGTACCGCATCCCCCCCAGCGGACACCCCCGCCGGACCACCCGCGCCGGACCACATGTGTTCTCGGCGTTCAGGAACGTCCGCGCACCTCGAAGCCCGCGTCCGCCAGGATGCCCGCGGCGCGCTGCACGTCCTCGGGGGATTCCAGGCCCAGCCGGACCGCGCCGCCGTCCTCGCGGATGGCGAGCACCTCGATGTCCTTGATGTTCACGCCGTGCGCGCCGAGCGTCTGCGTGACCGCGCCCAGCTGGTTCGGGCGGTCCGGGACGGCCACCACCAGATCGTGCCGTTGCGGCAGCAGGCTGCGCTTCACGATGGGCAGGCTGTCGCGGGTGCGTTTGCCTTCCAGCGCGGCGGCCAGCAGTTCCTCCGGTTCGTCCAGGTCCGCTTCCAGACGCTCCAGTTGCCCCCGGAATCGGCCCAGGGCCTCGCGCAGCGCCGCCTTGTTCTCCACGACCATGTCGCGGCTCATGCGGGGGTCGCCGCTCGCCACGCGCGTCAGGTCACGGAACCCCCCGGCGGCCAGCAGGCTCAGGCGTTCGTCACGGGCGACCATGTGCGTCATGGCGAGGCTCGTCAGGTACGGCAGGTGACTGATGGTCGCCACCAGCGCGTCGTGCGCGTCGGGCGGCATCACGACCGGCGCGCCGCCCAGCCCCTCGACCAGCGTGCGCGCGCGGCTCAGGGCGGTCAGGGGCGTGTGATCGGTGGGGGTCAGCACCCACACGGCGTTCTCCAGCAGGGCCGCGCGGGCGTGCGTCACGCCGCCCCGCTCGCTGCCGGCCATCGGGTGGCCCGCCACGAAGGACCGCACGCCCAGCCGCTCCATCTCGGCCGCGATGCCGCCCTTCACGCTGCCCACGTCCGTCACGAGTGCGTGCGGATTCAGGAACAGCGCGAGGTCACGGGCCAGCGGCGCCAGCGCCCGCATCGGCGCGGCCAGCACCACCAGGTCCGCCGCGCGCAACCACTCGCCCGGCGCGGTCTGAATCTCGTCGACCACGCCCAGCGCCAGCGCCTCGCGCAGCACCTCGGCGCTGGCGTCCAGGCCGATCACGCGCCGCGCCAGCAGCCGCTGACGCAGGCCCAGCGCCACGCTCCCGCCGATCAGGCCCACGCCCGCCACCACCGCCGTCCCGAACATGAAAGGCGAATCAGCCGTGCTGGATGGATCGAACGTCATGACGGCGAGGCTACCACGCCCCCGCGCGCCACCCGGCCGGGGCGTCTGAACACGTCAGGGCGCGCGGGTGAGGGGTGCAGGGGCCGCGCAGGGCCGGCTCCGTTCACGGCGCACGCGCACGCCTCCCCCTGCTAGATTCCGCTGGTGCCTGGACCTGAAGTGCTGCTGTACGGCCTGCCGCTCGCCTTCCTGGCGGGCTTCATCGACGCGGTCGCGGGAGGCGGCGGCACGATCACGCTGCCCACCCTGTTCCTGATGGGCCTGAGTCCCGCGCAGGTGGTCGCCACGAACAAACTGCTGGCGATCTTCGGGTCCGGCAGCGCCACCGTGCAGTACTGGCGCAAGGGGCACGTGGAGCGGCCGCTGGTGCTGCGCCTGATCCCGCTGGCCCTGACCGGCAGCGCGCTGGGTGCGTTCCTGGTGCAGTTCGTGAACCCCGACGCCTTCCGCACCCTGATCGGCGTGGTCATCCTGGGCGTGGGCGCGCTGGTCCTGGCGAACAAGTCCTTCGGCCTGGAGGACCGCTACCCAGGCCTGAGCGCCCGCACGCTGGCCGTCACGCTGCCCGGCGCGCTGATCATCGGCGCGTACGACGGGTTCCTCGGGCCGGGCACCGGAACGTTCCTGATGTTCCTGTTCGCCCTGGCGGGCTTCAACCTCGTGCGGGCCAGCGGGAACGCCCGGACCATCAACTTCGCCACGAACCTCGGCGCGTTCGTGTTCTTCCTGATCGGCGGGCAGATGGTCTGGTGGATCGGCCTGCCGATGGGTGTCGCCAACGCGCTGGGCGCCGCGCTGGGCGCACGCATGGCGATGCTGCGCGGCAGCGCCTTCGTGAAGTGGGTGTACGGCGTGATCGTGCTGCTGGTCGCCGCGCGTCTGTTCCTGGCCCGGTAGTTCCTGGCCCGGGTGGGCGGCACACCCGTCGGGCATGGCGCCACCGCCAGCGCCGCTGCCACCGCTGCTGCCCTAACCGTGCCTGCGCTTCCGGTGTGCAGCGGCGCGGCGCGGCAGAATACGCCCATGACGAATCCCAGTGGAACGCAGCAGGCCATCCTCGCCGGAGGGTGCTTCTGGTGCACCGAGGCGGTCCTGAAGGACGTGCGCGGCGTGCAGAAGATCGAGAGCGGCTACATCGGCGGGCACACCCCCAACCCCGACTACCGCAGCGTGTGCAGCGGCACCACCGGGCACGCCGAGGCGGTCCGCGTGACCTTCGACCCGGCGCAGGTGGACTTCCGGGACCTGCTGGGCCTGTTCTTCGCCACGCACGACCCCACCAGCCTCAACCGGCAGGGCGCCGACACCGGCACGCAGTACCGCAGCGCCGTGTTCCCCCTGACGCCCGAACAGGACACCCAGACGCGCGAGGTGATCGCAGACCTGACCGCGCAGGCCGCGTTCGACCGGCCCATCGTGACCACCATCGAGCCCGCCACCGAGTTCCACGTGGCCGAGGACTACCACCAGGACTACTACGCGAACAACCCGCGCCAGCCGTACTGCGTGGCCGTCATCGCCCCGAAGGTCGCCAAACTCCGCACCTACTACGCCGACCGCCTGAAAGGCTGAACTGAATCCGGGGCCGCCCTGTCCAGCCGGGCGGGGCGGCCCCTGCCGTGCGTGTGTTCCGGGCAGGTGGCCTTCGCCGCAGATGGCGGTCGGCCCACTTCCGACTGTCTTCCTACTCGCGTTTCTCCAGTTTCGACAGCCGTTTCAGCAGGTCCGCGCGGCTGCGTTCGGCCAGCGGGTACTCCAGCAGGCCGCGCAGGTCGTCCGGCGTGACCGGCTGCCCCCGGAAGGTGCCGTGCAGGTCCAGGTCGAACAGGTCCCCGATGCTGGGCGCGCCGTCCAGCGTGGCGGGGGCCAGGGTGATCGGGTCGCCCGCCTGCACCGTTCCGGGCTGAAGCACGCGCGCGTACAGGCCGGGCCGCCGTGCCTGCGCGAACCGCCGCGCGAAGGTCAGGTCGCCCAGGTGCGCGGCCAGCGTGGCGCAGGGAATGCGGGGCGCCGTGACCTCCAGGATCACGTCGTCCGGCCCGGCGCCCAGGTGCAGGCGGTCTCCCACCCGGAAGTCCGCGCTGCCCGTCCCGCCCACCGTGAAGTTCTCGCCGAACAGGCCGGGCCTCACCGCCAGTCCCTGCGCGGCCCACCAGTCGTAATCGGCGCTGGTGTACAGGTACGCCGCCTGCCCCGGCCCGCCGTGATGCCGGGTGTTCAGGACGTGATCGCCGTCCAGTCCCAGCGTGCCCACCGGTACGGGTCCGACCACCGGGCGCTTGTCGATGCCGCTGCGAGCGGCGCGCGCCCCGACCTTCAGTGGCGCCGCCTGCCCGACGTTCACGTGCTGAAGGTGCGTCATCCGGGGCGGCGGGGGCTGGGTGGTCATGCCCGCAGGGTACGGCATGGGCCGGGCCGGTTGGTGGGCTGGTGACCTTCGCCCTCGTCTGCGGCGCGGCGGTGTGATGGAATAAGGGTTGTGAGTTCGAAGCCCCGCCCCTCCCGTACCGACCCTCCCGCACGGCCGGGTCCGTCCCCGTTGCCTGCCCCCGATGCAGCGCTGGCGCAGGCGGGCCGCGTGCCGACCCTGGCGGTCCTGATGGCCCTGCTGATGACCAGCGCCACGCCGTTCCTGGCTGGCCTGTTGCAGGGTCAGACGCAGCACCTGGGCCGCAACGTGCTGTACACCTGCCTGACCGTGTTCCTGCTGGGCATGGTGTGGCGCGGCAGCGTGTGGGCGTGGCGCCTGACCGTGAGTTTCTCGATGGTGGCGGGCCTGCTGGTGTTCATCGTGGGCATGCTGGCGGGCGCGGCCGCGTGGCAGGGCTGGCTGGTCAGCGGGGCGGGACTGGTGTACCTGCTGCTGGGCACGGCGCTGGTGGGCACGGCGTCCATCCGGGCGTTCCTGGATACCCGCTGGGCGGCCCGCAGCCGGGCGCGGGGGCGCGCGTGAGCGGGCGGCGGTTCACGGTCGTCGGCACGAACAACTCGTTCACCTGCGGGCACTGCGGCGCACAGGTCGAGCCGCTCCGGAACGGCAGCGTACGCAACCACTGCCCCGAGTGCCTGCACAGCCGTCACGTGGACGTGCTGCCCGGCGACCGCGCCTGCACCTGCCACGGCATCATGGAACCCGTCGCGGTCGATCAGAGCGGCAAGAAAGGCTGGATGATCACGCACCGCTGCCAGAAGTGCGGCTTCGAGGGCCGCAACCGCGCCGCGACCGACGATCCCGCGCAACCCGACAGCTGGGACGCCCTGATCGCCGTCAGCGCCCGCAGGCGCGACTGATACGGACTCGGATTGAATGGGCTGCAAAGCCCGTTTGGTCCGAGCGGACGCGAGTGGAATCCGTATGGTCCCGGCCCCCCCGGCGCTGCCCTCAGCCCAGGCGGGGCGGCATGCGCACGATGGTCAGCATGTACTGCCCGAGTGCCTGGATCGCCTCGTAGAAGCGGCCGAACTCGACGGGTTTCACCACGTAGCTGGCCGCGAACGCCTGGTACGAGCGCAGGATGTCCTCCTCGGCCTGACTGGTGGTCAGCATGATCACGGGGATGGTCATGAGGTCGGGGTCGCGTTTGAGTTCCTGCAGGAATTCCAGGCCGTTCATGCGGGGCATGTTGATGTCCAGCAGGATCACGTCCGGGCGCGGAATGCGCTGGGGGGCGGGCAGGCCGTCTGCCGGGAGGGTGCCGCGCAGCAGTTCCAGGCCTTCCACGCCGTCACGGGCGACGTGCAGGTTGTTCAGCACGCCGGCTTCCGCGAACGCTTCGCGGGTCAGGACGATGTCGGGTTCGCTGTCCTCGACCAGCAGGATCTCGATGGGGGTCGGCGGGAGGAGGTGTGGGCTGTGGGCTATGGGCATGGCGGGTTCCTTGGGACGGCGGGGTGCGCGGGTCGCTCTGGGAGCGTGGGGTGTGGGGGTGGCGGGCGGCGCCGCGTATGGGTCAAGTCTGACAGTTGCTGGTGTGCGCTGCCGTCAGCTGGACTTTACGCAGCCGCCACGCAGCCTTGATGCTCCCTTGACCAATACTGTACTGCTGGTCAGTTGTGGTGGGTAGGGTGGTGCGTGCGGGTGCGCTAGCCTCCGGGCATGACTGACCCCCACCCGACCCTGCTGCAACTGTCCCTGCTGGGCGGCGCGTCGTTCCGTGAGGTCACGCAGTTGCTGGGCGACCTGAGCTGGGCCGAGGCCAGCGCCCCGCACGCCGGGCTGCCCCGCACCCTGGCCGACGTGATCTGGCACCTGAGCGTCACGCAGCGCGCCAGCCTGAACATCGCCTCCGGACGCGCGGACGGCTGGCCCGACGACCTGAACGTCTGGCCCCCGGCGCCACTGACCGAACCTGATTTCACGGCGGCCCTGGCGGACCTACTGGCCGGACTGCCCGAGGCGCAGGCCCTGGCCCGCGATCCCAGCAGCCGCGCCCGCGACGTGCTGACCGATCTGGCCGTGCACAGCGCGTACCACTGGGGGCAGGTGGCCCTGCTGCGCCGCCTGACCGGCACGCTGCCTGCCGGGGCGGGCGCGTGAGCGTGTTCGTGGGCTCGCTGAACCCCGGCAAGGTTCAGCCGGTGCAGGAGGTCTTCACGGCCCTGGCGGCCGACCTGGGCCTGCGCTCACCGCTGTCCGTGCAGGGCGTGAGCGTGCCCAGCGGCGTGCCGGACCAGCCGCTGGGGGTGGAGGAAACGGCGCTGGGCGCGACCAACCGCGCCTCCGCTGCGCTGGCACAGCCCGGCGCGCTGTGGGGCGTGGGCCTGGAGGGCGGCGTGCGCCTGGATGAAGGGGGCAGGGGCTGGCTGTTCGGCGTGGTGGCCGTGGCGCACGCGTCGGGCGTGAACGTGGGCCGCACGGCGGAGCTGCCGGTCCCGCCTGCCATCCTGCCCGGCGTGCTGGCGGGCCGGGAACTCGGGACGCTGATGGATGAACTGCTGGGCACCCGTGACCTCAAGCGCGGCGTGGGCACGGTCGGGGCGCTGACGGGCGGCCTCGTGACCCGCCCGGACGTGTGGCGGCAGGCGCTGGCACTCACGCTGGCCCCGTTCCTGCACCCGCACCTGTACCCGGACGGGCCGTCGTCGGGGCTGTCCCCGCACGGGTAAACGCTGCACCCGGCCCACACCTAACGAACGTCTGTTAGGCTCTGGCGCATGTCCTGGAATCACACCCGCCAGATCGGCCAAGCGCAGGTTCATTCCCTCACCGACGGGCAGTTCCGCCTCGACGGGGGCGCCATGTTCGGCAGCGTCCCCAGGGTGCTGTGGGAACGCGCCGCGCCCGCCGACGACCTCAACCGCATCCGCCTGCGCATCAACCCCCTCCTGATCCAGCTGGGCGGCGAGAACATCCTGATCGAGACCGGCTTCTGGGACCAGGGCGGCGAGAAATTCGAGGGCATGTACGCCCTGGACCGCGACGAGACCGTCTTCCGTGGCCTGGACCGCCTGGGCCTGACCCCAGGGGACATTCACCTCGTCATCAACACGCACCTGCACTTCGACCATGCCGGGCGCAACGTCACCCTGCTGGGCGACCCGACCTTCCCGAACGCCCGCTACGTGGTGCAGAAACAGGAACTCCACGACGCCCTGCACACCCATGAGCGCAGCCGCGCCAGTTACGTGCCCGCGTACATCGAACCCATCCGGGACGCCGGGCTGTTCGATGTCGTGGACGGCGAGCACGAACTGCGCCCCGGCCTGAGCGTCCTGCCGCTGCCCGGCCACAACCTCGGCCAGCAGGGCGTGGTGCTGCGCAGCGAGGGCCAGACGCTGGTGTACGTCGCGGACCTGATTCCCACCCTGGCGCACGCGCCCCTGCCGTACATCATGGGCTACGACCTGTACCCGGTCACCACCCTGGAGACCCGCAAGGCCCACCTGGGCGCGTGGTTCGAGCAGAACGCGACCATCTGCACCCCCCACGACCCGGACGCGCCTTTCGCCCGCCTGCACGAGAACCCAAAGGGGGGCTTCACCCTGCAAGCGGATAGCTGACAGCCGGCAGCAGAAGGCCCGCCCGGAATATCGGGGCGGGCCTTCCGTTGCAAACCTGGGAATGGGGGCGGGTCAGACGACCGGCCCACTCCGCGCTTACGCCGGGTGCAGTCCCGCGAATTCCAGTCCGGTCGTTTCGGGCCAGTCCAGGGCGATGTTCAGGCTCTGGATGGCGTGCCCGGCGGTGCCTTTCACCAGGTTGTCGATGGCCGACATCAGGACGACGCGCCCGGTGTCCTGGTCCATCTCGAAGCCGATGTCGCAGTAGTTCGTGCCGTCGAGCAGCATGGGGTCCGGGTAGCGGTGAATGCCCTTGGCGACCTTCACGATGCGGATGAAGGGCTCGGCGCCGTACACCTCGCGGTAGGCGCTCCAGACGTCGCGGTCGCTGTAGCCGTCGGGAATCCAGGCCTGCGCGGTCGTCAGGATGCCGCGCACGCGCGGGGTGCTGATGGCGGTCAGGTGCAGCGGGAAGTGTCCCGGCAACTCCTGCTGCGCCTCGGCGGTGTGGCGGTGCCCGACGGGTTTGTACACCCGCAGGCTCCCGGCCCGCTCGGGGTGGTGAGAGGAGTCGCTGGCGCTGGCCCCGGCGGCGCTGCTGCCGACCAGTCCGGTCGCGATGATGTCCTTGGGCAGCAGCACGCCCAGTTTCAGCAGCGGGTACAGCGCCAGGATGACGCTGGTGGCGAAGCACCCGGCGCAGGCGATGCGGGTCGCGCCGCGCAGGTCCTCGCGGTGCAGTTCCGGGTTGCCGTACACCCACTCACCCAGTTTGTCGGGAGTGGGGTGGTCCTCGCCGTAGGTCGCGCGGTACACCTCTGGGTCTTTCAGTCGGAAGTCGGCCGAGAGGTCCACGATGATCTTGCCCCTGGCCTCGTACTCGCTGATCTTCTTGGCGGCGCTGCCGTGCGGGAGGGCCAGCACGATGATGTCGGCCTCGTCGAGTTCGGCAGCCCGGCGGAACTTGAGGTTGGTGCGGCCGCGCAGGTTGGGGTGCACCATGCTGACGGGGGTCCCGGCGTTGCGTTCGCTGGTGACCTGCGTGACGTTCAGGTGGGGGTGGTTCAGGGCGAGGCGCAGGAATTCGCCTCCGGCGTAGCCGCTGCCGCCGACAATGGCGACCGTCTTCTGGTCATGCGTGCTCATCGCCGCGCAGCATACCCTGCCCCGCCGTTTCCTGTCGAGTGACATGTGTAACCCGGCATGCGCGTATCAAATGAAAACCGCCCCCGGAGTGACCCAGGGGCGGCCTTCAGACAGGAACGCTCAGGCTTTCGCGGGCTGCGAACCTTCCTTGCGGCGGCGGTTCCACTCCTCGAAGTACACCACCAGCGGCGCCACGATGTAGATGCTGGAGTACGTCCCGATGACGATCCCGATCAGCAGCACCAGACTGAAATCACGCAGCACCGGCCCACCGAAGATCAGCAGGCTCAGCAGCGGCAGCATCGTACTGATCGACGTCATGATCGTGCGCGACAGCGTCTGGTTGATGCTGGCATTCACGATCTCACGGTACGGACGTCCACGCATCTCCTTGATGTTCTCGCGGATGCGGTCGGACACGATGATCGAGTCGTTCAGCGAGTACCCGATCAGCGTCAGCAGCGCCGCCACGCTGGCAATCGAGAACTCCAGCCCCAGCAGCGAGTACAGACCCATCACGATCGCCACGTCGTGCACGACCGCCAGGATGCTACCCATCCCCATGATGAAGTCGAAACGGAAGCCCACGTACACCAGAATCAGGGCCATGCCCAGCAGCACGGCGTACAGCGTCTTCTGCGTCAGCTCCTGCCCGACCGCCGGGCCGACCGTCTCACTGGACTGCACCTCACCCTGCGGGAGTTTCGTGATGGCCGCCGAGAGTGTCTGCACCTCGGCGCTCGTCAGTTCCGGCACCTTGATGGTGTACGTCGCGCCACCCACGCCGGGCGTCACGTCACGCTGAATCACGGTGCTCTGCCCGTTCACCTTCTCCACGCCCGCCCCGGTCGCCGCCGCACGCACCTGCTCGGTGGTCGTGTCGCCGCTGGCCTTGATGGCGATGGTCGTGCCCGACGTGAAGTCCACGCCGTAATTCATGCCCTTGGTCGCCAGGATACCGCCGCCCACGATGGCCAGCAGCACGCTGAGGCTCGTGATGATCGGCGCGGGCCGGATGAAGTCGATCTTCGTGTTCTTGATCCACTGCGGGGCGCTCATGTTCGGTTTACGCTGCGCGAGCCACTCCATGAACCACTTCGCGAACACCAAGTTCGAGAACGTCGCCGCGATCACGCCGATCATCAGCGTCACCGCGAAGCCCTTCACGGGACCGGTCGAGTAGTTGTACAGCGCCAGCGCCGACAGCAGGTGCGAGGCGTTCACGTCCAGAATCGCCGCCGTCGAGTGCTCGTACCCCGCCCCGATGGAGTTCTTGATGCCCTTGCCACGGTACAGCTCTTCCTTGATGCGCTCGAAGGAAATCACGTTCCCGTCCACGGCCGCGCCGATGGTCAGCACCAGACCCGCGATGCCCGGCAGGGTCAGGGTCGCGCCGAAGCCCGCCAGCATGCCCAGAATCACGATGCTGGAGAACAGCAGCCCCAGCGCGCCCACCAGCCCGAACCACAGGCCGTAGTACGCGAACAGCATCACGAACACCGCCACGATCCCCACCACGGCCGCAATCGCGCCGCTGCGGATCGCGTCGGCACCCAGCGTCGGCCCGATGGCCTTCTCGGCCTCGGTCTTGATCTTGATGGGCAGCGCCCCGGACTTCAGCACCAGCGCCAGCTGACTGGCCTCCTCGGCATCGAAGTTCCCGGTGATCTGCACGTCACGGAACAGCCGCTGCTGGATGTTCGCCACGCTCTGAATCTGATCGTCCAGCACGACCGCCATCAGCCGGTTCACGTTCTTGCCCGTGAACTCCCCGAACGTGGCGGCACCCTTATCGGTGTTCTGGAAGGTCACCACCCAGCGCCCGGACTGGGGGTCCGTGGCGCTCTGCGCGTTCTCGATGACCTCACCCGTCGCCTCGACCGGCCCCAGCTGCGCAAGCGTGTACCCGCCGCTGCGCGGGTTGCTCTGCGCCAGCGCCGGGTCCGGCTGCGCGTTCTGCTGCACGATCCGGAACTCCAGTCGCGCCGTCTGCTGAATGATCTCGCGGGCGCGCTGCTGCACGGCCGGCGTCGCACCCGGAATCTCCACGACCACGCGCTTGCCACCCGCGACCGTCACGGTCGGCTCGGCCACGCCCAGCGCGTTCACGCGGTTCTCGATGACGGTCTTCACGCGGTCCAGTTCATCCTTGGTGGCCGTGCCCGACTCGGGCGCCAGCTCGATCCGCAGGCCACCCTTGAGGTCCAGGCCCAGCGTGATGAACTGGAACTTGTCGTTCCAGACGCTCCAGAGGTTGTCCTTGTGATCCCACGGACGCCAGATGTACGCCACGCTGGCCAGCAGCACCAGCAGCAGCAGCAGGCCAGTGATCAGGTTCGGTTGACCGGACGACGGTCCGGCGCGGCGCGGCGGCGGACGCCGCCCGTTCTTGTTGCGGTTGTTGCTGTAAGTCACGGAAATACTCCAGAAAAAGAAAGGAAAGGATGCGGTTGGTCCCGCCGGCACCTCACGGCCGTCAGCGGACACCAGTTCAGGGCAGACGGGGCCGGTTCAGCCGCCATCCGACTGCCGCCGCCCCAGCACGCTCAGGTCCGGCCCGGCCAGCGGCGCGGGCCACACCCACGGCCGCGCCAGCGCCAGCAGCCGCGACACGGGCAACCGGTACGGTTCCGGGGCCGGTGCGGGCGGGAACGGCACCGGCGTGACCGGCGACGGCGCAGGCCGCGCCTCCGGCAGGGCCGGCGTGAACCGACCCGCCGACACGCGCGCCCCCACGTCCGGCGCGGGCACCGGCGCGCCCAACAGCACCGCCAGCACCGACATCAACGTCAGCACTCCAGGCCACGCATGCAGGCGCACCTGCCACGCGGATACGGAAGACAGCAGACGGTTCAAAGCGCCGCAGCATATCAGACCCGCCCTTCACGTGACCCCCACCTGCCCACCATGCCCACCTGCACACCACCTTCCTGAACACCATGCGCGGCGCCCACCCGGATTAGCCGCCCCTTAACACGCGCCGGGCAGACTGCACGCGTGGCCGAACTCCGGAGCAGGCCACGCGCACCAGCCAGCACCCTCGTGTGGTCCCGCCGCGTCATGAACGGCCGGCCGCGCACCGCCCAACCCATCCCCCCCTCAAGTACCACGGAGCGTGAACCCATGAAGAACCAACTGAACCGCCTGCCCCTGATCGCCCTGGCCGCCCTGCCCCTGACCGTGGGTCTCGTGTTCGCCCAGCAGGGCAACGCGGGCACCGGCGCCACCACGGCCAGCGACACCACCGCCCAGGCCCCGCAGCGCGTGCAGCCCGCCCAGCCCGGCCAGCGCAACCAGCAGGGCCAGAATGGGCAGGGCCAGACGCAGCAGGGTCAGACTCAGCAGGGTCAGCCCGGCGAGCGGCCCCAGCGCAGCGGCACCAACTACGCCGACGCGTTCATCAAGAACCTCGCCGCGCAGCTGAACACCACCCCCGAGAAGCTCAAGGCCGCCGCCACCAAGGCGGGCGCGGCCACCATCGACGCCGCCGTGAAGGCCGGGGACATCCCCGCCGAGCGTGCCGCTGACATGAAAACGCGCCTCGCAGAGAACCCCTTCGCGTTCGGCGGCGGACGTGGTCCCGGCGGCCGTGGCGACCACGGACCCCGTGACGGGAACGGTGCCCGCGACGGTCAGCGTGGCCCGCGCGGTCAGCAGCCCGGCGCTCCGGCCGGCAGTGCGGACCAGGGCAGCACCGACCAGGGCAGCGCCGCCGCCGACAGCACCAGCGGCACCTGAACCCTGAGCCCCCAGAAGCCCCCCGTCCCCGTGGCGGGGGGTTGGTCATGTGAGGCGCACACGCCGTCAGCGGGCAGGCACAATCGGCAGGGTGATTGCCTCTGCTCTCAGGACCACCCGCATCCCGCCCGGACTGGGCCTCCGCTGGCTGGCGTGCTGGCTGCTGCTGACCCTGCTCGGTTGGTACGGCGTGACCCTGACACCCCTGGCCCGCACCCTGGCCGGAGAGACCGGGCCGCCCCTGACCGGCGAGCCGCCCAGCGCCTTTATCCTGTTCGGCCTGAACGCGGGACTGGCCCTGATTGTCGCCCTCGCCTGGGGCCGCGCCGAGGGTGACCGGGGCTGGACGGCCCGCGCCGCCCCGTGGATCATGCGTGCGGCGCGGCTGTTCCTCGCGTACGTCCTGTTCGCCTACGGCTGGCAGAAGGTGTTCCTGCTCCAGATGCCCCAGCCGGACCACAGCGACCTCCTGACCCGCTTCGGGCAGATGAACCACATGGGCCTGCTGTGGCGCACGGTCGGCGCCTCGCCGCTGTTCCAGTTCGTGGGCGGCGCGCTGGAAGTGCTGCCCGCGTTCCTGCTGCTGCACCGCCGCACGGCGCTGGCCGGGGCGCTGCTGGCCGTGCCGGTCATGAGTTTCGTGCTGCTGCTGAACCTGGGTTTCAACGTGTTCGTGAAACTCGGGGCCGCGAACCTGCTGCTGCTGGCCGTGGCGATCCTGTGGCCGCACCTGCCGAATCTCTGGCGCGCCGTGCGGAACGAACCCACCCGGCCGCTGCCCGCCCCGCCGGGACTGCCCGGCCCCCGCCCGCTGCGGGTGCTCGCGCGGCTGGCAGTCGCGGGGTACGTCACCTGTGCGCCCCTCCTGACCACCCTGGACTTCGTGCAGAAGTGGTCCCCCCGGCCCGTTCCCCATGATCTCGCGGGCGTGTACCGCGTGACCGCCGACTCCCGACCCACCCCGGATATCGCGAACGACTGCCGCTGGCGTACCCTGGCCCTGGATGCCCACCGCACCAGCCTCGCGCCGCTGTACCGCACCGAGTGGATGAACTGCCCGGACGCTCGCGCCACAGGAGCCGGACGCTACGAGGTCAGCGGGCAGACCCTCACCCTGACCCCAGCAGGCGGCTCCCCGCAACGTCTGCGCTGGGCGCGTCAGGGCGCGCAACTCACCCTGACCGGCCAGGAGAACGGCACTCCCTTCACCGTCACCCTGGAACCCGCGCCCGCCCGCGACACCCGCCTGCGTGACGACCACTGGCGACTGTTCATCACGCCCGCCGCGAAAGAGTGACCACCACAAAGGACCACCACAAAGAAAGCCGGAACCCCACGCGGAGGTTCCGGCTTTCACGGTGAAGCTTAGTTCTGCTCGACTTCCACCATCTCGCTGGCTTCGATGATGTCGCCTTCCATCACGTCGTTCCAGTCGAGGTTGATACCGCACTCGAACCCGGTCCTGACCTCGCGGACATCGTCCTTGAAGCGCTTGAGGCCCACGACGGTGCCCTCGTACACGACCTGCTTGCCGCGCGTGACCTTGGCCTTGGCGTTGCGCTTGAAGAGACCGTCGGTGACGTAAGAACCGGCAATGGTGCCGCTCTTGGGGTGCTTGATCAGCATCCGCACCTCGGCGCGGCCCAGGTACTGCTCCTCGAACACGGGTTCGACGTTGCCCTTGATCAGGCGGTCGACCTCGTCGATGAGTTCGTAGATGATCCGGAAGGACTTGATGTCCACGTCCTTGCTGTCCGCGACCTTCTTCACGCCGCCCGAGGCGGTCACGCTGAAGCACAGGATGGTCGCCTCGGCGGTGCTGGCCAGCAGCACGTCACCCTCGGTGGGCGCGCCGATCCCGGCGAGCATCACGTTGATCTTGACGTCGTCGCTTTCCTTGCGGGCCAGGATGCCCTGGATCGCCTCGACGCTGCCCTGCGTGTCGGCGCGCAGGATCAGGTTCACGGTGCGCACACTGCCGAGCGGCCCCATCATTTCTTCCAGGGTCAGGCGGCGCTGCACGCGGGCGTTCTCGGCGTCACGGCGGTCACTGGCGCGCTGCGCGACGATCTCGCGGGCGGCGTGCTCATTCTTGGCGCTCTGGACTTTCTCGCCGCTGCTGGGCACCTCGCTGAAGCCCAGGACCTGCACGGGCGTGCTGGGTCCGGCTTCCTTGATGCGCCCGCCGTTGCTGTCGGTCATGGCCTTGATCTTGCCGTAGTTCTCACCGACGACCAGGAAGTCGCTGACGTGCAGCGTGCCTTCCTGCACCATGACGGTCGCCAGTACGCCCGCCTGCTTGTCGACCTTGCCCTCGATGATCACGCCGCCGAAGGTTCCCTTGGGGTCGGCGCGCAGGTCCTCGAGTTCGGCGGTCAGGCTGATGTACTCCAGCAGGTCCTCGACGCCCTCGCCGGTCTTGGCGGAGACGGGCACGACCACCAGGTCGCCGCCGTACTCTTCGGGCACGAGGTTCAGCTGGGTCAGGTCGGTCTTCACGCGTTCCGGGTCGGCCTGCGGCAGATCGACCTTGTTGATGGCGATCAGCATGGGCACGTTCGCGGCCTGCGCGTGCGCGATGGCCTCGCGCGTCTGGGGCATCAGGGAGTCGTCGGCGGCGATCACGATGATCGCGATGTCCGCGACGTTCGCGCCGCGCGCGCGGATGGTCGTGAAGGCCTCGTGGCCGGGCGTGTCGATGAACACGATCTTGCCCTTGCTGGTCTGCGCCTCGAACGCCCCGACGTGCTGGGTGATGCCCCCGGCTTCCTTGGCGGCGACCTTGGTCTTGCGGATGTAGTCCAGCAGGCTGGTCTTGCCGTGGTCCACGTGACCCATGATCGTCACGACCGGCGCGCGGTGCGGAATCTCACTGGCGTCCGCCTGCGCAGGCGCGCTGGCAGGAGTGCTGGCGGCGGGTTCGGTGGCCTGCGGCTCGGGCTGCGCCGCCTGGGGCGCTGCGGGGCTGGCGCCGCCGGCCTGCGCGGCTTCCTCGGCCAGCATTTCCTTGATCAGTTCCACGGTTTCTTCCTCGATGGTGCTGCTGACGCTCTTGTACGAGACGCCCAGACCGTCGAGCAGTTCCAGCATCTTGGCATTCTCGACGCCAAGATCCTTGGCGAGGGTGTAAATTCGAACTTTCGACATGCTCACCTCCGGTGAGACCCGTCACGGCCCTGGGTGGGCAGCGTGCGGGGATGATTCTGTTGAAGCGGTTGAGGCTGGGCTGTCAGGGCGGCCGCCACCTGCGGCGCCTGCGCGCCGAACGCGCGGCGTAACCTGCGGTCCTGCCAGCAGTCCGGCGAGTCGCTGCACACGTACGCGCCGCGCCCGGCCCGGTACCCCACGCTGAGGTTCCACACGCCGTCCACCCGTGTCAGGCGCGTCAACGCCGACTGGGGCCGCTTGCGGCGGCACGCCACGCAGGTCCGTTCCGGCGTGTGCCGGTCCGGTGCGGGGGTGGGAGCGGGGGAGACCGTCAACTCTTACTCCTGAACGTCGTCCGGGCTGGCGGTCGCGACCGACTTGCTGTCCTTGAACAGCGCGTCGAACGCGGACTGCGCGCTGCCGCTGTCGCGGCCTTCCTGCTCGTCGGCCAGCGCCTGCTGCATCGCGGCGTCCAGGTCGCTGATCGCGGCCGTCTCGCGCAGGTCGATCTTGAAGCCGGTCAGTTTGGCGGCCAGGCGCACGTTCTGCCCGCCCTTACCGATCGCCAGGGACAGCTGATCGGGCGTGACGGTCACGGTCGCCTCGCGGCGATCGGCCAGCACCTCGATCAGACCCACCTTGGCGGGGCTCAGGGCGTTACGGATGAAGTCGCGGGTGTTCGCGTCCCAGAGGATCACGTCCACACGCTCGCGGCCCAGTTCGCCCGTGACGGCCTGAATGCGGTTCCCGCGGTGCCCGATGCACGCGCCGATGGGGTCCACGTTGCTGTTATGCGAGAACACCGCGACCTTGGAGCGCTGACCGGCCTCGCGGCTGATCGCCTTGACCTCCACGATGCCGTTGGCGACCTCGGGAATCTCCTGCTTGAGCAGGTAGTCCAGCAGGCGCTCGTCGGCGCGGCTCGCCAGGATGGTCGGGCCCTTGGGCGTCTTGCGGACTTCCTTCAGGTAGATCTTCACGCGGTTGCCCGGCGTGAGTTTCTCGCCCGGAATCTGCTCGCGGGGCGGCAGGATCGCCTCGCCGGCGCCCAGTTCCACGAACCAGTTGCCCTTGTTGTCGCTGCGGACCACCTGCGCGGTCAGCACCTGACCCTCGCGGTCCTTGTACTCGTTGAACACCACGTTGCGTTCCGTTTCACGCATCTTCTGCGTCAGGGTCTGCTTGGCGGCCTGCAGGGCGATGCGGCTGAACTTCTCGCGGTCGACGGGGAATTCCATCTCCATGCCGACTTCCACGCCGGGATCGAGTTCCAGCGCGTCGGCCAGCGAGATCTGAAGGTGCTCGTCCTCGACTTTCTCCACGACCTCGCGCACCACGAGCACTTCCAGCTCGCCGCTCTGCGGGTCCAGGTGAACTTCGATGCGCTTGTCCGGCTCGACGTTACGGGTGTACGCCTGCGCGAGCGACTGCTCGAACGCCTCGATCAGCTGCATCTCGTTGATGTTGCGGGCCTGCGCCACTTCACGCAGGGCGTCGGCAAAGTTGAATTCTGGCTGGGTCATCTCACTCTTCCTTGTCAGGTTGTCGGGTCAGGTTGTCGGGTCAGGTTCTCGGATGGGAGTGCCTCAGAGACGGGGCGCGGCCGGACTGCCCGGCGGCACGGGTCCCGGGCAACGGCCTCAGCGGTGACGGTCCGGGAATTCCGCGAGGTTCGCCTGGAATTCACCGGCGCGCAGGGTCACGCGCTCACCGGCCACGTCGAACGAGATCATCTCGCCGTCCACCGCCGCGATCGGCGCCGTGAACGCCTGCCCCTCGCCACGCACGCGGGCTTTCAGGCCCAGCATCCGCTCGAAGTGCCGGGCGCGCGTCAGCGGCCGCTTGCTGCCGGGCGACTCGAACTCCAGGCGGTACTCACCGGCAATGGGGTCCACCCGGTCGAACTCGGTTTCCGCGGCGCGGCTGGCCTTCGTCAGGTCCTCCACGGTCACGGGCTGCTCGTCCAGACGGTCGATGCGGACCAGCACGATCGGCTGCCCACCCAGGTTCTGCACCTGCACTTCCAGCACCTCGAACCCCAGCGGGGTCAGTGCGGTCTGCGCGATCTGCATCAGTTGATTGTTACTTCCGTTGTTATTCATATTGTGTCGGCTGGGAAACAGCCTGAAAACCACCCCCTCCACGAAAAAAGGTGGGTTGCCACCCACCCCTCGTTCGAGGAATTACGTTCCCAGTATACCCGAACACCCGCCTTCCGCGCGCCCCCGCTCACAATGCGGCCCGCACCTGCGCGCCCGCCCCCCTTGCGCCGGCGCCCCCAGCCCCACTAAGATGTCAGGCCGCGACGGGCGGTTAGCTCAGCGGTAGAGCGCTCGCCTTACACGCGATTGGTCGGGGGTTCAAATCCCTCACCGCCCACCACGCACAGCGTCCCTGGATGAAAAGTCCGGGGACGCTGCTTTTGTCTGTGGTCAGGGAGTGCGCTCGGAAAGTGGGGAGTGGGCCGTGCGCTGTTGTGTGTGGCCGCCTGCCTGATAGCGGCCTTCGCCCCACGCGCACGCTGTTCCGCCCGCCCGCTCAGGGCCCCGCGCTCACTCCATTTCCAGCAGCATGCGGTGCGCCAGCCCGCGCCCGGAGGCGATCTGCCACGCGGCGCGCGGGTTGCCCTGCGTGACGGCCGCCATGAATTTCGGGTCGGCGCCCAGGGTGGTCAGCAGCCAGAAATCCCCCCAGACCTCCAGGCCCCATTCCTGGCGCATGGCGCGGGCCGCCGCGACCCACACCGGCTCGGACAGGTGCTCCAGCGGCGCGATGAAGTGCAGTTCGCCGTCCGTGCCGGGCGTGCGGGCGACCTCGCGGCGGTACTCGGCCTGCTCGCGGCGGGTCATGCGTTCCAGCGTGCCGCTCTCGCAGTACGTGGCGGGGAAGGCGCTGAAGGTGTCGCGGCAGCGGGTGGGGCGCGCCTCGTACTGACTGCACCCGCCGGTCTCGCGGTTCAGGATCGGGCAGTACCCGACCTCGTCACGGTGGCGCTGCACGTACTGCTCGTCGTTGCGGGCGGTGCGGGCGTTGGCGACGGCGGCGCGGGCGTGCGCCTCGACCGCGCGGGCCTGTTCGGGGGTCAGGGCGGCCGTCATGATCAGCGCCTCGGCCAGACTGACGCGGATGGGCATGTTGCAGCACGCGAAACAACCGGCGCCGCAGAACACCTGCCCGCCCTGCTGCGTGTACCGGCCGAGCCAGCGCGTGGCCTGCTGCGCGTACCGGGTGTACCCGTGCTGGACCGGGCCGGTCACGTTGGAATGGGGGGTGGGGGTAGCGTGCGTCATGGCGCGCAGCGTAGCGCGGGTATACTACGCGTAACGTGTTCCGACGCCCCCGCACCCCGCCACCGGCCACAGGCAGTCCTGACCCGCGCAAGACCGGGATCTCGGTGTCTGGTGAGCCGCTCGACCCGACCCGCGTGCTGGCCGACCTGCTCTCACGTCCCTCCCTGGAAGGCATCCTGGAGGGCGCGCTGTCGTACGCGGCGACCCTGCTGGGCGGGAACGCGCAGGGGTACGCGGTCGTGCGGCGCGGCCAGGACCGCGTGGCCGCCGTATTCGGCTACCCCAAGGACCTGATGGGCGCCGCCCTGAGCGGCCCGTGGTCCGGGATGCGGCCGCGCGTGCTGGCCGACGGGACCCGCGAACTGTACGAGCAGAACGGCCCGGAGGCGGCGGCGCTGCTCGACAGTTGCGGCATGCGCGACGTGACCCTGTCGCTGGTCGTGCCCCTGAGTGACCGGGGCCGGAACCTGGGCGCGCTGATCCTGGACCGCACGGGCAGCGAGGGCGTCACGCCCGGCACGCAGGAGGCCGTCACCAAGTGGGCGGCGGCCGTGGCCCCCCTGCTGGGCATCCTGGAGGGCCGCGAGGAATGGAAGGCGGCGGCGCGGCAACTGACGGGCGCGCTCGTCGAGGCGGTCGAGAGCCGCGAGTTCGACTCGCTGGGGCACGCGCAGTCCGTGGCGGACACCAGCCTGAAACTGGGCCGCCTGATCGGACTGGCCGACCGGGAACTGGAGGAACTGTGGTACGCCGCGACCCTGCACGACCTGGGCAAGATTCACGGCGAGGCCGGGCACGCCCTGGTCGGCGCGAACTTCCTGCACGGCGTGCCGCACCTCGCGGAGGCGCAGAAGGCCATCCGTCACCACCACGAACGCTGGGACGGTCAGGGCGAACCCGACAAGCTGGCCGGCGAGGACATCCCGCTGTACGCCCGCATCCTGGCCGTCGCGAACGCTTTCGTGCGCATGGGCGACGTGGAACGCCTGAAACCGCATGCCGGAAAGGCCCTGGACGCCCGACTGGTGGGCCTGCTGGAGAAACTGCCCCGGTGAGTGTCCAGGCCGCCGCTCAGGTCCTCAGGCGCCGCGCATGGACCACCCGCACCCGGAGCGTCCGTTGACGCCGAGCCGCGTGCCGCACGGTGACGGCCCCGCCCCGCGCTTCCCGGTCCTGGAGGCCCGTTTCGGGCCGCTGACCCCCATGGACGCCGGAATGCAGAGCCGCGTGTACGTCACGCCGGACGACGTGATTGTGAAGGTGTACCGCAACCACCAGGGTGACCACTGCACCGAGGCCGACAACCTGCGCCGCGCCGGACTGGGCGACTGGGTGATCGACGCACTCGAAGCCGACGGGGTCGAGGCGCTGGTCATGAAACGCTTCCCCGGCCACCCGCTGCGCCCCGCCGACGTGACGCGCGCCGTACCCGCCCTGCGGGAAGTGCTGAGGGAACTGCACCGCGAGCAGCGCGGCCGGGTGGATCTGCGCCGCGTGCGCGAACGCCTGCAACGCTTCCGCAGCGCCCTGGCCGCCTACCCCCTTGAGGACCTGTTCGACGCGGTCGAGATTCCGCTGGAACGCGGCCTGCTGGACCAGCCGGCGTCGTTCTGCCACCTGGACCTGTGGCAGGACAACATCCTGATCACCGACCCGCCCGCCCCCGAACGGCTGCTCGTGATCGACTGGACCAAGAGTGCCTGGGACGACCCGCTGCGCGACCTGGCCCTCCTGAAGACCGGTACGCTGGACCTGCTGCCCCCGGATCAGAGCCTGCGCCTGGCGCTGGAATTCCTGCCGGACCACGCGGGGGCCACCCTGACCCGTTACCGCGCGTACCTGGCCATGACGGCCCTGCACGACCTGTACTGGCTGCTGATGAACGAACCGTACGAGTTCGAGGGCCAGCGCGCCGAGAAGGTCCCGCGCGCCCGGCACGCCCTGGCCCGCCTGCCCGCCCTGCCCTGACGGCCCTGTCCTGATGGCCCTACTCTGACGGCTCTCCGGCCCGCCTGTGCCCGCAGGCCGCCCGGAGCCGGTATCGTGGGCGGCATGGTTACTGTCGTTACCCACCCACTGGTTCAACACAAACTCTCGGTCATGCGTGACGTCCAGACCGGCGTGAAGGAATTCCGGGAACTGGCTGGCGAACTCAGCCTGCTGCTCGCCTACGAGGCCATGCGCGACCTGGAAACCGTGCAGGAGACCGTGCAGACGCCCATCACGCAGGCCCAGTTCCCCATGCTGAGCGGCAAGAAACTGGCGCTGGTCGCCATTCTGCGCGCCGGGCTGATCATGACCGACGCGATCGTGCAGCTCGTCCCGGCCGCCAAGGTCGGGCACATCGGCCTGTACCGCGACCCGCAGACACTGCAACCCGTCGCGTACTACAACAAGCTGCCCACCGACATCGCCGAGCGCCGCGTGTTCCTGACCGACCCCATGCTCGCCACGGGCGGCAGCGCCGTGGCCGCCATCGAACGCCTGAAAGAGGCCGGGGCGACCAGCATCAAACTGATGTGCATCCTGGCCGCGCCCGAGGGCATCGCCGTGATCGAACGCGAGCACCCGGACGTGGAGATCGTCGTGGCCGCCGTGGACACGCACCTGAACGACCACGGGTACATCGTGCCGGGCCTGGGTGACGCGGGCGACCGCATCTACGGCACCAAGTAACCGCCGTGCCGGGGGAGGCTGGCCGCACCTCATCCCAAAGGAGGTTGAGTGGCCCGCCCGTCCCCGTCAGGCTGACCCTGTCCGCCCATCCCCGCAGGCCACCAGACCCGCTCTCGGCAGACCCGCTATGGGCAGACCCGTTATGGGCACTTCAGGTCGCGTTCAGCGGCTGCGTTCCACCTTCTTTCCTCCTCCGGGGCGACCCATCCGGTCCGTGCCCGGCCGTGACTTACAATCGGGGCCTTTATGGATTCATTGCAGGCGTTTGCTTCTCAATTCGGTATTGCCAACCCGGCCGGGCGCGGCTTTCTCAGCGTGCTGGTCACGTTCTTCACCGCGTGGCTGTTCACCTGGGCGTTCATTCCGCGCCTGCGGGAGTTCGCCATCCGGGTCGGCTGGGCCGATCAGCCCAACGAACGCCGCCTGAACAAGGAGCCGCTCCCGAACGCCGGGGGGCTGGCCATCTACGGCGGGTTCCTGGTGAGCATCATCGTGGCGTGGGCGCTGCGGCCCATCGCGGTGGACATCGTGAACATCCAGGTGCTGGCGATCCTGCTGGGCGCGTCCATGCTGGTCCTGGTGGGGTTCATCGACGATCAGTACGGCCTGACGCCGCTGTCGCGCCTGCTGGTGCAGACCCTGGCGGCCGTGCTGCTGCTGGTCAACGACCTGCGCATCGACTTCAACGCCATTCCGTTCCTGCCGGTCTTGCCCGAACCGCTCAGCACGGTCCTGGGGACCCTGATGACCATCGTGTGGGTGCTGGCCCTCACGAACGCCGTGAATCTGCTCGACGGCGTGGACGGCGTGGTGGGCGGCGTGGCGTTCGTGGCGAGCTTCGTGCTGCTGGCCACCGCTGCGCAGTTCACGGACCGCGCCGCCGCCGTGATCCTGCTCGCCGGACTGTCCGGCGCGGCCCTGGGATACCTGCGGCACAACTTCAACCCCAGCCGGATCATCATGGGAGACGCCGGCAGCACCCTGTTCGGGTTCACGCTGGCCGCCGTGAGCCTGCTCGGCACCCTGAAATTCAGCGCCGGGGCCAGTCTGCTCGTGCCGCTGATCGTGCTGGCCCTGCCGCTGCTGGACACCACGCAGGTCGTGATCGGCCGGCTGGCGCGCGGGATTCGCAACCCGCTGGGCCACCCGGACAAGACCCACATTCACCACCGGGTGCTGGCCCGCACGGACAGCGCCCGCCGCACCGCCGTGATCCTGTGGCTGGTCGCGCTGGCCTGCGGGGCGCTGGGCATGAGCCTGCAGGGCCTGCCGCCCACCGCGACCGGCGGGACGATCCTGGCCGCCCTGGCCTGCCTGATGTTCGTGGCGTACCGCCGCGTGCGTGCCGACCACCGCGAGCAGGCCGACCGCTCCACGTCCAAGGAAGGTAACTGACATGACCCGTTCTACCGACACCGCCCCCACCGACACCGCCCCGGCAGGCCGCGAATTCACGGTCGTCCTGGCGTTCGGCACCCGCCCCGAGGCGACCAAGATGGCCCCGGTGTACCGCGCGCTGGAAGCCACGCCCGGCATGCGGCCCCTGATCCTCTCGACCGGACAGCAACGGCAGATGCTGGACGCCGCCCTGAGCGTGTTCTCGCTCACCCCGGACCGCGACCTGAACGTCATGACCGACCGGCAGACCCTGGCGGACCTGACCGCCCGGATCGTCCCGCAGGCCGGACGGACCCTGCGCGAGATGGGCGCCGACATGGTCCTCGTGCACGGCGACACCAGCACCAGCTTCTGCGTGGCCCTCAGCGCCTTCTACGAGGGCATCCCGGTCGGGCACGTCGAGGCCGGACTGCGCAGCGGTAACCTGCGCGAACCCTTCCCCGAGGAAGCCAACCGCCGCCTGACCGGCGTGCTGAGCACCCTGGACTTCGCGCCCACGAACGGCAGCCGCGACAACCTGCGCCGCGAGGGCAAGAGCGACCACGGCATCTTCGTGACCGGCCAGACCGCCGTGGACGCCGTGCGCGAGGTCGCCGGGCGCGTTCCGCTGCGCCCGGAGTGGCAGGCGCGCGTGGACGCCGCTCAGCCGCTGGTGACCGTCACCATGCACCGCCGCGAGAACCAGCCCATGATGCGCGAGATGGCCCAGGCGCTCGCCCGCGTGGCACAGGCGCACCCGGACCATCACTTCATCTACCCCGTGCACCTGTCGCCCGCCGTGCAGGAAGCCGTGCGGCCCGCGCTGGAAGGCGTGCCGAACTTCGAACTGACCGAACCGCTCGACTACAGCGACATGGCCCCCCTGATGGCCGCCTCGCGCCTGCTCGCCACCGACAGCGGCGGCCTGCAGGAGGAAGGCGCCGCGCTGGGCGTGCCGGTCGCCGTGCTGCGCAACGTCACGGAACGCCCCGAGGGTGTCGAGGCCGGCGTGCTGAAACTCGCCGGGAACGACCCCGCGCAACTCGAAACCGTCCTGAAGGGCCTGCTGGGCAACGACACCGAACTGCAGGGCATGCGCGAGGCCCGCAACCCCTACGGTGACGGACAGGCCGCCGGACGGATCGCGCAGGCCATCGCGTGGCACTTCGGCCTGACCGAACGCCCCGCCGACTGGCAGTAACGCCGCCCCCCAGGCAGGCACCGGGTTTCGCCACGGTGCCTGTTTCCGTCCTTTGTGGCGGATGCTCTATTCTGGGCGTCCTGTGACCCCCGATGGCCCGACCGTTCCCGTTCCGCACCTCGCGGTGGTTCTCAACCCAAACGCCGGAGGCGGACTGGCCCTGCGGTCCTGGCCGCGCCTGCAACGGGAACTCACCGCCCGCGGCCTCAGCCACGAACTGATCCGCGAGGACAGCGGCGACGCCGCCCTGACCCGCCTGCGCGCCCTGCCGCCCGGCACGGCCGTCATGGCCGTCGGCGGGGACGGCACGGTGGGCGCGCTGCTGCCCGCCCTGGTCGGAACGCAGCGCCCTCTGGCCATCGTGCCGCTGGGCACCGGGAACGACTTCGCGGGCCTGCTGGGCCTGCGGCCCGGCGCGTTCGCCGAGGCGCTCGACCGCCTGCACTACCAGCCGCGCGCCGTGGACGCCCTGCGCGTCACCGTCGTGCAGGGCGACGAGGCCGGACAGTCATTCGTCCTGCTCAACGGCCTGGGCATGGGCTTCGACTCGGACGTCACCGCCAACATGACCCGCGCCCCACGCCACCTGCGGGGCTTCGCCCGTTACGCCTGGTCGGCCGTCGCCACCATCCGCGAACTGAACCTCACGCGCGTCACCATCACCGCCGACGATCAGATCCTCTACGCGGGACCCAGCGGCATCGTGGCCATCATGAACGGCACCCGCTACGGCGGCGGATTCCGCATCAGCCCCGAAAGCGACGTGCGCGACGGACAGGTCAACGTCATCGCGGGCGGCCACATGAACCGCCGGCAACTCACCCGCCTGATGCTCAGCGTGCTGCGCGGCACGCACCTCCGCGACCCGCGCGTCACCACCCGCGCCGCCCGCACCGTCCACGTCCACTGGAACGCCCCGGTCCGAATACACCTCGACGGCGACCTGCACGGCCACGTGACCGAACTACACGTCGAAACCCTGCCCGGCGCCGTGCACCTCCTGAACGCCTGAAAAAGGGAGATGGTGAATGGGTGATGGGTGACAGAGTGCCGCGCTGGCCTCCATCACCCATCACCTGTCAACTTTCAACCCGCTCCGGGCGTTACTTCAGTTTGGCGAGGGTCGCCTTTGCGGCTTCGAGGTCGCGTTTCTCCCAGAAGGTGTTCGCGGGGATGCTGACGGCCTTCTGGAGTTGCGTGGCGGCCTCGGCCTTGCGGCCCTGGAGAATCAGGGCGTTGGCGTACTCGATGCGGTGGATGGCCACGTCGGGCTCGAGGCTGATGGCTTTCTCGAAGTTCGGGACGATCTGGTTCTTGTCGGCGCTGGTGATCCGCACGACAACGGAGCCCTTGGAGACGAGGTTGGCGTTCCACAGGCCCAGCGCGACGTACGCGCCGGTCAGTTTCGGGTCGAGCTTGATGGCCATGTCGAGGTTCTTCTTCATGTCGCCGGCCAGACCGAGGCTCTGGAGGATGCCGCTGAACTGCGCGAGGCGGCCCTGGGCGCGGGCCATCTCGAAGTACGCCTCGGCGTTGTTCTTGTCCTTGGCGATGGCCTGCTTGGCGTAGCCCTGGGCTTTCTCGAACAGCGCTTTTTTCTGGTTGTCGGGAACCAGCGCGGCGCCGGCGGTGGTGGCCTCGGCGGCCAGGGCGAAGCCGGCGCTGGAGTTCAGGGCGGCGGCGGCGGTGGCGGCTTCCTGCCATTTGCCCTGGTCGAAGAGGCTGGTGGCGGCCTGCACGGACTGTGCGGACGCGGTGACGGCAAGGGCGAGGGCGGCAGTGACGATGATTGAACGCATGATCTTCCTCCGGTGAGGTGCTGCTGTGATTTGAGTTGAACGCTGTGGCGGAGTATACACATCCGCCGGGCTGGAATGCTGACGAGACCGTCAGGAACGGCAAGCCTGTCTTTTCATGGACCGGGTACATCCGGGGGTGGCGGATGCGCTACGCTGCGTGGTGACGTGGACTGGAAGGCTGTACTCGCTGACCTGCGCGCCCACCTTCCCCCCGGCGGGGGTGGGCAGGCGCGCGGCAGCCTGCGCTGGCTCGAAGGGCAGATGCGGGCCAGTGGCGCCAGTCCCAGCAGCGTGCGGAACATCATCTACCGGGACATCGGCACGCCGGCCGACCGCGCGGCGCTGCGGGCAATCCTGACCGGACTGGCCCGCGAGACCGGCCGCCCCCTGCCGGACTCGCCGGACCCGGCCGCGCCGCCCCCCGTGCCGGACGAACTGGACCTGCTGGGCCGCAGCAAGAAACGCGCGTACCGTCAGTTCCTGGCGGGCGTGCGTGCAGGCCGCGCCCCGAAACTGATCGTGTGCGGCCGGGCCGGGGCGGGGAAGACGGTGCTGCTGTCGCACGTGGCGCGCACGCTGGCCGCGCAGGGCGTGCCGGTGCGGCAACTGTTCCTGTCGGGCGAGGCGGCGGGCGCACTTCAGGCGCCCGTGCCGGCTGGGTCGTCGTTCGCGGCGCTGGCGCAGGCGCAACTGGACGCGGCGCGGCAGGCGTTGCCCGCCACCGGGACGCTGCTGGTGCGTGTCACGCATGACCTGACGCTGCATGGCGGGCCGCCCCGCCTGCCCGGCGGTCAGCCGGTGGACCCCGCCACCTGGGCCGTGAAGACCCTGCTGGAACGTGCCCCGGCCGGCGTGTCGGTCCTGCTGGCCGTCGAGGGGGACGCCCCGGACGCGCCGTGCGAGGTGATCGAGTTGCGGCCCCCCACGACCGCCGAGGCCCGCGAGTACCTGATGACCCGCCTGGGCGTCCCGCGCGCCGAGGCCGAGCGGCTGGTGCGCGAGACGGGCCGTCACCTGGACCGCCTGACGCTGCTGGCCAGCCTCAGCGGGGACAGCGTGAGCCCGGCCGACCTGCTGGGCGACCCGGATTCGCGCCGCGTGACCGAGGCGACCGCCGCGCTGAGTGCCGCCGGGTGGCCCGGCCGACCTGCCTGGCCGGACGCGCTGCTGGGCGACCTGCTGGGCGGGCCGCCCGCCGCGCTGCCGCCGCACGCGCGGGCGCTGCTGCGCGGCTCGGCCGAGGCGGGCTGGCAACCGGCGCCGGTCCTGAGTGCTGCGTGGCCCGCCGTGGCCCGCGCCGCCCAGGCGCCGTTCCTGCGGGCGCTGGCCGACGCGCCCGCCGCGACCGGCCTGCACCGGTTGGCGGCGCTGGCGGCCCTGAACGACTGGACGGCGCTGGCCGCGCACGTGACCGCGCACCCGGACGACATCCGGCACCTGCCGCCGCTGTGGGCCGCACTGCGGGCCGCGCCGACGGGTCCGGACCGGGAGACGCTGGCCCGCGCGGTCGTCACGCACCACGCCGGGCGCGGCGAGTACAACGAACCCCGCGCCCGCGACGCCCTGTTCACCCTGATGGAATCCCCGCGTGATCCCGTGCGCGCCTGGGCGCGCGTGAAGCTCGCCGAGAGCAGCCTGGAGAGCGGGAACATGGACGCCGCCCGCACCCAGCTGGACCACCCGGACGTGACCGGCATGACCGCGCACACGGCAGGGCTGGACCCCTGGACGGTCGCCGCGCAGGCCGACGCGCTGCTGGTGCAGGCCGCGCTGGCCCGCTGGCAGGGCGACCTGGAAACCGCGACCCGCGCCGCCAGCGACCCCCGCGCCGCTCACGGAGGCCCGCGCGCGCTGCTGTGGCGCGGCCTGATCGCCAAGGACGCCGGACGCTGGCCCGAGGCGCTGGCGGCCCTGCGGGCCGTGCCGGACTCCAGTCCGCTGCTGTCGGCCCGCGCCCGCTACCAGCAGGGCGACCTGCACCTGCGCCTGGGCCAGCCGGCCGCCGCGCTGGACGCCCTGCTGGACGCCGCGCAGCGCATGGAGGCCGCCGGGGGCAGCGCCGAGGAGGTCGCGCGCATCCTGGCCCGCACCGCCACCGCGCAGCGCCGACTGGGCCGCGCCGACGACGCCTGGACGCACCTGCAGGGCGCGCTGGCCCTCGTCCCGGCCGACGAGCGCCGCCACGTGGACGGCGTGCCCCGCGCCCGCCTGCTCTCGGAGGGCGTGCCGATCCTGCTGGCCCTGGGCCGCCACGACGACGCCCTGGCCCAGGCGGTGCGGGCGCTGGACCTGCTGCGCCGCAGCGACGCCCGCCCCGCCGAGGTCCGTTACCGCGAGCGCCGCACCCGCTACCGCGTGGCCCTGGCGTACCTGTCGCGCGGGCTGGGCCGCCCGTACCTGCAACCCCTGCGCGGCCCGGAGCGGGACCATCCGGACCTCGCGCAGGCCCGGTTGATCCTCGACGATCTGCTGAACCCGGCGCACCCGCGGTCCGGCGCGGCGCCGCGCGGCGACCGGGAATCCATCCTGCATTTCGACATGCTGCTCAGCCGCGCGCTGGCCGAACCGGACCGCGCGGCCGCCCTGCACCTGACCGGGCAGGCGCTGGACATGGCCGCCCACGCCTACGAGGAAGCGCAGGCGCGCGCCATGCACGCCGAGGTGCAACTGCGCGGCGACGCGCCGGGCGGCGCGGCCCTGGCGGACCTGAACCGCGCGCACGCCCTGCTGCGCCGCGTGCACTCGGGCCTGGGGGGCACGCACGCCCCGGACCCCGGCCTGCACGCGCAACTGCTGGCCCTGGAGGCCCGCGCCAGCATCCTGGAGGGCGCGCCCACCCTGCGCTGGCTGACCGAGGAACTGCGCGCCACGGCCCTCGCGGCCTTCCGGGGCGGCGTGTGGCGCGAGGCCGCCCAGGCGCTGGAGGCGACGCACCCGGACCCGGCCGCCGTGCTGCGCGACCTGGGTGTGCCGTTCCAGGCGGGGTTGACGCGCGTCTCGGACGCCCTGCGCCTGCATCACGCCGACCCGGCCTGAACGCCGCTGCCGGGGGTCTGCGCGGGGTGGCCCTGACTGACCGTGCAGCGGGCGAGGTCAGAAGTGAGTATGCTGTGCGGCGTGAGTACCAGTGAACCGCAGGCCGGGGGCCGCGCTGCTGTCCGCCTGTTGCAGGGGTATGTGTGGCATCCGCAGGGCGCCGACATCGAGCTTGAACATTACCTGCCGCACGAGCTGGACCTGACCTCCGGCACCGCCGACGACCAGGAGGCCGCGCACGTCCTGTGGGACGGCGTGACCCCGCCGTTCGCGTTCTTCGAGAACGGCGAACCGACCGCCTCGCAGGCGTTCTACCAGTTCACGGTGCTGCGCGTGTACGGCGAGCGGCCCAGCAACGACGCCCTGCACGACGACGCTGCTGCAGCCAGTCAACTGCTGGGGCCGCTGCTGGACGGCACGCCCGATGGTTTTGGCTGGCAACTGTGGGAGGACCTGCGCGACCTATGATACGGATTCCGTTTGTTTCGCTGACAGATCGGAACACCACCGATCTGCCAACTCCACGTCCGGAACCCGCCCTGCTCCTACTCGCGTCCGCTCGGATTGAATGGCCTTTGCAGTCCATTCAATCGGAGTCCGTATGACGCCCCCCCTGGACTGGTTCGACCTGCGGGTGGAGGGTGACCCGCACCCGCGCCGCTTCGATTCGGCCGCGTCGGCGCGGGCGTACCTGCTGCGCGTGGAACGCCTGAGCGAGGAGGCGGCCGACGAGCTGCTGATCGCGGGCGAGGTGCACCCGCCGCTGTCGCGCCGCTCGCTGGAACTGCGGCCCCTGCGGAGCGAATGACCTCCGCCACGGCCGCACCGGCGACTGCCGGGCAGGAGGCCTCCGGGCAGGCTGCGGGCGGGCCGGTCGTGGCGATTCCCGTGTACGCCGGGGTCAGCGAACTGGAACTGGGCGTCATGATGACCGTCTGCCGCCTGTGCGGCGGCGAGGGCGCGGCCCTGACCGTGAACCGCTCGCGGGCCAGTATCGTCACGGCGGGCGGGCTGGTCAGCACGCCGCACGTGCTGTACGCGGCGCTGCCGGAACCGGCGGGCCTGCTGCTGCCCGGCGGTCCCGGCGCGGCGCGTGCCAGCCGGGACCCGCTGCTGCGCGCGTTCCTGGCGGGGCACGCGGCCCTGCCGACCGGCGCTTCGGGCAGCGGGGCGCTGCTGTGCGGCGAGGCGGGCACCCTGACCGGGCGCGTGGTGGGCGGCCCCGCCGACCTGGAGGACACCCTGTGGGGCTTCGGCGTGGCGGGCGTGCAGGCCGGGCAGGTCGTGACCGACGGGCCGCTGATGACCACCCCGGCGGGGCTGCCCGCCCTGCAGGCGGCGCTGCACGTGGCGGCGCACGTGTGGGGCGAGGCGGCTGCCGCGCAGGCCGCCGAGCAGATCGGTTACCGGCCACTCTGACCCCGGCCCGCTGTAACGATCCCGGCCCGCGTTCGTGTGTGGGGCGAACCGGGGGCGGGTGATACGCTGAGGGCATGGATCAGGCTGCGTTTGACCGTTACCTTGCGCTGCGGGCCGAGGTCGCCCGCCACAACCGCGCGTACCACGAGCAGGACGCCCCGGAGATCCCGGACAGCGAGTACGACGCGCTGGCCCGCGACCTGCGCGCCCTGGAAACCGCGAACCCCGACTGGGCCGCCCGCGCCGCCGAGGCCGACGGCAACGACCTGAGCCCCGCGCAGGCGGTGGGCGGCGCGCCCGCCGGGGCCTTCGTGCCGGTCAACCACCCCACGCCCATGACCAGCCTCGACAACGCCTTCAGCGACGAGGAACTGGACGACTGGCGCGAGAAACTGGCCCGCGCCCTGAACCTCCCGGCCGACCACGACGACTTCACCTTCACGGGCGAACTGAAGATCGACGGCCTGAGCGTCAACCTGTACTACCTGAACGGCGAACTCCAGTGGGCCGCCACGCGCGGCAACGGCGTGACCGGCGAGATCGTGACCGCGCAGGTCGCCACCGTGCCCGGCATTCCCACCAGCCTGCCCGGCCTGAGCGGCGAACTGGAGGTGCGCGGCGAGGTGTACATGAGCCGCGCGGACTTCGCGGCGTTCAACGAGCAGGCCGAGGAACTCGGCACGCCCCTGCTGAAAAACCCCCGCAACGGCGCGGCGGGCGCGCTGCGGCAGAAGGACCCGGAAGTGACCCGCACCCGCAACCTCCGCGCGATCTTCTACTCGCTGGGCCGGCGCGACGGCGTGCCCGCCACCACCCAGGGCGAGGTGCTCGCGTGGCTGGCCGCGCAGGGCTTCCCGGTCAGCGCGTACAGCGAGACGCTGCGCGGCCTGAGCGCCGCCGCCGACTACCACGCCCGCATGACCGCCCGGCGCCAGACCTTCGAGTTCGACGCGGACGGCACCGTCCTGAAACTGGACCCGCTGCGCCTGCAGGAGGAGGCGGGCTTCACCAGCCGCGCGCCGAGGTGGGCGATCGCGTACAAGTTCCCGGTCGAGGAGGTCGAGACGACCCTGGAAGCCATCACCGTGAACGTGGGCCGCACCGGGAAACTCGCGCCGCTCGCGCACCTCGCGCCGCGCCTGATCGAGGGCAGCACCGTCAGCCGCGCCACGCTGCACAACGAGGACTTCATCCGTGACCTCGGACTGTACATCGGGGATACGGTCGTGGTCCGCAAGTCCGGCGGCGTGATCCCGCAGATCATGCGCGTCCTGCACGACAGACGCCCCGACGGCGCCCAGCCGTTCGAGTTCCCCACCCACTGCCCCGAGTGCGGCCACGAGGTCACCCGCGCCGACGGCGACGCGAACACCTACTGCCCGAACCCCGCCTGCCCCGCCCAGGCCTTCGAGCGCATCCGGTACTTCGTGTCGCGCGGCGCGATGGACGTGCGCGGCATCGGCGAGAAACTCGTCGCGCAACTCATCGAATCCGGACTGGTCCGGGACGTCTCTGACCTGTACGCCCTGAACGCTGAACAGCTGGCCGGACTGGAACGCGGCGGCGACAAGAAAGCGCAGAACATCCTCGCGCAACTCGACGCCAGCCGCACGAAACCGCTGTGGCGACTGGTGAACGCGCTCGGCATGAACCACGTGGGCGAACGCAACGCGCAGGCACTCGCCCGCGCCTTCGGCACGCTGGACGCCCTGCTGGCCGCCACGCCCGAACAGATCGAGGCTGTGCCCGGCCTGGGCGGCGTGATCGCCCAGAGCGTCACGGCGGCCCTGGCCGACCCCAGCATGCGCGGCGTCCTGGAGCGGCTGCGCGCCCACGGCGTCACCCCCGCCGAGGAGGTCACCCGGCGCGGCGAGCAGCTGGCGGGGCTCAACTTCGTGATCACCGGCACCCTGACCCGCCCGCGCGACGCCATCAAGGCGCAGCTGGAAGCCGCCGGGGGCCGCGTGACCGGCAGCGTCACCGGCAAGACCAGCTTCCTGATCGCCGGGGAAGAGGCGGGCAGCAAACTGACCCGCGCGCAGGAACTCGGCGTGAGCGTCCTGACCGAGGCCGAACTGGCCGACCTGCTGCTCGAACGGGGCGTCACGGACTCCGCCAGCTGAACGCATGCCCGAAATGGCCGGAAGGGCCGCCGTTGCGTATAAACTGGCAGGTATTGGCGCGGGCCGGGCAACAGCGGCGGCCCGCGCGTGGAGGCAACACCAGCATGGCAACCAACACCGAAATCGAAATCAGCAAGAGTGTCCTGACCGACATCGCCGCCACCACCCTCGAAGGCATCGAGGGTGCCGAGATCGCCGCCGCGACCCTGAAGGTCGGCGAGGTGCTGCGCAACCAGAACCCCGGCCGCAAGGCCCGCGCGCTGCGCGTCACCCGCGAAGGCAACGACGTGACGGTCGAAGTCGGCCTGAACGTCGAATTCGGCCGGAACCTGCTGGCGCTCAGCGAGAAGGCCCAGCAGGCTGTCCGTGAGAACATCGAACTGATGACCGGCCTGAAGGTCCGCGCCGTGAACGTCACCGTGCAGAACGTCTGCCTGCCCAAAGGCAGCGCCGCATGACCCGCCGCCGCGAGAAGGCCGCCGCGCCCGTCGGCACCCGCCGCGCCGCCCGCGAATTCGCGTTCCGGGTGCTGTTCGAGGCGGACCGGGGCGACCTGCCCATGCAGAGCGTCTTCAACCGCGCCGAGAGCGCCATGCGCGCCGGTGACGACACCTTCCCGGTCCTCAGCGAGGAGGCGCTGGTGTTCGCGCAGCAACTCGTGAGCGGCATCAGCGCCGCCCGCCCGGATATCGACGCGACCCTGCGCCGCACCATCCGCGGCTGGAGCTTCGACCAGATGGCGCAGACGGACCTGAACATCCTGCGACTGGCGACCTTCGAGATGACCGGCACGACCGAACCGCACCCGCCCATCATCGAGAGCGCCGTGCGTATCGCCCGCAAGTTCGGCGGTGACGACTCCGGCCGTTTCGTGAACGGCGTGCTGGCCGGCCTGAGCCGCGCGCTGCCCCGCCCGGAAACCCCGGCCGCGCCCGCCCCGCAGCGCGAGGTGTTCGAACAACCCGCAGACACCACGGCCCCCGCGTCCGACGCCTCTGCCACCCACCCCGCCGCGCCCCGCACGCCCGGCGAACCCGAGTGACCACGGACCGGGCCGCCGCCCGGACAGACGCCGCCCGGACCCTGGGCGGCCCACCCGCCGCCGCCGCGCTGCTGGACGCCGCGACCCGGCTGGCCGCCACGCTGCCCGTCACGCCGTCCATCGCGTTCATCCGCGTCGGAGACGACCCGGCCAGTGAAAGTTACGTGCGCGGCAAGGCGAAGAAAGCCGCCGAACTGGGCCTGCACAGCGCCGTGTACGCCCTGCCGGACGACACCACCCAGGCGGACCTGCACGCCCTGATCGGCACCCTGAACGCCGACCACGGCGTGCACGGCGTGCTGCTGCAACTGCCGCTGCCCGCCCACCTGAACGCCGACGCGGCCCTGGCCTGCATCGACCCGCGCAAGGACGTGGACGGCCTGCACCCGGTCAGCGCCGGGCTGCTGTGGCAGGGGCAGCCGGGCCTGCGCCCCTGCACGCCCGCCGGGGTGATGGCCCTGCTGGACCACTACCGCATTCCGGTCGCCGGGCAGCACGCCGTGATCGTGGGCCGCAGCGCCCTGGTCGGGCGGCCCCTGGCGGGCCTGCTGCTGAACGCCGACGCGACCGTCACCGTCGCCCACCGCGCCACGCCGGACCTGGGCGACGTGACCCGCCGCGCCGACCTGCTGATCGTCGCGGCCGGACAGGCGCACCTGATCACACCCGACATGGTGCGCCCCGGCGCGACCGTCATCGACGTGGGCATCAACCGCGTGCCCACTGACACTGGCAAGGCCCGCCTGACCGGCGACGTGCACCCGGACGTGGCCGCCGTGGCCGGGGCGCTGACACCCGTGCCGGGCGGGGTCGGTCCCATGACGGTCGCGCAACTGATGATGAACACCGTCCAGGCTGCCCAGAACCAGACAGTGCATGGGCACGCCGACCAGTCGAACGGAGCGAGCGGTGAACTCCTTCGCTGACCTGATCGGCAACCGCTGGCTGTGGGTCGCGGTCCTCAGCAGCACGGGCGCGCAGGTCATGAAGGTCCTGCTGATCCTGCTGATCGAACGCCGCTGGCGGCCCGCCGCGTTCATGGAGACCGGCGGCATGCCCAGCAGTCACAGCGCCATGGTCGCCGCCCTGACCACCGGCGTCGGCATCACCGAGGGAGTCGGCAGTCCGCTGTTCGCCGCGAGCGCCGTGTTCGCCCTGATCGTCATGTACGACGCGACCGGCGTGCGCCACAGCAGCGGCCAGCAGGCCCGGCTGCTGAACGACCTCGTCGAGGAACTGCGCGCCGTCGTCCGCGAGGGCTTCGCGCCGCTGCCCCTGCGCGTCCTGATGGGCCACACGTACCTCGAAGTGCTCGTCGGCACCCTGATCGGCATTGCCGCCGGGTTCATCGCCTTCGGAGGCCAGAGCGCCTGAGCGCCGCCGGGAACAGGAGAGGGACGGGCCTCCCGCGTGGCCCGTCCCTTTTTCTGTCCCTGATACGGATTCCGTTTATTTCGTTGACAACCCGGAACATCACCGGGTTGCCAACTCCACGTCCGGAGGGGCGTTTCTCTCCTTCTCGCATCCGCTCGGATTGAATGGCCTTTGCAGTCCATTCAATCCGAGTCCGTATGAGGTGATGGTTACACGGCGTTGCTGCGCAGGGCGCCGTCCAGCAGTGCGTCCAGCCGCTCGCGCGTGAAGGGACGTTTGCCTTCCAGGAGCGTGCCGCCGCTCCCGGCGTGCAGGTGCCAGTGCTTGCTACCGCCCATAAGGCGCAGCGACACGCCTTTCAGGTCCACGTGGCGGGGGCTGACGGCCGCGATCAGCAGCGGCTGCCCGCCCACGCCCACGCTGGCACTCATGACGGTGGTGGGCAGGTCGTAGGGGCGTTCCATGCGGTAGATGTAGTCCGGGAAGTCCGCGACCTTCTCGAACGTCAGGCCGCGGGCCGCCGCGCTGCCTTCCAGCCAGCCCAGAAGCGTGACCCACTGCGTGTACAGCGCCGAATCATCTGCATGTGACATGTGACACGAGCATACCCCACGCCGCCCGCGTCCGTCAGCCTGCCTGCCGTCAGCACACGCACCGTCAGCCCGCCCACCCCTGTCAGCCGAGCAGGACGCGGCCCCCGCAGGCATCCAGCGTGACGTGCCCGCCGCGCAGCACCTCGCCCGTCACGGCGTCCCGCCACTCGCCGCCGGGCAGGGACAGCGTGACCTCGTGCGCCGTGGGGCGGCGGCTGGTGATCACGGCGGCCCGCTCGGTGCGTCCGTCCTCGTGCGTGTACTCGCGCAGGAACGCCACGGCGTCCTCCTCGGCATGCAGGAAGCGCAGGCCGCCGCGCTGCAACGCCCGCGACTCCCGGCGCACGGCGATCAGGGCCTTCATGTGGGCGCGCAGGTCCGTGTCCCACTGCGACTCGTCCCACGGCATGGACTCGCGGCACCAGGGCATCGCGCCGTCACGGGACTGGGTCACGCCGACCTCGCTGCCGTAGTACGTGCAGGGCACGCCCACGTAGCCCATCAGCAGCGTCACGCCCGCCAGGAAGCGCGTGCGGTCGTTGCCCAGGCGGTACAGGGCGCGCGGAATGTCGTGCGATTCCAGCACGTTGAACATGCTCAGCGCCACCTGGGGGGGCAGCGCGTGGTACGCGTCCCAGAGGATCTCCACGAGTTCCTCGCCGTCCAGGCGGCTGGGCTCGAAGGTCATGTTCGCGCGGGCCAGCCACTGCATGACCGGCAGGCCGAACCCGTGGTAGTTCATGCTGCCGTCCTCGCCCTGCCCGTCCAGCGCGTGCTCCGGGTCGTAGAAGCGCTCGCCGAACACGTACGCGTCCGGGCGTTCCTCCCGCGCCGCCCGCTTGAGGGTGCGGTGCAGCGGCAGGTTGTCCTCGTCGGTGCCGCCCGCGCCGATCATGTGCGCCACGTCCAGCCGCCACCCGGCCGCGCCGCGCCGCAGCCAGTGCCGCACGACGCTCTCCTCGCCGCTGAAGAACTCGTGGACCGCCGCGCCGTTGCGGTAGTCGATCTTCGGGAGGGTCGGCACGTCGAAGAACGCGTGGTACGGCAGTTTGCCCGGCTCGTCCCGCCACGTGAACATGGCGCGTTCCGGGGCGTCCTCGGCCAGCGCCGCTCGGAACAGGGCGTTCTCGTTCCCGACGTGGTTGAACACGCCGTCCAGCACGATCCGCACGCCCGCCTGCGCGGAGGCGCGCACCAGTTCGTCCCAGGCCTCGTCACCGCCCAGGTGCGGGTCCACGTGGCGGTAATCGGTGATGTCGTAGCGGTGGTTGCTGGGCGACACGAAGATCGGCGTGAGCCACAGCCCCGTCACGCCCAGGTCCGTCAGGTACGGCAGCGCCTGCGTGATTCCGTTCAGGTCGCCGCCGTAGTGCCCGTGAATGTCTCCCCACGCGTCGATGGGCGTGCCCCACGGCACCTGCTCGACCTGCCGCTCGCCGTACACGTACTCGCCGGTCTGCACGCTGTTGCCGGGATCGCCGTTCCGGAACCGGTCCGGGAAGATCTGGTAGAACACGCTCTGCCACGCCCACTCGGGCGACGTGTGCCCCGGCAGGTACGAGAACCACGACCGGAACCCCCGGCGCGTGCGGTGCAGGCCCAGCGCCGTCAGGTGCAGGTGATCGTTCAGGAATTCCAGCTGCCACGCGTAGCGCACGCGGCTCCCATGCAGGGGCAGGTCCGCCTCGAACCAGCGGCCCGGCCCGTCACCGAGCGGCGTGACTTCACGCGCCGGAACGGACTCGATCTCACCGACCCGCACGAACTTCAGGTGCACGGCCGTGACGCTCAGGGTCGTGCGGACCCGCACGCGCACGGACCCGCCCTGCGGCGCGCCCAGCACCTCGGTGTAGGCGGGCGTGTGGTCATGTTGGGTGGACAGCAGCGGAAACACGGTCATGAATGGAACCTCCGAAAGGGGGGGGCAGGCAGCAGACGCCCGCCGGGCACGGTCTCAGCGCACCCTGCGGTCAGCAGTGCGGCCAAGGTCGTGCCCGGCGGGCAAGCGTTGCCTGTGAACTTTGCGTTGCAGTCTGAAGCCCGCGCCCCACCCCGGTCAAGTGGGAGCGGGGGCGGACTGTCGCAGGCGGGCGTAACGCTGCTTCCTGACCATCCCGCATGGCGGCGCGTACACTGGGCGGCATGAAGCGTCGCCAGACCGTCAGCGTCAACGTGGGAGGGGTCATGGTGGGCAGCGCCCACCCGGTCGTCGTGCAGTCCATGACGAACACCGACACCGCCAACGCCGAAGCCACCGCCATCCAGATCGCGCAGCTCGTCCGGGCAGGCAGCGAGATCGTGCGCGTCACCGTCAACACCCGCGAGGCCGCCGCCGCCATACCCGACATCGTCGCCCGCCTCAAGGAAGTCGGGATCGAGGTGCCCATCGTCGGGGACTTCCACTACAACGGCCACATCCTGCTGCGCGAATTCCCCGAAACCGCCCGCCTGCTGGCCAAGTACCGCATCAACCCCGGCAACGTCGGCGCCGGACAGCACCACGACGCGAACTTCGCCACCATGATCGAGGTCGCCAAAGAATTCGATAAACCCGTCCGCATCGGCGTGAACTGGGGCAGCCTCGACCAGCAGGTCCTCGCCCGCCTGATGGACGAGAACACCGCCAACGGCTCACCCAAGACCGGCACGGACGTCATGATCGACGCGATGGTCGTCTCCGCGCTGGAAAGCGCCCGTTACGCCGAGGAACTCGGCCTCGCACACGACAGGATCCTCATCAGCGTGAAGGTCAGCAGCGCCCCGGAACTGTGGCAGGTGTACCGCCAGCTGGCCCCGCTGTGCGACTACCCCCTGCACCTCGGCCTGACCGAGGCCGGCATGGGCATGAAAGGCATCGTCGCCAGCAGCGCCGCCCTCGCCCCTCTGCTGATTGACGGCATCGGGGACACCATCCGCGTCAGCCTCACCCCGGAACCCGGCGCGAGCCGCAAACTGGAAGTCGAGGTCGCCCAGCAGATCCTCCAGAGCCTCGGCATCCGCCAGTTCCTCCCACAGGTCACCTCCTGCCCCGGCTGCGGCCGCACCACCAGCACCTTCTTCCAGGAACTCGCGCAGAAGATCCAGGACTACATCCGCGACACCATGCCCGACTGGAAAGCGAAATACCCCGGCGTGGAGGACATGCAGGTCGCCGTGATGGGCTGCATCGTGAACGGCCCCGGCGAGAGTAAACACGCCAACATCGGCATCAGCCTGCCCGGCACCGGCGAGGACCCCCGCGCGCCCGTCTACCAGGACGGCAAACTCCTGACCACCCTGCGCGGCCCCCGCATCGCCGAGGACTTCCAGGAACTGATGGAGAAATACGTCGAGCAGCGCTACGGCCGCACCGAGGCCCCCGCATGAGCGCCTGGGGAGTCGGCCCCTTCCAGAACGAGGCGGCGGCCGAGTACGCCGCCGAGATCGTGCAGGACGGCGCGTACGCCCTGGCGGAAGCCTTCGACGTGGCGCTGGACCCCGACAACGACTACCTGGAAGCCGAGGAAGGCCACCGCGCCGTCGCCGCCGCCGAGACGCTGGCCGCCGTCCTGACGGGCGACACGGCTGCCCTGACCGACGCCGCCCTGCGCGCCTGGGTGCAGAACGCGGACGCCGCCGAACTGGCCCACATGCAGGGCCACGCCCTCGAAGCCCTGGAACGCGTCCTCGGCCCAGGCAGCGAACTCCCGGACCTCTGGGAAGACAGCGAGGACGCCGACGCGTGGCGCGAGGACATCCAGCGCCTCCGCGCCGCGCTGAGCTGAACGTGGAACCGGGCGTGCTGCCCTGGCTGCGGGACGACCTGACCCGCGCGGACGCGCACGCCCCCGCGCGCCTGACCGCCGACCTGCACCGCTGCGCCCGCGAACTCGGCTGGGCACTCATCGGCGGACTACACGACGACTCCCTGACGGGCGTGCGGGATCAGACCCTCCGACCTGCGGCGGGCGGGGCAGCGGTGAAGCTGCACGCGCACACCGACTGGCCACTGCTGGCGTTCACGGACGCCACGCATCCGGGTCCGACCTTCGCGCCGTACCTCAACCCGCCCGGCCTGACCGCGTGGTGGCAGGCGCGCGGCTGGGTCGTGCCGGACGCCGCGTGGCTGAACGGCACACCGGACCGCGCCGACCTGGACCGCCTGCCACCCGGCGCAGCGAAGGGCGCACGGCACCTGGGCTGGACGCGCGGTGACCTGCTGTTCCGGTACTGGTGAGGGTCAGTCCGGCAGTGAGCCGTCCTGCCGCGCGTAGTTGCGGGTGAACATCAGGTTGCCCCGCCGCATGCCCAGCGCCTCGTAGTACGGGACGAGGTGATCCTCGCAGCCGAGGTCCACGGCGTACAGGTGTCGCAGTTCGTCCTGCATGCGGGTCATCAGGGCGCGGCCCACGCCCCGGCCCTGCCACTCGGGCAGGACTTCCAGCAGCGGAATGTACGCGGTCAGCACGCCGTCGCTGACCGCCTGCACGAAGCCGATCACCTGCCCGTCATGCACGGCCAGCACGACCCGGTACGACCCGCGCAGCAGGCGCAGGAACGTGTCGGGCGCCGGCGGGTTGGGCCAGTCCACGAAGAAACCCTGCACCTGCCCCGGCGTGATGCCGTCCAGGGCGGTGTGCAGGGTGTAAGCGGCTGTGGGTTCAGGAGTCACCCGCGCATTTTCTCAGGCGCGGGCCGCGCAGGTGGGCGCAGGTGAGGACTGGCGGCCACCTGCGCCCTCAATCGGAGTCCGTATCAGAAGCGCAGTTCCAGGCCGATGCCCGCGCCGATCTGTCCGGCGCTGCTGGCCCGCACGAACGCGCGCCATCCGGCGGGGCCGAACACGGGGCCGCGCAGTCCGGTCTCGCCGTACAGAGCAAAGCGGTTCTCGCCTCCCTGCGTGGTGGGGGCGGTCAGTTGCCCGCCGACGGTGGCGAAGGCGTCCACCTTCGTCAGGGGAAGGTTCAGGTCGCGCAGCGTGACCCCGGCGGCGTAGCGGTTGTAGGTGGTGTCGGTCGTCTGCCAGGGGCGTTCGGCGCTGCCTTCCAGGCCGATCGTGCCGATGAACGGGATGGGCAGCAGGGCGGTCCCGGCGTGCACGCCGTACCCGCCCGTGGTGGCGTCCACGCCGGCCCACACGGCGGCGGCGCTGGCGGGGGCGGTCAGGGCGGTGAGGCTCAGGATGGTCAGGGCGGTCAGGGTGCGGCGCATGCGTTCAGGCTACCGGACGCTGCGTGAGGATGTGCGCGCGGTTGCCTGCGGCGCGCAGGCGGTCAGGTGGTCAGGCGTTCAGGCGGACGGCGGCCACGCTGGCCAGCATCCGGAACGTCTGGAACAGGTGGAAGGCGTTCTCGCTTTCCCAGCCGACGGTCACGGCGTCGATGCGGGTGATGCCGGGCACGCGCTCGCAGGCGTCCGCGCGGGCCTGATGATCGAAACTCAGTTGCGCGGCGGCCGGGAAGCGCGTGCTGTACGGTTCGGGCGGCGACCCCAGTGCCTGCGTCACGGCCCGGAACGCGCCGTCGCGGATGCGGCGCTGCGCCTCGCGCGGGTGCAGGTGCGTGGCCGCGAAACTGCTCAGGCCCTCCTTGACCGGTACCGTGATCACGTTTTCTCCCAGTTCGGCGGTGATTTCCGTCATGGCCACGTCGTCCCCGCAGGCGAACAGGACGGGCACGCCGTAATGCCCGGCGAGCAGGGCGTTCAGGCCGTACTCGCCGGTGCTCACGCCGTTCACGCGCACGTCCCGGATGAAGCCGTTCCAGGTGTGTGCCAGCGGCCCGCGCACGCTTCCGGCCCGCGCGTGGTAGCCCACGAACAGCAGGCCCAGCACCCCGGCCTCCTGCACGCCCTGCACCATGCTCAGCGGCTTGTCATTCCCGCTGGTAAAGCGCACGCCGTCCGGGAGCAGTTCCGGGATCAGGTTGCGCATGGTGTCGTGACTGTCGTTCACGAGTACGTCGGTCGCTCCGGCGTCCAGCGCGCCCTGCGCGGCGGCGGCGGCTTCCAGCGTCATGCGTTCTCGCGCCCGCTCGTACTCGGCGCCGCTGACCAGCCCGCCGAACTCGGGTGGGCTGACCTGCACCCAGCTGGAGACGCCGGTCACGCCTTCCATGTCCACGCTGATCACGACGCTGCGCGCCCCTGTGCCGCCATGCTGGTCACTCATGGGGGTCAGGGTACCGTGACGCGCGGCAGGGAAGGGCGCGCCGGGCCGTGTTAGCCTCATGCGTTATGAGCCGCGTTTCCCTGAAATCCGCCCGAGAGATCGAAGCCATGCGCCGCGCCGGGGCGCTCGTCGCGGAAACGTTCCGCGTGCTGGAGCCGCACGTGAAGCCCGGCGTCACCCTGAAAGAACTCGACACCCTCGCCGAGGAACACATCCGCCGCGCCGGGGCCACGCCCGCCTACCTGGGCTACGGCCCGAAGAACAATCCCTTTCCCGGCACCATCTGCGCCAGCGTGAACGAGGTCATCTGCCACGGCATTCCCGACGGGCGCGTGCTGCTGGAAGGCGACGTGGTCGGCGTGGACATCGGCGTGCTGATGAACGGCGTGTACGGCGACGCCTGCTACACCTACACCGTCGGGCAGGTCAGTGCCGACGTGCAGGGCCTCGTGGACACCACCCGCGAGTGCCTGAAAGCAGGGCTGGATGTCATCCGCCCGAACGCCCGCACCGGCGACATCGGGCACGCCATCCAGACCCTCGCCGAGGCGCGCGGGTACAGCGTGGTCCGCGAGTACACCGGGCACGGCATCGGCAAGCGCCTGCACGAGGAACCCACCATCTACCACTGGGGCGCGCGTTACACCGGCCTGAAACTCCAGCCGGGCATGGTGTTCACGGTGGAACCCATGATCAACCTGGGCCGCCCCGAGACGCGCCTGCTGGCCGACGGCTGGACCGTCACCACCGCCGACGGGCAACCCAGCGCGCAGTTCGAGCACACCCTGGTCGTCACGGACAGGGGCTACGAGATCCTCACGCTGTAACGGTCAATGGACGCGACCCGCCCGAACGCCCCGAAATTCCCGCGCGGGGGCCTGCGCGCCCCGCCGCCCGGCCCGCTGGAAAGCGAGACCGTGTACCGGGGTCTGGCGCTGGAAGGCGACCTGACCGGCGCGGAGGCCCTGAACGCCGTGACCTTCCAGGGCTGCGTGTTCCGGCAGGTGAACCTGACCGGCGTGCACTGGCGCGGCGTGCGCCTCACCGACGTGCGGTTTGAGGGCTGCGACCTGAGCGGCGCACGCCTGGAAGACGCGGCGCTGGAACGCGTGCAGTTCACGGACTGCCGCCTGCTGGGCGTGCAGGCCAGCGGCGCGCGCCTGCGGCACGTGGCCCTGACCCGCGTGGCCGCCCCCCTGAGCGTGTGGGTGAAGGCCGACGCGGCCCACCTGCGCCTGGACGACTGCGACCTGACCGAGGCGATGTTCATGGACGCCGACCTGCCCGGCCTGATCCTGCGGGCGTGCCGCCTGCCCCGCACGGACCTGCGCGGCGCGCGACTGGCCGGGGCCGACCTGCGTTCCAGCGATCTGCGCGGCCTGCGCGTCACGCCCCGCGAACTGGAGGGCGTGACCGTGGACGCCGCGCAACTGCCCGACCTCGCTCACCTGCTGGGCGTCCGGGTGGGGGAGACCCTCCCGGACCCGGACGCCCTTCCCTGACCACCGGTTCGCGTCAGTCCCGGACGACCGCGACGGTCAGTTGAACGGGCAACTGCTGCGCACGTCCGAGTACGTAGTGCCGACCGCCGGGGCTGGGCACAGGAACGGGCTGTAGCGCAGGTCGTTGTCCACGAAGCGTTTGAGCCACGCCACGCTGGCCCGCGCGATGGGCGTGTTCGACGTGTTCGGCGCGAAGTGGCTGGCGCCGCGCAGTTCCAGGTACGTGCGGGGCAGCGTGGCCGCCAGGCTGGTGTAGAACGGCACCGAGTGAGAGGCGACCGGCGCGACCGTGTCGGACTGCGCGCCGATGATCAGGGTGGGTGTGCTCAGTTCCGGCCAGGTCTTGTCGGTGTTCCAGGGGGTCAGGGCCACGGCGGCCTTCAGGGCGGGGTTGGTCCTGGCGGCTTCCAGGCTGCCGCCGCCGCCCATGCTGTGCCCCATGACGGCCAGCCGGTTCGGGTCGATGCGGCTGCGCACGTCGCTGCTGCCGGTCAGGTACCGCAGCGCCGCCAGGAGTTGCGTGCCGCGCGAGGCGGGCTGGTCGTAGACGCTGTTCGTGTCGATGATGAACACCACGAAGCCCTGCGAGGCGAGGCGCGGCCCCAGCCACGAGAGGCTGCTCTGCGTGGCGGTGTACCCGGGCGACATGGCCACAGCGCCGAAGGTGCCGTCGCTGGTGGTCGTCGGATAGTAGATGGTGCCGCCCCCGAACCCGCTGACCCGGAAGCGGGACACGCTGGTCGAACTGGTCGCGTACGGCCCGCGCGTCGCTTCCAGGCTGGCGGTGGTGGGCGCGGGGCCACGCTCGAACGGGTTGAGCGCCAGCGTGGTCACGGGCTGTTCCTGCGAGGCCGTGCTGGGCGGTTGCTGCACGCCTGCACAGGCAGCCAGGAGGACGGTCAGTACAAGTCCGACAGTTAAGTTTTTCATTCCAGATCAGTCTGCTGGTTCCGGCACGGGCCGTCAAGAACATCTGACCGGCGTGTCACCTCGGGCTGGCCCGGTCAGGCTGGCCCGGTCGGGTCACTTCTGAAGCGGCGCCGTGCCCAGGTTCCGGGGCGCCGCATCGAGACGGGCGGTGTCCAGCGGGGACGCCTCGAAACGGTCGCGCAGGTAGTGGCCCTGCGTGAGCAGGCGGCTGGCGCTGCCGTGATCCTGCCGCAGCGCGCCGTCCACGCCCCGGCTCAGGTGTTCCAGTTGCTCGCGCAGCAGTTCCTCGGGGTCGCGGCCCCCGGCGCGCAGGTGCTCGCGGGCGGCGGGCGTCAGGTTCAGGTAACTGCGCAGCGTGTCCGGCAGGTACTCCCGGCGGATCTGGCCCAGCAGCGCCCGCGTGTGCGGCTCCAGCGTGGCGGGCGCGTCCTGAAGGCGGCACAGCAGCGCCAGGGCGTACAGGCGGTGCGGTTCCGGCAGGCGCAGGGCCAGCGCGGGCGCGTCGTCAGGCGGGGTGCCCGGCGCGGCCACACCCCCGGCCGGGCCGGACCGGGCGCGCAGCAGTTCCAGGTTGTGGCGGTGAATCATGGCGCGCCGCGCCAGCGGGAAACCGAACACCGCACCGAAAAAGAACAGGGGAACCAGAATGTCTTCCACAGCGAACCTCGATTGGAAACGGGGGGGCGGACCAGGAGCGGAAACACGGTCAGGGTACGCCCGCCCCGGCGTGCGGCGCGTCACCCTTAAGGCGGAGTGCGTGCCGGGGCGGCGCCCACGCGGGTAAAATTCCCCGTATGAGTCAGATTCAGAGGTCCCGTCCATAACCGGCGTCGCGTTCAGGGGCAAGCGCGCGCGTGAACTGTCCGCCGACGCCGCCGTGAGTGTCGTGGATGTCTTCAAGAGCTTCACGTCCCCGTCGGGCGGCGAGACACGCGTGCTGGACGATATCGACCTGGATATCCGCCGGGGCGAGTTCTTCAGCCTGCTGGGTCCCTCGGGCTGCGGCAAGACGACGCTGCTGCGCATCCTGGCGGGGTTCGAGGCGCCGGACGCCGGGCAGGTCATCATCGGCGGGCAGGACATGACGGGCGTGCCGCCGCACCTGCGGAACGTGAACACCGTCTTCCAGAGTTACGCGCTGTTCCCGCACCTGAGCGTGCAGGACAACGTGGCGTTCGGCCTGAAAATGAAGGGTGTGCCCGCCGCGCAGGCCCGCACCCGCGTCATGCAGGCGCTGGAGCGGGTGCGCATCGCGGATTTCGCCTCGCGCCGCCCGGATCAGCTGTCGGGCGGGCAGCGGCAGCGGGTGGCGCTGGCCCGCGCCATCGTGAACGAACCGCAGGTGCTGCTGCTCGACGAACCCCTCTCGGCACTGGACCTGAAACTGCGCAAGGAACTCCAGGTGGAACTCGCCAACCTGCAGGAGAGCCTGGGCATGACCTTCGTATTCGTCACTCACGACCAGGAGGAGGCGCTGGTCATGAGTGACCGGATTGCCGTCATGAACCGGGGCCGCGTGGAGCAACTGGGCCGCGCCGAGGAACTGTACGAGCGGCCCCGCACGGCATTCGTGGCGAACTTCCTGGGCAGCAGCAACCTGATCGAGGGCACCGTCCTGAGCGTGGACGGCCATGAGGCGACCGTGCAGACCGTGCACGGCCCGCTGCGCACCACGCACGGCGAGGGCCTGCGCCCCGGCCAGAACGTCACGCTGTCCGTCCGGCCCGAGAAACTGAGGATGGAACGCGACGACGAGACCGAAGGCAACGAGATCCGCGCCACCGTGGACGACATCGTGTACACCGGAGCCGAGAACCAGTACCTGCTGCGCGCCAGCGGCCAGCAGCTCGTGGTGTTCCAGCTGAACGCCGACATCGGCGCCGACGAGGACTTCGACTACGAGGAACAGGTCGCCCTGTACCTCCCGCCCGACAACCTCGTCGTGCTGGAAGAAGCATGATGGGGGTTGAAAGTCGAAAGTTGATGGTTGATGGAACACGGCTCTATCAACTTTCAACCTTCAACCATCACCGCACCGAAGGTGCCCTGTGCTGACGGTCCGGCGCTTCTTCGCCACGCTGGGGCCGGGCGTGCTGTGGCTGGCCGTGTTCCTGATCGTGCCGGCGCTGGTGATGCTGGGGTACTCGTTCCTGACGCGCACGGACCTCGCGCAGGTGGGCGGCCCGTGGACGCTGGAATCCTGGCAGCGGGTGTTCGGGTACGACGCGCTGTTCCAGGAGTGGACGGCCGACAACGCGCGCGTCCTGTGGCGCAGCGTGTGGGTGGCGGGACTCAGCACGGCGCTGTGCGTCCTGATGGGCTACCCGCTGGCGTTCTACATCGCCCGGCAGGACGCCCGGCGCAAGAACCTGCTGCTGCTGCTGCTGATCATCCCGTTCTGGACGAACTTCCTGATCCGCGTGTACGCCTGGATCCTGATCCTGCGGCCCTTCGATCTGGTGCCCAGCCTGACCGCCACGCTGCTGGGCATGGTGTACGCGTTCGTGCCGTTCTTCGTGCTGCCCGTGTACTCCAGCGTCGAGAAGATCGACTGGCGCCTGCTGGAGGCCGCGCAGGACCTCGGCGCGCCCCCCGCACGGGCCTTCATGACGGCCGTGTTCCCGCAGACCCTGCCGGGCCTCGTGGCGGGCATCCTGCTGACCTTCATCCCGGCACTGGGCACCTTCGTCGTCAGCGACATCCTCGGTGGCGCGAAGACGGCCCTGGTGGGGAACCTCATCCAGAACCAGTTCGGGCAGGCGGGCGACTGGCCGTACGGCAGCGCCCTGAGCTTCCTGCTGATGGGCGTCGTGCTGCTGGGCCTGTGGGGCTACGCCCGCACCGCCGGGCAGAAGGGCCTGGAGGAACTCGTATGAGTGCGCTGCGCACACTGTTGATGGTTGATGGTCGATGGTTGAAAGAGGTTCCATCAACCATCGACCATCACCTATCAACGGCCCGGAGGGCGCTGTGATCCGGCGGACGCATCCGGCCCTGACCGCGTGGGCGTGGCTGGTGTACGCGTTCCTGTACCTGCCGATCATCGTGCTGGTCGTGTTCTCGTTCAACGATTCGCGCTTCGGGGCGACGTGGGCGGGCTTTACTACCAAGTGGTACGGGGTGCTGTTCGCCCGCGCGGACGTGCGCGAGGCGCTGGCGCACACGCTGGAGATCGCCCTGCTCAGCACGCTGGTCAGCACGGTGCTGGGCACCCTGGTGGGCCTGGGCCTGTGGCGGTACACGCTGCGGTTCCGCACGGCCCTGACCGGGCTGCTGGTCCTGCCGATCGTGATTCCGGACGTGGTGATGGGCGTGAGCCTACTGATGTTCTACTCGTTCGTGCGCGCGGGCCTGGAACGCCTGGGCTGGACGTTCGACAACGGCTTCTGGACGGTGCTGCTGGCGCACGTGACCTTCCAGATCAGTTACGTGGCCCTGACCGTCCGCTCGCGGCTCGCCGGGTACGGCCCGGAACTGGAGGAAGCCGCGCGGGACCTGGGCGCCACCGGCCTGCGCTCGTTCACGCACGTGGTCCTGCCGCTGGCCCTGCCGGGCGTGCTGGCGGGCGCACTGCTGGCGTTCACGCTGTCCCTGGACGATTTCGTGGTCACGTACTTCACGAGCGGGTCGGGCTTCAGCACCCTGCCGGTCCTGATCTACACGAACGTGAAGCGAGGCGTGACGCCCGACATCAACGCCCTGAGTGCGCTGCTGGTCCTCGTCACGGTGGTCGCCATCGTCGCCGCGAACGCCCTGCTGCGCCCCCGGAGGCAGCCATGAAACGCGCCGCCCTGAGCGCCCTGCTCGTGCCGGTCCTGCTGAGCGGCTGCTACCGCGTCGAGAAGCCCGCTCAGGCTCAGCCGGGCGAGGCGACCCCCGTCACGCGCGGCGACGGCAGGACCCTGCGGGTATTCATCTGGTCCGAGTACATCGACCCGGACCTCGTGAAGACCTTCGAGAAACAGAACGGCGTGCGCGTCGTGCTGGACACCTTCGAGAGCAACGAGGCCATGCTCGCCAAGTTGCAGGGTGGCGGCGCGCAGTACGACATCGCCGTGCCCAGCAACTACGTCGTGCAGACCATGATTCGCGCCGACCTGCTGCAACCCCTGGACAGAGGCGCCCTGCCGAACCTGAAGAACATCGCGCCCGGCTTCCTGAACGCCGCGTACGACCCCGGCAACCGCTACTCCGTGCCGTACCAGTACGCCGCGACCGGACTGGCCTACAACACGCAGCGCTACGTCCCGCAGGACACCTGGGCCGAGATCTTCGGCCCCGACGACACCCGCACCTTCGTGCTGCTCGACGACCCGCGCGAGGTGATCGGCGCGGCCCTCAAGTACCTGGGCTTCAGCGCCAACACCACCGACGTCGCCCAGCTGCGACAGGCGCGCGACCTGCTGCGCCGCGTGGTCGCCAAGCAGGGCTTCCAGGGCTTCGACGGCGGCCCCGGCACCCGCAACAAACTCCTCGCCCGGCAGATCGACCTCGGGCAGATCTACGTGGGCGACCTGCTGATCGCCACCGAGGAAGACGAGAACGTGCAGGTCCTGCTGCCCCGCCAGGGCACCACCATCAGCATGGACACCCTGGTCGTCCTCAGGCGCAGCCCCAACCCCGAACTGGCCCACCGTTTCATCAACTTCATCCTCGACGCCGACAACGGCGCGCAACTCAGCAACTACACCTACTACGCCACGCCCAACGCCGCCTCGCAACCCCTCCTCGACGACTTCCTGAAGGACATTCCCGCCCTGAACCCACCCGCCGCGTGGCTGACCGACGGCCGCCTGGACTTCATCGGCGAACTGCCCTCCGGCCGCCCGCAACGCCTGTACGACCGCATCTGGACGGAACTCAAGAGCCAGTGACGGAGCCGGGAGGCAACGGGGCGCCCTCCCGTTCCTATCAGGTTGGGTGTCGCTCCAGCCACTCCAGCACCTGCTCGGCACTCCGGTCCGGCGGGAAGACCGGGTAGAACACCTGCTCGGTCACCCCGTCCCGGACGATCAGCGTGATGCGCCGCAGCAGCGTCGGCCGTTCACCGGCTGGCACGCCGGGCACGTCGAACGTCGGGAGGCGCAGCGCCCCGGTCAGCTCCAGCGCGGCGTCGCTCAGCAGCGGGTAGGGGAGGTGCAGCCGCCCGGCCGCCTCCTGCTGGTAGGCCGTGCTCTGGGTACTCAGCCCGAACACCCGTGCGCCCAGTGCGGCCAGCTGGGCGTGATGGTCACGGAACGCGCAGGCCTGCGGTGTGCAACCCCGCGCGCCCGGCATCACGTCCCAGCCGTCCGGGAGGGGATGGTCCGGGCGGGCCGTCATGGGGTAGCCGTACACCACCGACCGGCCCGGCAGCCCCGACACGCGGACCTGCGTGCCGTCCGTGGCGGGCAGCGCCAGCGCGGGCCAGGGCTGCCCGGTCAGGTGGGCCGCGCCGCCGTCGTCCACGGGAGCGGGCAGGTGGGCGGGCAGGACATGCGGATCCGTCATAACCACCAGGATACGGGCATGTGAACACCCCGCCGCACGTCCGTCTGGACGCAGGGCGGGGTGGGTGCGGCTCTCTGGGTTACTCGTCGGTGCTGAGGACCGCCAGGAACGCCTCCTGCGGTACCTCGACCGTCCCGAACTGCTTCATGCGGGCGCGGCCCTTCTTCTGCTTGTTCAGCAGTTTCTTCTTGCGGCTGATGTCGCCGCCGTAGCACTTGGCGAGCACGTCCTTGCGGAAGGCCTTCACGGTGGCGCGCGCGATGATCTTCGCGCCGATCACGGCCTGCACCGGCACCGGGAACATCTGGCGGGGGATGACTTCGGCCATCTTGTCCACGATCTTGCGGCCCAGGCTGTACGTCTTGGTTTCGTGGACGATCACGGCGAGCGCGTCGATGACCTCGTTGTTCACCATGATGTCGACCTTGCGCAGGTCGCCCTCGCGGTACCCGAGTTGCTCGTAGTCCATGCTGGCGTAGCCGCGGCTGATGCTCTTGAGGCGGTCGTGGAAGTCGTACAGGATCTCCGCGAACGGCACCTCGTACAGCAGTTCCACGCGCTTGCCGACGTAGTTCATGGTGATCATGGACCCACGGCGTTCCTGGAGCAGCTGCATGACCGGCCCGACGTGCTCCTCGGGCAGCATGATGCTGAGCTTGATGTACGGTTCCTCGACCAGTTCGATGCGGTCGCGGGTGGGGAACTCGGCCGGGTTCTGCGTCTCGAAGATGCTGCCGTTCGTGAGGGTCACGCGGTACACGACGGCGGGCGCGGTGGCGATCAGGTCCAGGTCGTACTCGCGTTCCAGGCGTTCCTGGATGATCTCGGCGTGCAGCAGGCCCAGGAACCCGCAGCGGAAGCCGAAGCCCAGCGCTTCACTGGTCTCGGGTTCGAAGGAGAACGCCGCGTCGTTCAGTTTCAGTTTCTCCAGCGCGTCCCGCAGTTTGCGGTAGTCCTCGGTGTCGGTGGGGTACAGGCCGGAGAACACCACGGGTTGCGCGGGCTTGAAGCCGGGGAACGCCTCGGGCGTCTGCACCTCGCGGCCGGTCAGGGTGTCGCCCACCTGCGCGTCCTGGATGTCCTTGATCCCGGCGGCGACCCAGCCGACCGAACCGGCCGGGAGGGACTCCCCGACGACCAGTCCGGGGCTGAAGGTGCCGACCTTGTCCACCTCGAAGTTCTTCCCGGCGTTCATCAGGCGGATCTGATCCTTGGGTGTCAGGGTGCCTTCCAGCACGCGCACGAACAGGATCACGCCCTGGTACGCGTCGAAGAACGAGTCGAAGATCAGCGCCTTCAGCGGCGCCTCGGGGTCGCCGCTGGGCGCCGGGATGCGGTCCACGATGGCTTCCAGGATCTCGGTGATGCCGATCCCCGACTTGCCGGACGCGAACACGGCGTCCTCGGCGGGAATGCCGATCACTTCCTCCAGTTCCTGCGCCGCGCCTTCCGGGTCGGCGGCCGGCAGGTCGATCTTGTTGATGACCGGCACGATCTCCAGGTTGTTGTCGATGGCCAGGTACGCGTTCACGATGGTCTGCGCCTCGACGCCCTGCGAGGCGTCCACGAGCAGCAGCACGCCCTCGCACGCCGCCAGGGACCGGGAGACCTCGTAGTTGAAGTCCACGTGGCCGGGCGTGTCGATCAGGTTGAAGGTGTACGTCTCGCCGCCCGAGCCGTCCTCCTGCGCGGGACGGGTGTACTGGAGGCGGACGGGAGTGGATTTGATGGTGATGCCGCGCTCGCGTTCGAGTTCGAGCGTATCGAGGGTCTGGTCGCGCTTGTCGCGTTCGGTCATCGCGCCCAGACGCTCCATGATGCGGTCCGCGAGGGTCGATTTCCCGTGGTCCACATGGGCGATAATGGAGAAGTTCCTGACGTTCACACAGAACAGTCTAGTGCATTTCGGGCCAGCAGACGGTCCCCGAAATCCCGCGCCATGAAACGGAAAACCGCACCCCGGCGCGCACCTGCGGCAACCTTCGGCCGGGCCGCTGCGTATGGTGACCGTACCGATGCCCAGACCGCTGCGCCCACTGCCGACTCGCCCACCCGTTCCCGCCTGGAAGGTGCTGCTGCCCGCCCTGATCGCCGGGGGCGTGGGCTGGGGCGCGTGGCACGCCGCGACCCGCCCGGCCAACCCGCCCGCGCAGCCCGGAGCGCAGAGCGTCAGCGCCGCGCAGGACTGGGAGACCCTGCGCACCCTCGGCCCGCGTGAGACCGGCAGTGCCGGGAACGCCCGCACGCTGGACTGGGCGCAGGCGCAGTTCGAGGCGCTCGGGTACCGCGTGACCCGTCAGGCCCTCCCGGACCGCGTGCCCATGCCCGCGCAGCGGGAGGGAACCGTGCACCTGGGCGGCCCCGGCGACCCGCAGACCCTGACCGGCGAGGCCCTGATCGGCACGCAGACGGCCGGGCAGACCGGCACGCTGGTACGCCTGCCACCCGGCGTGACCGACGCGCAACTGGAGGGCCTGCTGGGCAGACTGGCCGTCACGACCTGCCCGGACGGCCCGTGGCGGGACCTGACCGACCGCGCCCTGAACGCGGGAATTCTGGGGCTGGTCATCGTGAACGACTGCCCGCACCCGCCCGCGTACAGCCCACTGGGGAACGTGGCCCTGCCGGTCCTGAGCGTCACCCCGGAAGCAGGACGGACCCTGCTGGCCGGGGTGGGCCGCGAGGTCACGTTCACCACCACCGTCCGCACCGAGGACGCCCCCGCCTGGAACCTGATCGCGGCCCGTGTGGAGGCCACGCCGGACGTGCTGTTCGGCGCGCACCTGGACAGCGTACCCGGCAGCCCCGGCGCGAACGACAACGCCAGCGGCATCCTGGCCGTGCTGCACGCGGCCCGGCAGGCGGCCGGTACTCCCCTGGCGGGCCGCGCGTGGTTCGTGCTGTTCGGCGCCGAGGAACAGGGCCTGCTGGGCAGCCGCGCCTTCGTGCACACCCACTCTTACCCGCTGCGGGACACGCGGGCCATGCTGAACTTCGACATGGTCGGCGTGAACGCCGAATCCCTGAGCATCGACGCGCACCCGGAACTGCTGACCCTGGCCCGCCGGGTCCGGCCGGACCTGCGGACCTTCCGGGACGCACCGGCCACCACCCGCGAGACGTTCGGGCGGTCCTCGCCGGTCACGGGCCGCAGCGATTACCTGCCGTTCAAGCTGGTGGGCGTGCGCACCGCCTTCCTGCACCGGGGCGAGGACCCGCACTATCACCGCCCCACCGACACAACCCTGAACCCCGCCCTGGCCGCAGACGCCGCCACGCTGGGCGTGCAGATCGCGCGGGCTGCCCTGGACGCCCCCTGGACGCCACGTCAGTCCTGCGGCATCACGGGCCGCGACTGCCAGTAGACCCGCCACCCGTCACAGCGCCGGTCGCAGTGCCCGTGGCGGTGTCCGTGATGGGGGGGGCGTCCCGGCGCGCCTGGTGAAAAAACTGTTAGATTCTTCTCAATGAAACCGGCCGCCGTTTCCTGCCTGCTGATACGGACTCCGATTGAATGGCTTATAAAGCCGTTCAATCCGAGCGGAGCGAGTAGGAGAGAAACGGGTTCCGGACGTGGAGTTAACAGATCGGTGGTGTTCCGATCTGTTAACGAAATAAACGGAATCCGTATGAGTGCCACGCTGGCCGCGTTCCTGAGTGCCTGCCTGAGTGCCTGCGCCGGTCAGCCCACCCCGGTGGCGGCGCAGGTGAGCGGCACCGTGATCTTCCCCCCGGCCGCCGGGGTGGCCGTGTTCACCGCCCGCGTGAACGGCCAGGACCGCGAGGTCGCGCAGGCCAGCGTCACGGCGGGCGGCACGTACCAGTTGACGCTGCCCGCCGACCTGACCCTGACCGCCCAGGCCACGCCGGACCTGCTGGGCGACAGCGTGCGCGGCACCTTCCAGAGCGTGACCTGCCAGGGACCCCTGACCACGCAACCGGCCGCCGCCCGCACCGTCACCGTCGGCGGCGGCCGGTTCCTGATCGGCGGCAGCGTCACGGCGACCCTGACCCCGGCGTTGCAGGCGATCGGACTTCAGGCGCCGCTGTCCCCGCAGGACGCGTCCATCCGCGCGCGGCAACTGGTGCTCAGTGACCGCGCCCTGACCATTGCCGCCGCGCAGACCTGCACCTTCCGGCAGGGCGACCGCACGCTCCAGGGCACCCTGGACGCGAACGAGACCCTGCGCCCCGGCTGGAACGTCCTGGAAACCACCGTCCGCGTGCAGGGCGGCAGCGTCAGCGTGAGTATCGGCGCGGCCGACCCGCTCACGCCGGTCGACTGGCTGTACCTGCCCAGCACGAACTGACACGGACTCCGTCTGTTTCGCTGACCATCCGGAACCCGCCCGGCTCCCACGCGCATCCGCCCGGACCCAGCGGTCTTTGCAGCCCGTTCAGTCGGAGTCCGGATCACTTCGGCGCATAACGCCCCGCCTCCTCACGGCGCGTATTCTGGGAGGCGTGCACCGATCGCTCGCGTTCCACACGGACCTCGCATTGCGCCGCAACGAAGGCAGTCTGATCCGGCGCGGCGACCATCACACCGTGATCTGTTCGCCCGACAATCCCACGTTCTGGTGGGGTAATTTCCTGCTGATGCCTGGGGCGCCGCGCCCCGGCGACCTGCCGCGCTGGGAAGAGGCGTTCAGCCGCGCCTTCCCGGACGCCGCGCACCGCACGTTCGGTATCGACACCCCGCACAGCGACGCGCTGGACCTCAGCGAGTGGCAGGCCGCCGGGTACGAGGTGCTGCGCGACACCGTCCTGACTGCCGCGCACACCGTCCCGTCCGCACCGGGCCGGGCCGCGCCGCGCGACGTGCAGATCCGCCCGGCCTTCTCGGACGCCGACTGGGAAGCGGCCGCGCAACTGCGGCTGGCCGTGAATGCCGCCGACCCTCACCCTCACGAGGCCGCCGGGTACGAGGTGTTCGTCCGGCGCAAACTGGCCGCCTACCGCGCCGTGCAGGAAGGTGGGCGCGGCGCGCTGCTCGCCGCTTTCGACCGGGGTGGGGCCGCGCTGAGCGCCCTGGGTATCTTCGACGCCGGAGAGGCCGTCGCCCGCTACCAGAGCGTCGAGACGCACCCCGGGTACCGCGCGCGCGGACTGGCCGGCATGCTGGTCCACGCGGCGGCCGAGTGGGCGCGCGCGCTGCTGGGCACGCGCACGCTGGTCATCGTGGCCGACCCCGACTACCACGCGCAGGCACTGTATGAACGCCTGGGGTTTCGCCCCACCGAAACGCAACTGTCCTTCCAGAAACGCCCCCCGGACGCCTGATACCGACTCGGATTGAATGGCTTATAAAGCCGCTGGGTCCGAGCGGATGCGAGTAGGAGAGAAACGCCCCTCCGGACGTGGAGTTGGCAGATCGGTGGTGTTCCGATCTGCCAACGAAATAAACGGAGTCCGTATGAAGGCACTCAGGGCAGGTCGCCGAACAGGGACGCCGGTTCACTCAGGAGCGCGCGGATGGGCGCGAAACTCCGGCGGTGCGCGCCGGTCACGCCGTGTTCGTGCAGCGCGGCGCGGTGGGCGGGCGCGCCGTACCCCTTGTGCCCGGCGAAGCCGTAGCCGGGGTGCTGGGCGTCGAGTTCCAGCATCACGCGGTCCCGTTCGGTCTTGGCGAGCAGGCTGGCCGCCGCGACCGAGTAACTCAGGGCGTCCGCCCTGGGCGGCGCGGACAGCGGCACGTCCACACGTAACTTCAGGTAGTCCGTGACGAGTGCCTGCGGGGCCGGGTCCAGCCGCGCAAGGGCGCGCAGCGCGGCGGCGTGCGTGGCGCCCAGGATGTTCAGGCGGTCGATCTCGTCCGGCCAGGCGTGCTCGACCGCCCAGGCGAGCGCGACCTCACGCACGACCTGCGCGTACTGCTCGCGTTGCGCGGCGCTCAGTTGCTTGCTGTCCCGGAACGGGTACTCGGCGGCCGCGCCGGGCAGGATCACGGCCGCCACCGTGACCGGCCCGGCCCACGCGCCCCGCCCGGCCTCGTCCACGCCCGCCACGCGGAAATGCCCGCGCCGCCAGTGTTCACGCTCGAAAGACCAGTCGGGAGTCACGCTCGGGGGGGCTGCCATGCCCGGAACGCTAGCGCATCCCGGAACGCCGTGAACAGTTGCCCGGCGCGGAATGTGCGACTCTGGAGGGCGTGACGAGCAGGCCCAAGCAGAAGATCAGATTCAACCGACCCACCGGGGCCGCCCCTTCACCGTCGGGTTCCAGCGCCGCAGCCAGGGGTGCCGCGCCCGCCCAGACCGCGCCGTACACGGACGTGCGGCCCGCCCGGCTGCCCGAGAAACTCGACCGGCTGACCGTCCTGACCAAACCCGGCGTGCGCGGTTTCCCCGACGTGGACGCCGCGCAGGCGCTGCTGGCCCAGACCATGCGCCGCGACCGGGTGCGCGGCGACGTACTCGACCTGAGCGCCATGGGCGGCCTGATCGGCGCGCTCGACAGCGTGAAGCTGCGCGCCGTGGAGGGCAGCGCCGCCGCCCTGAAGGTCCTGCACGCCGCCGGACTGGACGCGCACCCCGCCATTCCCGGCGACCCCCTGACCGGGCGCTGGCCGGAACGCGCCCGGACCGTGTGTGTCGTGCTGGCCGGTGACCGTGGCAACGCCTACGCCGAGGCGCAGGTCGCCTGGGCGCACGCCTGCACGCCGCCCGGCGGGACGCTGTACATCGCCGGGGACCGCGACAAGGGCTTCGACCGCTACGTGCGTGCCGCCGGGAAGGCCTTCGGGTCTGGCGAGACCATCGCCCGTGACGGAGGGATGCGCGTGGCGAAACTGGTGCGCCGCCCCGGCCCCACGCCCCCGCAGCCCGATCCCGAGACCTTCGAGGCGTTCGGCGTGAGCGTCGTGGGGCTGCCCGGCGTGTTCAGCGCCGCCAAGCCCGACAAGGCCACCACCCTGATGCTGGGCGCGCTGGACAGCCTGAACCTGGACAGCCTGGACGTGCTGGACCTGGGTTGCGGGACCGGCATCATCGGCGCGTGGGCGGCGCGGCGCGGCGCGAACGTCACGCTGGTCGACGGCGATCTGCAGAGTGTCCGCAGCGCGCAGGCGACCCTGGCGGCGTCCGGCCTGACCGGCGAGGCCATCCACTCGGACGTGGACGCCGCGCTGGGCGACCGCACCTTCGACGTGATCCTCACCAACCCGCCCTTCCACGTGGGTCGGGGCGTGGTGCTGGACGTGGCCCGCGAGTTCATCGCGGCCGCCGCGCGCCGCCTGCGTCCGGGCGGCACCGTGCACCTCGTCGCGAACGAACCGCTGCCGTACGAGGCGGACCTGGGCGTGATCGGCCCGGTCCGCGAGACGCTGCGCGAGGGCGGATTCAAGGTCCTCTCGGTCACGCGCGCCTGAAATCTGAAAGGCTCCGCGTCAGGGAATCGGGCACTGGCCGCCGGACCGGGAACTTTTCCGGCGCGGTCCGCGTACTCTGCCTGATGGACCGGAACTGCGTTCGCCCAGCCCCGCTCACCCCGGAACCGCTCGGCCCTGGGACCCGCCCACAGGCCGCACGGAGCGGCGCCGGGCGCGTTTGCTAGACTGACGCGTTCAGATTTCCGGCAGGCTGCCGGAACAGGCCCCCACCCACCGGTTGCTCCCTGTCTGGTTCACCGCCGACCGTTCCGTGTTCACCCCTGCTTCCCGCCGCGCAGCCGCCGTACCGGTCCCGTTTCACCCGTTCCTTTTCACTGATTACACTGATAAGTGCCCAGCCCGCAGGAGGCCGCATGGCAGATTCCCCCACCGTCCGCACCCGTAAGAAAGTCGAAGCGCCCACCGACGGCGCCGCGCCCGCTCCCAAGCCGGTGCGTCCGCGCGCCCGCGTGGCTGCCGGAGCGGTCCCCAGGGACAGCGCCCCTGAAACCGCGGCCGTTACCGCGCCCGCCCAGGCCGCGCCCGTGAAGGCCGCCAAACCCGTCAAGGAAACGCCGGTCAAACCGGCCGCGAAGGCCGCCAGGACTGCGCCCGAGGCTGCCTCCGGGGACGCCGCCAAACCGGCCAAACCGGCCCGCGCCACCGCCAAAGCCAAGACCCCGGCTGCCGACGCCGCTCCGGCCGAACCGAAAGCCGCCGAACCGAAAGCGAAGGCGCCGGCCAAACCGCGCGCCGCCAAACCCAAGAAGACCGACGCGGCGGCCCCCGCCTCTCCGGCCCGCACGCCGGGCAAGGTCACGTCGCGCGCCGCGAAACCCGCCGCGAAGAGCGCCGCGCCTGCCACGGGCGGCGTGGCCGAGAAACCGTACTACTCGCACGCCAGCATTCAGGAACTCCTGAAAGGTGGCCGCGCGGCCGGCGTGCTCGCCAGTGAGGACATCGCCACGGCGCTGGCCTCTGCCCTCGAAGCCAACGGCCTGGACCCCGAAAGCCCCGACGCCTTCGAGGACATGCAGCTGTACCTGGCGTCCATCAACATCGAGGTGCAGGACCTCGACGAGGACGAGGACGACGCGGACGCCGACACGGACGACAGCCCCGTCGCGGCCGCCACCGCCTCGCGCCAGCAGGAAGACGACGAGGAGAAGTACTTCGACGACATGCCCCGCGCGGTCAGCAACGACCCCGTGCGGCAGTACCTGCACGAGATCGGCCGCGTGCCCCTGCTGACCCTCGAAGAGGAGATCGCGCTGGCCCGCCGCATCGAGGAAGGCGAGGAAGCCCGCAAGATTCTCGACGAGGACCTGGAACTCGACGACCGTGGCCGCCGCCGCCTGATGCGCCAGATGGAAGACGGCGCCGCCGCCCGCCAGGGCCTGATCGAGGCCAACCTGCGCCTCGTGGTGTCCATCGCCAAGAAGTACACCGGGCGCGGCCTGGGCTTCCTGGACCTGATTCAGGAGGGCAACCAGGGCCTGATCCGCGCGGTCGAGAAGTTCGAGTACCGCCGCCGCTACAAGTTTTCAACGTACGCCACGTGGTGGATCCGTCAGGCCATCAACCGCGCCATCGCCGATCAGGCGCGCACCATCCGCATCCCGGTGCACATGGTCGAGACGATCAACAAACTGACCCGCACCGCCCGGCAGCTCCAGCAGGAACTGTCACGCGAGGCGACGTACGAGGAGATCGCCGAGGCGATGGGCCCTGGCTGGGACGCCACCAAGGTCGAGGAAGTGCAGAAGGTCAGCCAGGAACCCGTGTCCCTGGAAACCCCCATCGGTGACGAGAAGGACTCCTTCTACGGCGACTTCATTCCCGACGAGAACCTCGACAGCCCGGTCGAGAACGCCGCCAAGACCCTCCTGAGCGAGGAACTGGAAAAGGCGCTCTCGAAACTCACCGAGCGCGAGGCGATGGTCCTGAAGTTCCGCAAGGGCCTCGTGGACGGCCGCGAGCACACCCTGGAAGAGGTCGGGCAGCGCTTCAGCGTGACCCGCGAACGCATCCGCCAGATCGAGAACAAGGCGCTGCGCAAACTGAAGTACCACGAGAGCCGCACCCGCAAACTCCGCGACTTCCTGGACTGAAGACCAGCCGCCCAGACCACCCCACCCGGATCGCCCCGCGCCTGCCCAGGCCGGGGCGGTCTGCTGCTGCGGCCAGCCCGTGACCGCCACGCATGCCGGACGGACGCGCGCACCTGCGGGAACCGGGGCGCGGGTGGGCGCGTATCCTCGGTCAGTCATGACCTTTCCTGTTTCTGTGCCGGGCCGGTGGCCCGCCTGTTGCTGGTGTCGCCGCACGTGGTGCGCCGCGTGTTGAACGCCGCGCCCCTGGGGGTCACGGGCGGGCCTCCCTGGACGGCGTACGGACTGGCGCTGCTGCCGCTGTGCCTGGCGGGGTTGCTGCCGCTCTGGTCAGTGGCGGCGCTGTGCGCTCTGTTCGCGCTGGGCGTGCGCTGGCCTGCCTGGGTGCAGGCGCGTGTGCTGGGCACGCAACTGCTGATCGGGCTGGGGATGCTGTCCGGCCTGCCCGGCAGTCTGGGTGACGGGGCGGCGCTGTTGCGTCTGGCCGGGCTGTACCTGCTGGCCAGCCTTGGCGGCTTTGCCCTGAGTGCCGCCGCGCACGCCCTGGAGGACGGCCGCCGCCGCGCCCTGCTGGTCCCGCTGGCCCTGGGGCTGCTGGCCCCGCAGGTGGGCGTGCCCCTGGCCCTGCTGGGCGGCGCGCTGGCCCGTCCCGGACCGGACGCCCGCCGCGCCCCGCTGACCGCCCCGGAACCGGCCCGCCGCTGGTGGGGCTTGCTGGCGCTGGGAGCCGCGCCGCTCCTGCTGCTGGCGCTGCTGCTGCCCGCCACCCCGGCCGGACCGGTTGGCCGGGAAACGGCAGTGGCGTCGTCGTCGGCGACTGTCCCGGCCCCGGTGCCCACGCCCGACAGCAGGTCCACCCCGGCCAGTGGGGCGACGGGTGCGCCACTGCTCCAGCCTTTCCGGCCCCCACAGAGCCTGAACCTGGGCGAGGTGAGCCATCAGCTGGAATTCATGCTGATGGCAGGTCTGATGCTGCTGGGCGCGGGTCTGAGCGTGCCCGCCCTGCGGCGCGCCCGTGGGCGGCCTCCCCACCCGGCCGAGTGGCTGATGGTGGCGGGCCTGTTGCTGACGGGCCTGCTGTGGGTGGTGGCGGCCGTCATGCTGTACATGGGCGGGTCGGGCAGCCCGGCCACGCTCCCGCCAGCCTTGCCGGAACCGGAGGGCCAGCCGGGAGCCGGGGGTGGCCCTGCCAGCGTGGACGCGGCGCGCGTGATCGACCTGTCGTGGCTGATGCCCACGCTGACCTGGGTCACTCTGGCGCTGGTGCTCGCGCTGGCCGGGGCGTTGCTGTGGCTGCGGCGCCAGGGCACCCCGGACCCGGCCCTGCCCGGCGACCCGCCGGATCTGCCTCCTGACGCGCCCGCCACCCAGGCCGCCGCCACGCACCGTGTCCGCGAGGCGTACCGCGCCGCGCAGACCGCCCTGAGCGCCGCCGGGTGGCCGCGCGTGGCTGCCGAGACACCCGCCGCGTACGCTGCCCGCCTGGGCGCGCTGCACGCTCCACTGGCCGCGCCGCTCGCCACCCTGACCGCCGCGTACGAACCCGTCCGCTACGGCGGCCGCCTGACCGACGAGGACGCCGCGCAGGCCGAACAGGCCGCCGACCTCCTGACCCGCACGCTCCCCACCCTGCCCCCCGCACCCACCGAGGACACCCCATGACCCAGACCCTGACCCCCATCACTTCCGCCCCCACCCCCACACCGGACTTCGCCCGCGCGGTCCTGGAGAATGTCGCCCGCGTCCTGGTCGGCAAGGAAGCCGTGACCCGCCTCGCGCTGGCAGGCATCCTGGCCGGCGGGCACGTGCTGCTGGAGGACGCGCCGGGCACCGGCAAGACCATGCTGGCCCGCGCCCTGGCCGTCAGTCTGGGCCTGGACTTTCAGCGGGTGCAGTTCACGCCGGACCTGCTGCCGGGCGACGTGACCGGCGTCAGCGTGTTCCGCCCGCAGTCCGGCACCTTCGAGTTCGTGCCCGGCCCGGTCTTCACCGGGGTGCTGCTGGCCGACGAGATCAACCGCGCCACGCCCCGCACGCAGTCCGCGCTCCTTGAGGCGATGGGGGAGGGGCAGGTCACGGAATCCGGCGTGACCCGCCCGCTGCCCACGCCGTTCGTGGTGATCGCCACGCAGAACCCCATCGAGAACGAAGGCACCTACCGCCTGCCCGAAGCGCAACTGGACCGTTTCCTGCTGCGCCTGTCCGTCGGGTACCCCACCCACGAGGAGGAGGTGCGGATGCTCGCCCGCCTCCAGACGCAGCACCCGATTGCCACGCTGGGGGCCGTCACCACGCCCGCCGCGCTGCTGGACGCCCAGGCGCAGGTCCGCGCCGTGTTCGTCGCGCCCGAGGTGCAGGCGTACCTCGCGCGCCTGAGCGCCCGCACCCGCACGCACCCCAGCGTCACCCTGGGCGCCGGGCCGCGCGCCAGCCTCGCCCTCCAGGGGGTCGCGCAGGCCCTCGCGTGGCTGGCCGGGCGGTCCTTCGTCACCCCGGACGACGTGCAGGCGGCCGCGCCCGGCGTCCTCGCCCACCGCCTGAGCCTGCGCATCGAGGCGCGGCTCCAGGGTGTGCCCGACCACGCCATCGTCACCGAGCTGCTGAAGGCCGAACCCGTCCCTGCTGAACTCAGCGCGCCGCCCGCCCGGTGAACACGCTGTCCGTTGCCCTGATCACCGCCCTGCCCTGGCTGCTGCTGGTCGGCGCGGTCCTGGCCGCCCTGTGGTGGGGCTCACGCCGCCCGCCCGGTGTCAGCGTGGAACGCCTCCTGCCTGCCACGGGATTCGAGGGCACCCGCGTCCCGCTGACCGTGCGCGTCACGCTGCGCAGCCGCCGCCCCCTGCGCGTCCTGCTGGACGACCCCACGCCGCGCGGCGTCGTCCCGGCCGTGACGCCCGAACTCAGCGTGCGCCTGCTGGGCCACGCGGAGCACGACCTGACCACCACCCTGACCCTCAACCGGCGCGGCGCGCACGACTGGCCCGGCGGCACCCTGCGCTGGGCCGACCCGCTCGGGCTGTTCTGGCACTCCGCGCCGCTGCCCGGACCGCCCACCACCCTGGACGTGTTTCCCGGCACGCACGGACTGATCCTGCCGGACCTGCTGCGCCCCCTGCTCTCGGAAGGCACCCTGACCCGCCGCGTCGGCCTGGACGACCCGCTGAGCCTGCGCGGCGTGCGCGACTACGTGCCCGGAGACCCGCCCGGCCGGGTTCACTGGCGCCTGAGTGCCCGCACCGGCACCCTGACCGTCCGCGAACCCGAACGCACCGCCGCGAGCAGCCTCACGGTCTTCGTGGACACCAGCAGTGGCGGTGAGGTCTTCGTGGACAGCGCCGCCCGCCTCGCCGCCAGCCTCGTCCGCGAGGCCGCCAGCCTGGGCCTGCCCGTCGCGGCCGCCACCAGCGCCGCCCTGAGCCCCAGCGGCCGCGACCCGCTGTCCATGCAGGCCGCCCTTCGCCTGCTGGCCCGCCTCGCCCCGGATCCCGCCCCGCCCTACCTGCCCCCCACCCGCAGCGGCGGGAACCTGATCATCCTGACCGCCAGCCCCGGCCCGGACCTGCTGACCCAGGCCCTGAGGGCGCGCGCCACCGCCGCCCGCGTCACCATCGTCACGCTGCCCGAAGGCTACTACCTGGAACCCGGCGAGCAACCCCGCCGCCAGTGGAGTGGCCTGCCCGACGCCGCCCGCGACCTCGAACGCCGCGCCGCCGCGCTGGCCGGAGCGGGCATTCAGGTCGTGATCCTGCGCGGCAACCAGAGCGTCCTGACCCTCGCCCACTGAACGCCCCCACCCTCAACGAACGGTGGGCTGCACATGAAGGACCGTTTCAGGCGCCTTCCGGGCCAGCGCAGTAGCGTAAGACCATGACCAACGACGACACCAACACCCCCCACGACGAGAAGACCATCCGCAACGTGGACCTGCAGTTCATGGGCAAGGAAGACACCGCCGAGGAAATCGACGCCGAAGTCAACGCCGAAAGCCGCGAGGCCGGCGCGTACCGCGAACGCGGCATGGACAAACACGACGTCGAATCTGCCCAGAGCATGGACGCCAGCGACCCGCCCAGCAGCAACATGGGCGACGCGAGCTGAACTCCACCCGCAGGCCCCGCTGATCCACTCATGCGGACTCCGATTGAATGGCTTTGCAAGCTGTTCAGTCGGAGTTCGCATAGATCCGTCAGTCGGTCTGCGCAATCGTCACGCAGGGCAGAATACCGGTGGCGGCGCGTATGGTACGAATGAAGCGATGACCGCCTTCACCCGCCACGCCACGCCCCGCCACGGTGACCGGTCCGCATGAGCGAATTCGATGAACTTCAGGCCGTGATCCGCCGCCACGCCGACGCCCGGCAGGCCGAGCAGCGCGCCTGCGAGGCGTTCCTGAACGCCCTGTACCACGCGCTACGCACGGCCAGCGGCCCTGGCCTGCCGCTGAACAACGTCACGCTGGAATTCACGGCCGACCCTGTCGTGCGGCTGCGGCCCGCTCCGGCCGGGAGTTACCATGCCGCGTGGCTGCGCCTGGGCCTGTGCGAGGTGCTGGTGCGGGTGCGCCGCGCCGACGGGGCTTTTCAGGGCGAGTACGGGCCGGGCTGCGCCTTCCGGCTGGAACGGACCGGCGAGGACGAACTGCTGGCCCTGGCCCGCACCCTGCTGCGGGACGTGACCGCCGCGTACGGAGGCGAACAGGTGACCGCCGCCCAACTGAACTGATACGGACTCCGATTGTTTCGTTAACAACCCGGAACAGCACCGGGTTGCTAATTCCACGTCCGGAATCCGTTTCGCTCCTCCTCGCATCTGCTCGGATTGAATGGGCTGTAAAGGCCATTCAACCGGAGTCGGTGTCAGTCGCGTTCCACGTTCCGCAGGAAGGCGGGGATGTCGTAGTCCTTGGGGTCGTAGGTGGCGCGGACCTTGCTGTGGCTGCTGGTGTCGAGGATGCTCACGCCGCCGCCTCCGGCGATGGTGGTGGGCACCTCGTTGAAGCCGGTGGCGATCACGGTCACGCGTACCTCGTCCCCGGCGGCCTCGTCGGGCGTGATGCCGAACAGGATGTCGGGTTCGTCGAAGCCGGTCGCCTCGCGGATCTTCTCGACGATCTCGTTGGCGTCGGTCATGCTCAGGTCGAAGCTGCCGGTCACGTTCACCAGGATGCGTTGCGCGCCCTCGATGCCGCGTTCGAGCAGCGGGCTGTGAATGGCGCTCATGGCGGCTTCCTCGGCCACGTTCTCGCCGCGGCCCGCGCCGATGCCCATCAGGACCGTGCCGCTCCCGGCCAGCAGGTTGCGGACGTCCGCGAAGTCCAGGTTGATCATGCCCTCGACGTTGATGACGTCACTGATGCCTTTCACGCCGTAGTACAGGACGCGGTCGGCGATCAGGAACGCCTCGCGGAACGAGACTTTCTTGTCGACGGCGGTCAGCAGTTTCTCGTTGTTCACGACGATCATGCCGTCCACGCGGGCCGCGAGTTTGCTGATGCCTTCCTCGGCCACCCGCAGGCGTTTGGGTCCCTCGAACCGGAAGGGCCGCGTGACGATGGCGACCGTCAGGATGCCCATCTCGTTGGCGATCTCGGCGACCACGGGGGCGCTGCCGGTACCGGTTCCACCGCCCATCCCGGCGGTGATGAACAGCATGTCGGTGCCCTCGAGGTACTCCTTGATGCGTTCACGGTCTTCCAGCGCGGCTTTCTCGCCCACTTCGGGGTTCGCTCCGGCGCCCAGCCCTCTGGTGAGGCGGTCCCCCAGTTGAATGCGGATCTCGGCGTGGCTTTTGGCCAGCACCTGAGCGTCCGTGTTTCCGGCGATGAACTCGACACCCTCGAGTCCGGATTCAATCATGCGGTTGACGGCGTTGTTGCCGGCACCGCCCAAGCCAATCACGCGAATTCTGGCCGCTTGCATCAATGCTCTCCTTACGTGACGGTCCGCTCCGACGTGCGTGCGGTCCGTTCTTCTGCGGTGTAGTTTAGCGCACGATATCAGGCGCGCGGCGGCAGGACTGACGCAGGGGCGCGCCGCGCGTGCCGGTTCAAGCGAGTGGGGGAGGGCCGGGTGCTGCGGCACCGTTCCCTCCCCCCGCTGTTTGGCCTGCGCGCGGCGCGGTTCCCGGCCGGGTTACATCCAGTCCTTGAACCAGTTCCGCACGCGGTCCATGAAGCTCACGCCGGGTTTCGCGGGCGGCTGGGTGGGCGCGGTGGGGGCCGGTGCGGGCACGTGCGCGGCGCCCGCGTCGGCGGTGTGGGCCGTGACGCTGGCATCCGGCGCGGGCCGGTGGTCGGTTCGGGTGTCCGGGCGGTGGTCGGTGCGCGTCTCGCGGTGGCCGCCCGCAGTGTCGGCGCCCGTGAACACCACGGCGGGCACGCGGCCGTCCTCGCCGATGCCGTACAGGACCAGTCCGACGCTGGCGGCGTCTCCGGGTCCGGCGACGATGTCGGTCAGGCCGCCGATCCCGCGCGGTCTGCCCACGCGCACCGGCAGGCGGAAACGGTCGCGGGCCAGTTCGGGCGTGCCGCGCAGCATGGACGCCCCGCCGGTCAGGATCACGCCCTGCGCGACGAGTTCCACCGGTCCGAGTGACTGGTCGATCTCGTCGCGGATCAGGCCGAAGATCTCGGCCATGCGCGGCTTGATGATGCGGGACAGTTCGAAGGCGCTCAGGGCGTGCGTGCTGCCCGAGGAGGTGGTGATCTCCAGCGTCAGGTCCTTGTCGGCCAGGTCCGGCAGGGCGGCGCCGTAGCGGCGTTTGACGTTCTCGGCTTCCTCGCCGGGAATCTTGAGGATCTGCGCGAGGTCGGCCGTGACGTGCTCGCCGCCGATGGGAATGCAGGCAGAGTGCACCAGGTTGCCGCGTTTGAATACGGCCACGTCGGTCGTGCCGCCGCCCATGTCGACGACGATCACGGTCTGGCCCTGCTCGGCGGCTTCCAGGGTGGCGAGGCCGCTGGCCAGGGCGTGCAGTGCGAAGCCGTCGACGTGCAGGCCCGCTTCCTGCACGCAGCGGCGCAGGTTCAGCAGCGGTCCGGCGGTTCCGGCGACGATGTGTACGTCGACTTCCAGGCGAACGCCGTGCATGCCGACCGGGCTCTTGATGCCTTCCTGGCCGTCCACGACGTATTCCTGCGGGAGGGTGTGAATGATTTCGAGGTTCGGGTCGAGCGGGACGGCGCGGGCGTTCTCGATGGCGCGGTCCACGTCGCTCTGCCCGATTTCCTGGTTGCGGCGGATGGCGGCCAGTCCGTGGCTGGTGATGGCCTTGGCGTGGTTGCCTGCGACGCTGACGAACACGCTCTCGACCTTGACGCCGCTGACGCGTTCGGCGGACTGGACGGATTGTTTGATGGCCTGCGTGGCCCGTTCGAGGTTCACGACGCTGCCGCGTTTCATGCCCTCGCTGTTGACGGTGCCCGAGCCGATGATGTCGACGGTGCCGTGCGGGCCGACCTCGCCGATGACGGTCGTGATTTTGGTGGTGCCGATGTCCAGGCCCACAATGATGGTGTTGTCTTTCATTCCTGGACGCTCACCCCCCAGGGGTAGATGGAAATGTCTTTATCTGGATACATGCTGATGCTCCCAGCATACTTCAGGAGCGCCTGTGGATCGCCACTCCAGACCGACCCGGAAGGCAATTTCACCGTCAGGCCGGTCGGCGTGAACACGACCGACTGCACATTGTAGCGGGACAGAGCCGCCAGCACCTGCAGAACTTCATCCAGCCGGTCCGGCCCCCACCCGCTGACCAGCGGGAGCTTCTGGGTGTTCACGGCCCCCGGCAGCGGCGTGCCGTCCACCGACACCGCCACCACCGACCCGTCCGGACGTTGCAGGCGCACCCGCGCGACCCGCTCGGTCACGCGAATCTGCACCGTATCCGGAAACACCCGCGTGACCGACGCCGACGCCACCCACGGACTGTCCAGCAGCCCCCGCGCACGCCACGCGCCGTAGTACAGCCAGCCGAACGACCCCTGTAACCCGGCCAGTTCCACCACCCGGCCCTCCGGCAGCCGCCGGTTGCCCTCGACCGTCACGGTCTTGACCGGCAGCGCATACCACAGGCCCACGCCCGCCCCGGCGACCAGCGCGGCGCTCAGCACGCCCCGCAGCGCCCACTGACGGCGCGACAGGACCCGGCGAGGCCGGACCTCCGGCGGAGATTCCGCCGGTGCCTCCCGGGCCTCCGCAGACTCCTGCGGGCCGAACGACAGATCAACAGCCCCGCCGTACTCCTGCGGCGAGAGGCGGCGGTTACGGGGTGGCCCGTCCGGATCGGCGCTCACGAGACCGTGCCGTCCCGCTCCGTGACGTCCCGCGCCGTGCCGGCAGGCAGCGCCTCGGGCCACAGTTCGTACTCCAGTTCCATCGGCACCGGCACCCGCTCGCGGATCACGTTCAGCAGCGCGTGCACGTCGGCGGCCGTCGCGCCGCCCAGGTTCACGATGAAGTTCGCGTGCTCCGGCGCGATCAGCGCGTTCCCGACCCGCGTGCCCTTCAGGCCCGCCTCGTCGATCAGCCGCCCGGCGCTCACGCCACCCGGATTCTTGAACGCGCAGCCCGGCGTCTTCATCTTCGGCTGCCCCTTGCGGGCGTTGTCCGCGAAGTCCATCTTCTCCAGCACCGCTTCCGGGGTACTGCGCCGCAGCCGCAGCCGCACGCGCGACACCACGTGGTTCCGCGGAATGCCGCTGTCCCGGTAGCCCCAGTTCAGGTCGTCCGGCGTGACCTGCCGCGTCTCCTGCGGCGTCACGATCTCGATGGTGTGCAGACCGTCGAACATCTCGCCGTAGCGCGTACCGGCGTTCATCCAGACCGCGCCGCCTACCTGCGCGGGAATCCCGACCGTGCCTTCCAGGCCACTCAGGCCCAGCTTCTGAAGCTGACGGATCAGGCCGGGCAGCGGCACGCCGCCCCCCACCCAGCCGGTCACGATCTCGTCAGCGGTACTCAGGTGCGGGTCCGGTTCCAGGTCCCGTTCGGCCAGCGGGCCGCTCAGGCGAATCACGCGCTCCGGCACGCCCTCGTCGGCGATCACGAGGTTGCTGCCGCCGCCCAGGATGCGGTACGGCTGCTCCATCGCCTCGGCCAGTTGCGCGTGGTCCGACACGAACCACACCTCGGATTCGCCGCCCACACCCAGCGTCGTGAAGCGCGCCAGCGGCAACCGCTCCACCCGCGCGCCCGTACGGCTGACCGGCGCGGCGATCACGCCTGACCTCCGGCCAGTTCGCGCGACAGTTTCCACACGTCCCCGGCACCCATCGTCACGATGATGTCGCCCGGCGCGGCCGAGGCACGCAGCACCCGCAGAATCTCCTGACGGTCCGGCATGTACGTGACGCCCGCGTGCCCGCCAGCCACCATGCGCCCCGAGATCAGGGTCGCGTGAATGCCCTCGATGGGCGCCTCGCTGGCCGCCGCGATGTCCATCAGCAGCACCTCGTCGGCGTCCATCAGCGCGTCGGCCAGCCGGGGCCAGGACTGCTGCGTCCGCAGGAAGCGGTGCGGCTGGAACACGATCCGCACGCGCCGCCCGGTCTGCCGGGCCGCCTGCACGGCCGCCGCGACCTTCGTGGCGTTGTGCGCGTAATCGTCCACGATCAACGCGCCGTTCAGTTCCCCGATCCGCTGCCAGCGCCGCCCCGGCCCCCGGAACGCCCCCAGCGCAGAGGCCGCCCGCGCAAAATCCCCGCCGTGCAGGTGCGTGACCGCCAGCGCCGCCAGGGCGTTCAGCACGTTGTGCGTGCCGGGCAGCCCCACGCGCGCCTCGCCCAGCACCTCGCCCCGGAACGACACCGTGAACGACGTGCCGTCCTCGTCCGGGCGCAGGTTCACCGCGCGGTAATCGGCGCCCTCGGCCTGCCCGTAACTTAGGCGTTCGGGGGCGCCCGTCACCAGTTCATCCAGGCCCGGCCAGTCGGCGCACAGCAGCACCCGCCCGGACTGCGCCACGAACCGCGCGAAGCCCGCGTGCTGCTCCTCGACCGTCTCCCAGTACGTCGCCTGATTGCCGCCCACGTGATCGTCCTCGGCGTTCGTGAACACGGCCGTCCCGCAGCCCAGGTCCGCGAAGGCCCGGTCGGATTCGTCCACCTCGGCCACGAACGGCCCGGTGCCCACGCGGGCGTTACTGCCGAACTCGGGCACGATTCCGCCCACGAACGCGGACGGGTCCAGCCCCGCGCCCTGCATCGCCACGGCGATCATGCTGGTCGTGGTGGTCTTGCCGTGCGTGCCGATCACGCCCACGCTGGGGCCGGCGCGCAGCAGGTCGCCCAGCAGCGCCATGCGCGGCCGTACCAGCGTGCCTGAGGCGTGCGCCGCCACGAGTTCCGGGTGCGATTTGGGAACCGCTTCCGACGCGACCAGCACGTCCACCGGCCCGAACGGCGCGTCCAGCACGTGCGCCGCCGCGTGCCCGGCCGCGACCGGAATGCCCTCGGCCTGAAGCTGCGCCGTCAACTCGGTCACGGACTCGTCGCAGCCGCTCACGCGGTGCCCGGCCGCTGCCAGCAGCCGCGCGAAGGCACTCATGCCGATGCCGCCCACGCCCATCAGGTGATAGTGCAGCGGCGCGGACTGCTGGGTGGCCCCCGCGCTACCCGGCGCGGAGGAAGAAACGGATTGGGACGCCACGGACTCGCCGGGCGCTGTCAGCTGGGGGGATAGGTCAGTCATGGGGGATCAGGGGTGGCCCACTAACGCAGGTGCCGTTCGATCAGGTCCGCGAACCGCCCCGCCGCGCCCACCTGGGAACGCCCGAGCGCCGCCTCACGCATCGAGGCGCGCGGACCCGCTGCCGCACACTCTAACACCGCCCGGCCCAGCGCCCCGGACACGTGTTTCTGCTCCACCACGACGCCCGCCCCGGCCTGCTGCACCGCCACCGCATTGTGGAACTGGTGATTCTCGGCCGATTCGGGCAGCGGCACCATGATCAGCGGTACTCCGTGGAACGCCGCCTCTGCCAGGGTGCTCGTCCCGGCCCGCGTGATCGCCAGGTCCGCCACCGACCACGCCGCGACCGCGTCCACGAACCCAGCCGCCTCGTACCACTCGAGGTCCTTCACGCTGCGCGCCACGTCCGCCAGCCAGCGCGGCCCGGTCGAGTGCAGCACCTGCACGCCCTCCCCGGTCCGCGATCCCGTGAAATCCAGGTCCACGCTCAGGCCTGCGTTCGCCTGCGGGGCCAGCAGGCCCTCCCCGCCGAACAGGTGACGCAGCGTGTCCGGCACGGCATTGTTCAGGAACAGCGACCCCTGCGACCCGCCCATCACGAAAATCGTCAGCGGGCCGTCCTGCAACCCCAGCCGCGCCAGCGCCTCGGCACGCGGCATCCGCGTCTCGCGCACCGGCATGCCCACCAGCGACGCCCGCCTCGGGTCCAGTCCGATCACCCGCTCGTACGCCGTCCCGACCGCCCGCGCGCCCCGCACCGCCAGCCGCTGCGTCAGGCCCAGCCGCGCATTCTGCTCGTGCAGCACCGTCGGCAGGCCCAGGCTCTGCGCGGCCAGCACGCCCGGCAGACTCGCGAACCCCCCGTACCCGACGACCGCGCCGGGCCGCGTGCGCGCCAGGAACGACCGCGCCTGCGCCACGCCCTGCCCGGCCCGCAGCAGCTCACGCGGGTCCGGGCGGCCCTGCCCGCTGCGCGCCAGTTTTCCGGCATCCACCCCGTGAAACGCGAGGCCCTGCTCGGCCGCCACGCGCTCCTCCATGCCGCCCCGCTGCCCCAGCAGCAGCGTCTCATGCCCCCGCGCCATCAACTCACGCGCCGTCGCCACCGCCGGATAGATATGCCCACCCGTGCCACCTGTCGCCATCACAACCAGACTCATTGCGGGCGAGTCTAGCCCGTGAGGCGTGTGGGATGCAGGCAGTGGAGAGCAGGAAGAGTAACAGCATGGGGCGGGAGCCGCCGCCCCCGCCCTGAATCCGTTCCTGCCACCTGCTCCCGGCCACCCGCCCGCTCAGTCGAACAGGTCGCCCAGGCTCTTGCCGCCGCTGCTGCTGTCGCCGCCCATGCCGTGCTCGAACTCCTCGTACGGCTGCACGACCACGAACCCGTCACCCTGGAAGACCATCTGGTACGTCTCGCCGCCGCCCCGGCCGATCATAGACCGCAGGCTGGAATCCATCCGCAGCTGCGGTTGCAGGTTCCCACTCCAGGCGATGGTGGCGTTCGGGTCCGTGAAGATCGGCTCGTTCGGCGTGACCCGCAACGTCAGCGGCTTGCCGTGACTCAGGATGGCGACCAGACCATGCCCCTGCACCTTCACGCTGAACAGCCCCCCGGCCGCCATGCCCGCAATCCGGCGCTGCATGGTGATGTCGTACTGCACGCTGTCCTCGAAGGCCAGCAGGTCGTTCCCGTTCACGTTCAGGCTGTCGCCCGCCAGCCGCAGCACCTGCACTTCCTTGCCCTGATCCGCCAGGTACGCCACGCCGCGCCCCTCGATCTTCGCCAGCGGACTCATCTCCTGCGACACGGCGCGCTTCAGGGCCTTCATCAGGCCGCCCTCGAGCATGCCCTCGCGCTTGAAGGTCAGGTTGCCCTTGTACGCGACCATCGCGCCCAGCTTGCTCCAGATGCGGCCGTTCACCGTCACCTCCAGCATCTTGCTGCTTTCCAGCTCGAACACGTCGCCGGGATTGTCCCGCTCGGCGGTCTGCGCCAGGAAGTCGCGGAGGCTGTACGTGCCGTCACTGCCGGGATGCATGTCAGTCATACGAACCCACAGTACGACGCGGCGCGCCCCCGGGTTCCGGGTGCTCATACGGATTCCGGTTGGATGGCTTGCAGAGCCGTTCAATCCCGGCGGATGCGACTCTTACAGCTGCCCCACAGAGTAGGAACAGATGGAATCCATCAGAGGTAGCGCGCCGTGACGGACCGCTCCACCCCGCGCAGTCCGGCCGGGGGACCGCTCGAAGCGGTCCACCAGTCCCTCGTAGGTCATGTTGATCTCGCCCAGCGACACCTTCAGGTCCCGGCCGTGCAGCAGCAGGTGCAGGTCGTGTTCGCTGTATTCCTGCACGGGCCGGTCCAGGTCGAACAGGCCGCTCAGCGCGTAGGTTTTCCACAGCCACTTGCCGGGTTTGAAATCCGGATGCTGAATGGCCCCGCCGTTCAGAGACAGGCTCCGGTCGAGCAGGCGCCCCAGGTCCAGTTGCGTGGTGCGCCCGATGCCCTCGCACTCCGGGCACATGCCCTGCGGCGTGTTGAACGAATACGCGAACGCCGCGCCCGCCGACGGTTGCCCCGCGCGGGAGAACAGCACCCGCAACGGCGCGGCGATGTCGGTGTACGTACCCACCGTCGAGCGCGCCCCGCCGCCTACCCGTTTCTGGTTGATGACGACCGGGGCGTTCAGGTGACTCACGCTGTCCACGTCCGGCTGTCCGTAATGCGGCAGGAACCCCTGCACGAACGCCGTGAAGGTCTCGTTCAGCTGCCGCTGCGCCTCGGCGGCCAGCGTGTCGAACACCAGAGACGACTTACCGGACCCCGACACGCCGGTAAAGACCGTCAGTTGCCGTTTGGGAATGTCCAGCGAGACGTTCTTCAGGTTGTGTTCCCGCGCGCCCCGCACCTCGATGAATGCCCGGTCTGTCATGTGTGTGCCTCCCTGTGCCCCTCCAGCGTCTCTGAGCATCATGTGAAAACCCCCACGGGAGAGCTTCATGGAAGCTTCACGAAAGGGGTGAAGAAGGAGATTCAGCCCGTCAGATCAACAGTCGGCCGATGCGGCGCAGCACCTCCTCGATGTTCTCCATGCTCGTCGCGTAACTCAGGCGCACCTGCCCCGGCGCCGCGAAGTCCGTGCCCGGCACGACCGCCACCCGCGCGTCCAGGATGCGCCGCGCGGCCTCCAGCTCGTCCGGGTGGATGGGCGTCGTGTCGGCCATCACGTAGAACGCGCCCTGCGGGGTGGGGGTGCTCAGGCCCAGGGCGTTCAGGCCCGAAACGATCCGGTCGCGCCGCTCGCGGTACGCCGCGCGGGCCATGTCCACGAACGCCGCCGTGTGCGCCTGATCCGACAGGGCCGCCAGCGTCGCGTACTGCGACACGCTGCTCGCGTTGCTCGTGCTCTGCGATTGCAGGGCGTTCATCGCGGCGATCACGCCCTTCGGGCCGCCCGCGTACCCGATGCGCCAGCCGGTCATGGCGTACGCCTTGCTGGCCCCGTTGATGGTCAGCGTGTGCTCGGGCGCGTACAGGCCGATGCTGACCTGCTGGGCGTCGTACACCAGGTGCTCGTACATCTCGTCCGTGACGATCACGAGGTTGTGCCGCTGCGCCACGCCCGCCACGGCTTCCAGCACCTCGGGCGGGAACACGGCGCCTGTGGGGTTGCCCGGGCTGTTCAGCACGATCATGCGGGTCCGGGGCGTCACGCGCGCCTCCAGTTCCTCCGGGTCGAGCAGGAAGCCGGACTCTGGCGTGGTCGGCACCGCCACCGGGACCGCGCCCGTCAGGGCCACCATCTCCGGGTAACTCACCCAGTACGGCGCCGGGATCAGCACCTCGTCCCCCGGATTCAGCAGCGCCAGAAAAGCGTTGAACAGCGCCTGCTTCCCGCCACTTGTGACCGTCACGCAGTCCGGCGCGTAGCTCAGGCCGTTCTCGCGGGCGAACTTCGCGCTGATCGCCTCGCGCAGTTCCGGAATCCCGTTGACCGCCGTGTACTTCGTCTTGCCGCTCTCGATGGCGGCAATCGCCGCCGCCTTCACGTGATCCGGCGTGTCGAAATCCGGTTCTCCCACGCTCATGCTGATCACGTCCACACCCTGACGCCGCAGTTCCAGCGCGCGGCTGGTCACGGCGACCGTCGAGGACGGCTTGAGGCTCAGGGCACGGTCAGACAGCAGAAAGGGGCCACTCATGCCCCGCAGGGTACAGGCGGCCCGCACGGACAGGGGCGAGAGGTTTAGAAGCGGTACGTCAGGCCCAGACGCAGGGTGGGGGAGGGCAGCGCGAGGTCCTCGGCTGGCCGCGCGGGCTGCCCTGCCGGAACCGGTTCATGGCTGGTGAGCACCCCGCGCACCACTGTGTAGCGCACGCCTCCCTCGACGAAGAAGCCCAGATCGGGGCGCGTGCGGCTGCGGTACCCGGCGACCGCTCCGGCCCGCCAGCCACCGTCGCCCGTAACGATCAGCCCGGCGGACGGCCCGCCATACCAGCCGGTGTCCGCGCGGCTGAGCAGCAGGTCGGCACTCAGGATGGTGATCACGCCGGCGTCCACGCCCACGCGCGGCACGATGGTCAGCCCGCCCGCCTGTCCGACCGGCGCGGAGACCGACACCTGCACGACCGGCAGGATGGTTTCCAGGCCCAGGCCGGTCCAGACGGCCGGGCGCTCGCGGGTGTCGGTGGGGGCAGTCTGCGCCGCCGCGAGGCTGCCGGTCAGCGGCAGCAGGGTCGCCAGAGTGGCTTTCAGTAAAGACATCTTCAGGTTTCTCATACTCCGGCCACTCTAGCAGCGTTCCCGGACGGCTAGCGCAACACATGAGGCGGCGGGAGCCACGCTGCCGTGACCCCCGCCGCGCCCGGGTGGGCGTTCAGTGCAGCAGGCCGATGGAACGGGCGCGGCTGACGGCCTCGGTGCGGTCCCCGGCGTCCAGTTTCGCGTACAGGCGCGCCAGGTGGTCCTTGACGGTATCCGGGCTCACGCCGAGGTTCTTGGCGATTTCCTTGTTGCTGTAGCCCTGGGCGAGCAGGGGCAGCACCTCGGATTCGCGGGGGGTCAGGCGGGGCACGTCCACGTGCGGCAGGCGGTCCACGTCGGGGTTCGCCACGATGTCACGCAGTTGCCGCGCCAGGCTTTCCGGGTCGGTTTCCTTGCTGACGTACCCGCGCGCCCCGGCGGCCCGCGCGGCCTGCACGATGGCGGGTTCGGCGAAGGTGGTGATCAGCACGCTGACCAGCCGGGGGTTGCTCTGCCGCAGGCGCTCGCAGACCTCGATGCCGGTCATGCCGGGCATCTTGACGTCCAGCAGCGCGGCGTCGGGTTGCAGGGCGCGGCAGGCTTCCAGGGCGCTCAGGCCGTCGCTGGCCTCGGCGACCACGTCGAATCCCTGGTGGATCAGCGCGTATTTCAGGCCCATGCGGAACAGCGGGTGGTCGTCGGCGATGACTAGTCTCATGGTGTTACCTCCGGCAGTGCGAGAGTGAAGCGGGTCAGGTCGGTCGGGCGGGCGTTCGCGGGAAGGTCAGGGTCGGGTGGCGCGGCGGGCTGGTGCGTGTGGGTGGCGCGGCCGGAGTGGGCGCGGTCGTAGTGCAGGTTCCCGCCGTGCGCCTCGGCGATGCGGCGCACGATGAACAGGCCCAGTCCGGCGGTTCCGGCGGTGTACTGCTTGCCGGCGATGGTGGTGGGTTGCGAGTTGAACGGTTGCGCCAGTTCGTCCAGCGGGCCGGACAGGCCCGGACCGTCGTCGGTCACCTGGATGCCCTGCGGGGTGACGCTCAGGGTCACGGTGCGGGCGGCGTAACGCAGGGCGTTCACGGTCAGGTTGGTCACGGCGCGGTCCAGCAGGCCGGGGTCCACGTCGGCGTGACCGTGGCCGTCCACGTGCAGGGTCAGGTGCGGGGCGGTCTGCGCGTCCAGCCGGGCGGCCACCTGATCGATCAGGGCGCGCAGGTCGGTGGGGACGGTGTGCACCTGCACGTCCTCCTGCTCGAAGCGGTGCGCGTCGGCCATCTGCTGCACCAGGGACAGCAGGCGTGTGGTTTCCGCCTGGATCTGCTGGCCGACTGCGCGGCGTTCCTCGTCGGGCAGTGGCAGGGTGGTCAGGGCGTGGGTCAGGTGCCCGGTGGCGATCAGCGGGGTCTTCAGGTCGTGGACCAGCGTGGCCATGAAGGCGTTGCGGCGGGCCTGTTCGGTTCCCAGGCGGCTGAGCAGGCCCGTGAACGCGCCGCGCAGCGCGAGGATCTCGCTGGGGTCGTCCGGGTGCGGCTGCGCGAAGTCACCGTGTTCGACCTCGGTCTGCAGGCGGCTGACGGCGCGCAGCAGCGTCCCGCTGAGCACGTACCCGACCAGCGCGCACAGGAAACCGACGACCAGCATCCAGATGGTCAGGGTGGAGGCGGGCACGCTGGGCTGCGCGGTGATGGTCAGGACCACGTTCGGCAGGAAGGCCAGCATGAAGATGACCAGCGTGAACTGCGCGCGCATCGTGCCACGTCCCAGTGGCCCACGTCCCTGCGGCCCGCGCCAGTACGGGCGGGAGGGGGTGGGGGTTGAGGCGCGGCTCATGGAACTCAGGGTACGTGCCGCGTTCTGACAGAACCGTCACGCCCGTACTGTTCCTTTCGGGAACTGTCAACCCCCCACCCCCGCCGGCGCCCCCCGGATGGTGAGCTGGTGCGCTGTTCGGGACTGATCACAGGCAGTGTGAAGTCCGCATCGGGCAATAGTTTCACAATATGGATTAATCGTGAAACTATTCACTTAGCGTATCCCGGGAAAGGGGAAGCAGGTCGCCCCACTTCCCCCATCCGTCAGGCGATCAGGCCTGGGGCTGCTGCAGCTGCGGGCCGTTCTGGGCCACGTAGCCTTCCAGGGTGGCGTAATCATCCTGGAAGTGCATCAGCACGCCGCCGAACAGCGTGTCGAAGGTCTCCTGGGGCATCTCGGCCAGGGTGGGGTAGAAGCCCACGTACTCCAGCCACACGTTGCCGTCCGCGTCGATGGAACGCGCGAAGGCACGCTCGCGGTTGCGGTCGTTGAGCATGTTCACGACCTCGTTGCGGCGGTCGTTGTACTGCTTCTGGGTCACGCAGGTGACTTCCAGGCGGCTGGTGTTGTTCGGGCCGTCGTTGACGCTGACCAGCACGGCCGCGTCACCCATCTCGAAACGCCAGCCCATGCGGATGAACCGCTGGCCGTTGTTCTCTTCCATGTCCAGCTGAACTTCTTTTTCCTTGAGGTACTTCGCAAGGGTATCCAGGGTCAGTAGAGCCGTTTCCATCGTCATTGAAACCATCCTCCTCGGGGGTGAAGCACATCAGTCGAAAGTGTCTGTCTGTGGTTGAAACCCGAACGATTCTAACACCTCTGCCGAGCCCGCCCCCGCGCAGATGGCGTTCCGGCCGCGCCGGTCCGCCCCGGCCCGCCGGAAAGAGCCGCCTAGCGCAGCACGTCCACCCGCACGGGCGCAACGCCCTCACCGAGAATGCCCAGCACCGACGCCGCCTCGCGGGACAGGTCGATAATCCGGGACGGCACCCCGAACGGCCCACGGTCGTTGATCAGCACGTCCACGCTGCGGCCCGTGCGTTCATGCGTGACCCGCACCCACGTCCCGAACGGCAGGGTCAGATGCGCGGCCGTCATGACCGTCCGCGCGTCCCGGCGGCCCCCGTAGTACACGGCCTGTCCCCGCTGCCCGGCCCCCTGCGCCGCCGTTCCCTGCTGCGGCGCCGCCATGGCCGCCACGCGCACGGTCGCCTGCGCCGCCGCGCCGCCTCCCGGCACGGTCAGCACGTCGCCCGGCCGCAGAAGCTGCGTGCGCCCGCCGTTCAGGTCCAGCAGCGCCTGCACGCTCACCCCGTGCGCCCGCGCGATCCCCCACAGCGTATCGCCGGACTTCACGCGGTACGACCCGGCCTGCGCCGACCCCAGCACGGCGGCCAGCATTCCGGCCGTCAGCGCCGCCGCCCGCACCCCCCGCACGGCGGGGCTGGTCACACGGTCTCCTTCTCGCTGCGGCTCAGGACCTCGAAGCCGTCATCGGTGACCAGCACCAGATCCTCGATGCGCACGCCGCCCACGTCCGGCAGGTACGCGCCGGGCTCGACGGTCACGATCATGCCGGGCCGCAGCACGTCCTCGCTGCTGCCGCGCAGGCTGGGTCCCTCATGGACCATCAGGCCCACCCCGTGCCCCAGCGAGTGCGCGAACGCCTCGCCCAGCCCGTGCCCGGTCAGGATGCCGCGCGCCAGGGCGTCCAGGTCCGCGCCGCTCACGCCGGGCCGCACCGCCCGCACCGCCGCCTCCTCGGCCTCCAGCACCGCGCGGTACACGCGGGCCATCTCGGGACTGGGGGTGCCCACCGCGACCGTGCGGGTCATGTCGCTGTTGTACCCGTTCAGGCGCGCGCCCATGTCCACCGTGACCAGCTCACCGTCCCCGATCACGCGGTCCGACGCCACGCCGTGCGGCATCGCCCCGCGCGGCCCGCTCGCCACGATGATCTCGAAGGCACTCTCGGCCCCCGCGCGGCGCAGCAGCGACTCGATCTCCAGCGCCACGTCCAGCTCGCGCACGCCCGCGCGGATCATGGGCCGCACCTGCGCGAACACCCGGTCGGCCAGCGCCTGCGCGTCCCGCACGGCCTGCACCTCGCCTGGCGTCTTGACCATCCGCAGTTCCGACAGCAGCCCGGCCGTGCCCACCAGCGTCGCCTGCGGCCAGTACGCCCGCAACTGCTCCAGCTCGGCCACGGTCAGGCTCTCGGCCTCGAAGCCCACGCGCAGGCCCGCGAGGCCCGGCGCGGCGTGCTCCAGCGTGGCGGGCGGCCGCGCAATGAACGTCGGCACGCGCGACTCCTGCCCTGCCTGCACCGTGTACCGCGCGTCGGTGTACAGCGTCTCGCCCTGCGGCGTGACCAGCACCTTGCCGTCCTTGCCGCTCGTGAATCCGCTCAGGTACCGCACGTTCGCCGCGTCGCTGATCCACAGGGCGTCCACTCCGGCGCGGCCCATGACGGCGCGCAACTGCTCCAGTTGACTCATAAGCGGCAAAGTAACACGCGTCACCCCGGCCCGTCTGCCCGCCCGGCGGCTGCCCCCGGCCCCCGCGCCGGTCAGGCCGGGCCGCCGGAATGCTGTACAGTACGGGCAATCCCGCCTTCAGGCCCGCCCCGACTGTCCCCGCACTGGAGACAGCGTGAGCGGGATCACCTGCCATGCGCTTATACTCGTTTATCGGGACAATCGACACGGCCTTTCATCAGGTCCGACAACACCCCCAAGGAGGGATCACCGTGAAACTTCACGAGTATCAGGGTAAGGAAATTCTGCGCCAGTTCGGCGTCAACGTTCAGGACGGCAAGGTCGCCCGCACCCCCGACGAGGTGCGCGCCATCGCCCGCGAGTACGGACAGCCCGTCGTTGTCAAGGCCCAGGTGCACGTGGGCGGACGCGGCAAGGCCGGCGGCGTGAAATTCAGCCCCACCGAAGACAAGGCCTTCGAGAACGGCGAGAAGATCCTCGGCATGGACATCAAGGGCCTGACCGTCAACAAGGTTCTGGTCACCAAGGCTGTCGACATCGACGCGGGCGTCGAGTACTACGTCGGCATGATCGTCGACCGCAACGTGCAGAGCTTCACCCTGATGGCCAGCGCCGAGGGTGGCATGGAAATCGAGGAAGTGGCCGCCGCCACCCCCGAGAAGATCATCAAGCACCGCGTCGACCCCGTCACGGGCCTGCGCCCCTACGAGGCGCGCGAGGTGGCCATCAAGGCCGGCTTCAAGGGCAACCTGAACAAGATCGCCGACATGATGGTCAAGATGAGCGAGGCCGCGCTGAAGCGTGACGCCGTGCTCGTCGAGATCAACCCGCTGTTCGTCGGCCCCGACGGCATCCCGCTCGCGCTCGACACCAAGTTCGAGATCGACGACAACGCCATGTACCGCCACGCCGACCTCGCCGACTGGCGCGAACTGGAAGCCGAGCACCCCCTCGAAATCGAGGCCAGCAAGTACGGGTTCGCCTACGTGAAACTCGACGACGGCAACGTCGGCGTGCTGGGCAACGGCGCGGGCATCGTGATGACCAGCCTCGACGTGGTCAACCGCGCCGGCGCCAAACCCGCCAACTTCCTCGACATCGGCGGCGGCGCCAAGGCCGAGATCGTGTACAACGCGGTCAAACTGGTCAGCAAGGACACCGACGTCAAGGCCATCTTCATCAACATCTTCGGCGGCATCACCCGCGCCGACGAGGTCGCCAAGGGCGTCATCCAGGCCCTGAACGACGGCATCCTGACCAAGCCCGTGCGCATGCGCATCGCGGGCACGGCCGAGGACGAGGCCAAGGCGCTGCTCGCCGAGGTGGGCAGCCCCCTGATCCAGATGTACGCCACCATGTTCGAGGCCGCCGACGAGGCCGCCAAGGACGCCAACGCCGCGGAGGGCAAGTAATGGGCATTCTCGTTGACAACAACAGCCGCGTCATCGTGCAGGGCATGACCGGACGCGAAGGTGCGAGCCACAGCCGCGCCATGAAAGACTTCGGCACGCAGGTCGTCGCGGGCGTCACGCCCGGCAAGGGCGGCACCGACTTCGAAGGCTGGCCCGTGTACAACAGCGTCGCCGAGGCGAAAGCCGCGCACGACGCCAACGTCAGCATCATCTTCGTGCCGCCCGCCGGCGCCGCCGACGCCGTGCTGGAAGCCGCGCACGCCGGCATGCCCCTGATCGTCCTGATCACCGAGGG